>NZ_QFGA01000002.1:370961-741922 GCF_004369205.1 Pelotomaculum schinkii | reverse complement strand
CCTCTGCTGGCCGCCATTCAGGCTGAGAAAACCCCTGTTTTGCTTATTGATGAAATTGACAAAGTGGATCCGGAGTTTGAGGCTTTCCTTATGGAGATCCTTTCGGACTTTCAAGTATCAATACCGGAATTTGGTACCGTAAAGGCTGCGTCTCATCCCCCGGTAATATTAACTTCAAATGCTGTGAGAGACTTAGGTGACGCGCTGCGCAGAAGGTGTGTCTATTTATATATTGACTTTCCGACGATGAACCGGGAGGCTACCATCCTGATGCGCAAGGTTGATGGTCTTCGCCCTGCTTTAGCTCTGCAGATTGCCCGTACCATGCACTTGTTGCGGGTAGAGTTGCAGCTCTTAAAACCCCCGTCCATATCGGAAAGCCTGGACCTGGCCCAGTCTGCAGTAAATATCAAGTTGTCCGCCTTAGAACCTACGTTCCTGAATACATTGAACTCGCTCTTTTTAAAGACCAGGGAGGATCAAGAGTCGTTTAGGAAGAAAGGTGGCGGGAAATGGGTGTGCAAAAACCTCTAACTCTTGAAATTATCAGAGAGCAATGCCAGAACTACTGGGAATGGCTTGCAGCACTTTTCAGGTTGCCTGTTAAAAAACTACCCACTGATACCCAGAGGCTGAAGTCCGGCCCCGGCGGTGTTTTAGCAATACCTGCCGATGAGCCTGCCGTATATCAGGGCCGCAAGGGTACCAAACCCTTATCAGGAGAGGGGCTGGTCGTTAATACTGAACGAGTCAGCAGTGGGTATTTGACAGTTCAGGAAGACGAGATAACTGAAGATGACGTGCAAGATGCCAGAATCCAGATGCGTAAAATTGCGCAACGGCTGGTTTCTACGCTGTCCCGTAACCGCAGGCGCAGCAAAGTGAATGTGCAGATTGACTACAGGAGGTCTTTGCGACGTTCCATCCAAACGGGTGGAGTAATGATTGATCTTAAGTATAAAACCAGGGTTATTAAAAAACCCCGGCTCGTAATCATCCTGGACACTTCCGGTTCGATGCAGGTATGGATCAAGATGCTGATCCAACTAATTCAGGCGGTTGGCCTTGAGTTGTCGAAAAAGGAAATCTTTATCTTTGCCCAGGATCTTGAACATGTAACGAAAGATCTCGGGAAGACCTGGCAGGACACTGTCAGTGTCATGCAGTTAAGGGAAAACTGGGGCGGTACAACGAGTATTTACTATGCTCTAAAAACATTGCAGGAAGATCATCATGACAAGTTCTCACCTCAAACGGTTGTGCTCATGCTATCAGACCTGTTTACTTCAGAACCCGAGAAATCTTCTCTGGAAGTAAGAAAACTTTACCGCAAGACAAAAGCCTTCTATATCTTCCGCGTAGTTGTAGACGAGGAGGAGGATATGTCTTATTTTGATACCTATGTCCGTCCCTTTATCGGATCAGCTACAGGACTGTTTGATGTTAAAAACCTGGAGGGTATGGCCGAGGCGGTTAGAAGAGTGTGTATCAGGTAGTTCCCCAATTTTTATGAGAGAAGGTGCTTAAAATTGTCCTATGACCGTGAAATAGATATACCTTTTGACGTCTTGAGGCTTGATGATTATACTTATGTGGTGCCGCACGGCATTCCGATAAAAACCGAACCGCTGATTAAGGCTGGTGTCGACAGGATTTCACTGGCCAATAGAAATGTTACGGTTGGTCCAACAGACCCTGAGGATACAACTGAGGAATTTGCTTCTCATCCGCTATTTCCGGCCGATGAATATTTGTCGGTAAAAGCGAATCCACCAATGCTTACCAGGTTCTCCAATGACCTTTTGGATTTGCTGGGAATTACCATTGAAGTAATCTATGATTATTTTTCCGAGGCGAACCAGAGAATACTGAATGTGGAACCATCTCAACTCTCTATCTCCAAGGGCCGACTTATTATTGGTGAGATCCCTGCAGAGCCGATGATGATAATCTGGACCGGGGCTAGTTTTGCAGTTGTCCCAACTTCAACCAGGCTTGTTTCTCCGGAGGTGGCAGTTGAGGAAGTAGATGGTTCCATTGCAGGAGGCCAGTTTCGGTGTAAATATGGGATGCTTGACATAATCCGGAGATGAAAAGCTTATCGAATCGCGGGGAATGTGAAACCATATTTGTATGATAATAATACAAATAAATTACTTCGGATAGCCGTTAAGCCCCTGGTCAGTCAGGTTTATCCAACGAAATATACAGTCCGGCTGCCGTTATATCTGGCAGCCGGACTGTTTTGTATAGTGTTAACAAAAATAATTTCTGTTTATGCTTAAGGTTTGTCAAAAGAGTCAATAGATTGGGCGAACAACTGTAGATATAATTTAGTTGTAATAGTTCTCAAATGTACAAAGCGGGCAGTTAAACTAATACATCTAATACTACTATATATTATACTACAGCGCAATATTTTTTTGATAATTGAATATAGAAAAAGGATTATTTGAAAGCTGTTATTTTTTTCATGTATTACTATAATCAATATTAAAACTTAGTATTATATTACAGCCAATAATATAGCCTGTGAAATTGTTGCTAATTTGCGAAACGTAACTGTATTTGAAGAAAAGGAGGCTAGCGTGACGCAATGGTGAAAGGGGGAATGGAAGAAATCTAGCCAACTGAAAGTTTATGCAGCAAATTTAATAGGCAGTTATTTAAAACCCAGTTTGGTTTCCATTCAGTGAGAGGGCTTCTTGTAGAATGTTCTCAAAAACTGGTCTATGGGAATACATGGTTAAAGTTTTTTTATCTGAAAGGAGGAACAAAATGAGCATCAAGGACGCGTTAGCAAAGATTGTTGGGAAGGAGAACGTCAGCGACACAGTGGAAGACCTTCAACTGTATGCTAAAGATTTGAGTCTCCTTCCGTCAGGCATGGCAGACGCCGTGGTATGGCCTGGTAGCTCGGAAGAAGTAGGAAAGGTCGTTGCATACTGCAACGAAAATAACATCCCTGTAGTGCCCGTTAGTTCCCGGACACACTTGTACGGTTCCAGCATACCGAAACAGGGTGGCGTTGTTGTCGATATGAAGAGGATGAATAAAATCCTCGAGATTGACAAAGCCAACCGCTTGGCCAGGTTTGAAGCCGGTGTAACGTGGGGCCAGTACTGCGCTGCTTTGAAGGAACAGGGTATGCGGACTATTATGCCGCTGCTGCCCCGCCCGGACCGTTCAGTATTATCCGACACCTTGGACAGGGCTGTTCCGACGAATATCGTTTATGATTATGGTGAGCCGACCCAGTCGATGGAAGTTACCTGGGCTGACGGTTCCATCTTTAGAATGGGTTCTGCATCCGTTAACGGTTTCCCCGATTCAAAATCAAGAGGCGCCAATCCCTCCGGCCCAGGCCTTGACTTCTACCGTTTTATGCAGGGCTCCCAGGGCACCATGGGTATTGTCAACTGGATGAGCGCCAAGATTGAACACCAGACCAAAATAGACAAGATCTATTTTGCTCCGGTTACCGATCTGGAATATGCCAACAACTTCCTGCACAGGATCCTTCCGAGAAGGATTGGCCAGGAATGCCTCCTCCTCAACAACGTTGACCTCGCCGCAATCATTGCCGACAAGGCTGAGGATTTTGACGAACTCGCCGCCAAGCTCCCGCCGTGGACACTCATCCTGACCATCAGCGGCGTTATGAGAAGGCCGGAAGAAAAAATCGCCTACGAAGAAAAATTCCTCACTGAAGTTTTACGTGGTGAATTCACCGATATGCCGCTTTCTGATAAACTGCCCGGCTTCCCCGGCCTGGGAAGAAAACTTATGCCGATGCTTAGGTCTCCGTGGCCGGCAGATGTCAAGTACTGGAAGGATCGCTTAAGAGGCGGCGTCCAGGATATCTTCTACATCACCAGACCTGGCAAGGCAAAAGAACAAGTTGCGATTATGGATGCAATCGCCGCCAAGAACGGTTATCCCATCGCCGATATCGGCAAATACATCCAGCCGATCGAGCACAACCGTGCCGCCCAGGTTGAATTCAGCCTGTTCTACAACCCGGAAGACGAGCAGGAAAAAGCCATGGTTGCCAAGATCAACCGTGAAGCCGCAGCTGCTCTCATGAACGCCGGCGCTTTCTTCTCAAGGCCTTACGGCGAGATCGCTGACATGGTATACGACAAAGCTGCCAGCTACACCATGACCTTGAAGCGTGTTAAGAAAGTATTCGACCCCAACAATATTATGAATCCCGGAAACTTGTGTTTCTAAGGAGAAAGGAGGAAGAAACATGGCAAAATATGATCAGTTGGCGGGCCCTCATAATTTAGGAAAAGAAGCATCTGTAGTTGATAAACTAGGTGACCGCTATGATACGCCAAAAACGCCACTCACTTTTGATATTACCAACCTGAAGAATTTTGTCTATGACATGGAGCACTGCATTAAGTGCAAAGGGTGCTACTGGGTAGAGCATACCTACAACCCCGGCATGTCTTTCCCGGTCAGATGCGCCAGCAACCTCTGGAATGACTTTGACGCTTACGGCGCCATGGGCAAAATGAGAATCGGCCTGGCCATTGAAGAAGGCAGACTGCAATGGACGGACAAGCTCCTGGAAATCCTCTATGCCTGTACGCTGTGCGGAGCCTGTGACGTGGGTTGCAAACGTAACCTCGACCTGGAAATCGAGTTGTCCCTTGAGGCCCTGAGGGTCAAGGCTGTCAAAGACGGCGCCGCTCCTCTGCCGGCTCACAAGAAGGTCGTCGACAATATCGCCAAAAAGAATAACTATTTCGGGGCCACTGAAAGCAGAACCAAGTGGGTAACGAAAGACATCAAAGTTGCCGACAAGGCCGATGTCCTCTACTTTGTAGGGTGTTCTTCCGCCTATGTCAATCCCGCTATCGCACAGGCGACGGCGAAGATCTTCAACGCCACCGGCACTCCCTTCATGCTCTTGAAAGACGAGAAGTGCTGCGGCAACACTCCCTTCTCCATTGGTATGTTTGATGAAGCCAAGAAAATGGCCGAAGCCAACGTTGCTGCAGTGAAGGCCACAGGCGCTAAAACCCTGGTGACCAGCTGCGCTGAATGCTATCGTATGTGGAAGGTCGATTATCCGAAGATGCTCGACATCGCCACGGAAGACCTTGGCTTTGAAGTCCTGCACCTGATTGAATTTGCCGACAAAGCGCTGGCAGCAGGCAAGCTGAAGTTGACCAAACCGGTTGACGTGCGCTTCACCTACCATGACGCATGCAGCGTCAGCAGACTGTGCGACCCCTGGAAACCTTATAAGGGCGAACGCGGCTGGATGGGTATGATTTATCCCGGAATGCTGAGAAGGCGTGGCAGACAAGGCCTCTATGCGCAAACCCGCAACCTGTTGAATGCTATCCCCGGCGCTGACTTCACTGAAGCGATCAGGATCCGTGAGAATGCGTTCTGCTGCGGCGGCGGTCGTGGCACGAAAGAAGCTTATCCGGAATTCTCCAAATTTGCGGCCAACCATCGCTTGGAAGAGGTTAAAGCAGTTGGAGCCGAGGTTCTTGTATCCGCTTGCCCGTGGTGCAAGAGCAACTTTGCCCAGGTTGCCAAAGAAGACGGCGGCAGCGTGAAAGTTATGGATATAGCTGAGCTTATCGCTGCCTCAGTTGAAATATAAGGAGGTGTAACAATGAGCATCAATAGACAAGCATACAACGCTATTAAAGCGGTTGTGGGAGATAGGTATATTTCCGAAGATCCGGCTGTTATGGAAGGATACCGTTCAGGTCCGGCCGGCTATGAAAACGGTACCGGTTATGAGCGTGTTATGACCGTTCTGCCGCATGCTGTTTGTCTCCCCAAGAATACAGAAGAAATCTCGAAGGTCGTGAAAATCTGCGCCCGCTATGATGTACCGTACGTACCGTACTCAACAGGTTTCTATGGTCCCCGTACCCACTGCCACGTGGAAAACGAGCTGATTATCGACCTGAAGCGGACCAACCAGTTTGAATATGATGAGAAACACTTCTACTTTGATGTGGGCAGCGGCGTAACCCTGGCAGCCTGCCAGCAGGAAGCCCTGAACAAAGGCGCCTACTCCGTTATCGGCGGCGGCGGCGCACAGTGCTCGGCCATTTGTAACCTCATCGGTGACGGTTGGTCCCCCCTGAGCCACAGGATTGGTCTGCCGCACAGGCGTATCCTCGGCACCGAACTGGTTCTGCCCGAGGGCGACGTAGTGAAGATG
This sequence comes from Pelotomaculum schinkii, assembly GCF_004369205.1. Lineage (NCBI taxonomy): Bacteria > Bacillati > Bacillota > Clostridia > Eubacteriales > Desulfotomaculaceae > Pelotomaculum > Pelotomaculum schinkii. Next base: position 735,720 of record NZ_QFGA01000002.1, on the reverse strand, counting down.
GGTTCACTGGCAGTCATGGACGACCCGTTCTGGGGTGAGGGTCCCGGCCCCGACTTAAGAGGTCTGTTGAGAGGTTTCACCGGACTGCGCGGCTGCCTTGGTATTGTCAGCAAGATGGCGATCAAGACCCTGCCCTTCCAGCCTGAGAAGCTGGAGCCGAGCGGTATTGCTCCCAACACTGCCCTGGCCCTGCCGCCGCGGGTAAGATGGTTTAACTTCCTGATGCCCTCCAAGAAAGAACAGGTTGAGGCCATGTATCAAATTGGCCATGCTGAAATCGCCGCCGCATTGACGAAGGTTCCCAAGTTCTGGAGAGCTATCGCCAAGGCTGAGGACAAAGAAGAATTCTGGAAACTCTGGCTGGTTGAAAATGAAGAAAGCCTCAGGAACTTCTTCATCGTCAGGGTGCTGGTGGTAGGCTATACCTCTCAAGAAGATTTCGACTATCAGGTAAGAGTCTTAAACGACATTATGACGGAACTGGGCGGAACTCAGACTCGCACCAAGCCTTCAGACGAGTCCTGGATTAAAAACGCCGACTCGGCAGGCATGTGGCTCATGTGCGGTTCCTACGTATCAGTTGACTATATCATTGAATCTCTCACCCAGGCCACACAGCATGGTGAAACCTATGCCGAACTCAAGCGGAAATACACACCGCCGCTCATGCCGGACTTCGGCGATCCCGGTTGGTTCCAGGGCTTCGAAATGGGCCACCAGGGTTACTCCGAGTTCCTCATTTACTGGGACCATCGCGAAGACATCAAAGGTGTGGACCAGTTCTATGTAGACACCTCGAAGATGAACATCAAACACCGCTACTATACTTCATTGTTAGGACCTCACCAGCCGCTGTTCCTGACCGGACCGATGTATGGCCCGAACTATCACACCTGGCTTTTGAAGGTCAAGGAAGAATTCGACCCGCAATGGATCAGCCACCCGCCGGTGCCCCTTGCTCATGACGAATTTGTCAACAGGGCGCCGTGGATGCAGGAAATCAAAGATTGGGAAGTTCCGGAAGAACTGCCAATGCGTAAGTGGTAAGAATATAGTACGTTTAATTACCTGGGCTATTTTAACAATAGCCCAGGTAATTCTATAATGAGGTGATTCTCACATATAGTATTATCAGATATAGTAATATTCAGTATATTACTATCAAAATCCGGTATTTACATTAAAGGAGGTAGTAAAATGAAAGGATTTCCCTGGTGGACAGAAGAGCAATTAGCTTTTCAACAAGAGGTAAGAGCATTTTGTAACGAAATCGCGCCAATTGATGCGAGAACCAGATGGACCAGAGAATTTCCCTTTGAAATATATAAAGAGATAGGCAAAAGAGGCTACATCGGCGCTGCTATCCCCAAAGAGTACGGCGGCTTGGGACTGGGCGCGACAGGCGCCTGCATCCTGGCTGAAGAATTGCACACATTAATGCCGGGTATTGGCCGGATCGTCGTGGGCAATATGAACGGCGGCTTGCGGCAGATTATCGAAGCCGGTACGGAAGAACAGAAGAAGAGATTCCTGCCCGCTATCGCCAGCGGCGAAATTGGGGCTGTTGTTATCACTGAAATGACAGCCGGAACTGACGCTGCAGGAATAACCTTAACCGCCAAAAAAGAAGGAGATCATTACGTCCTGAACGGTAAAAAACGCTTTATCGTTGCAGCTGGTGTCGCTGATCGCTATTTTGTGTATGCCAGAACAAGCGATGCTCCGGAAGATTTCAAAAAGCGCCGTCACCTCACCGCTTTTGTGGTTAAAAAGGGCACACCCGGTTTCAGCTGCGAAAAGCTCAATGAGATTCTCGCGTTTGAGAACGTGCAGAATGGCTCCCTCGACTTTGATAACGTGATCGTCTCGGAAAAAGACAGGATCGGTGAAGAGGGTGAAGCCTGGAAGATAATGATGGCGGGACTTAATTTTGAGAGAACTGTAATTTCCGCCGGCACAATCGGCTGGCAGAGGCTTTTATTGAACAACGCCGTTCCTTATTCACAGCGGAGGGTCCAGTTCGGCAAAGCCACCATCGATATTCCCGCTAACCAGGACAAAATTGCCAATATCGTGACCAGGTTAAAGGTCTCGCGTATTGCAGTATACTACACGGCATACCTTTGGGATATGGAAGAGGATGTTACCATTGAAGCCAGTGCCGTTAAGGCCTATGGCGCTGAAATCACCCTGCAGTCGGCAAATGATGCCACGCAAATTATGGGAGGAGACGGTGTGAACCGCTTCTACCCGGTACAGAACGTCTTTGAAGTTTCCAAGACTGAGCACGTGGCCGGTGGTACCGTGGAAGCCTGCAGGCTGACCATATTCAGGTCTGCTCTTAAATTGATGGCGGAGGATATTCAGATGCCGCGCCGTGTCATCGACGAAAAACTGGGCGTTCCTGTGCCTGCAGTGGGACCTGTTGAGAAGAAACTGGCTGTGAGTGAAGATAATCTTCTGGCCGTATTGGCTGAAGACTACAAGATCAACCCCGGTTTGCATATGACGCTGGGCGATATCAAAGAATATATTGCCGCTGATGACGCTGCCCTGGAAAAAGCCATTGTCGCCCTGGAAGAAAAGGGCTATGTCATGGTATTGCGGAACAAAAAAGGCATCCAGCTTGTCAAGGCCACCTACGATGGCCTGAAAGTGGCGCATCCGAAGGAATACTACAGGTGGTTCCCGACTTGGGCAACTGAGGAGCGGGTATTCTAGAAAAGGCTTTATAAGGTTGCTTAGATGCAATAATCACATGTGATTATTGCATCTATCAGTAAAGATTTTTGAAAATTCAGTAAACGGAGGTTTGTGTATAATGTCAAAACCGAAATTTATCACGGCTAAGGAAGCCGCGTATTTGATCAATGATGGCGACAACATTGCAGTTGCCACATTTGGATGCTCCGGGACGCCGGAAGAAATTTTAATGGAAGTTGAAAAGAGATTTTTGGAGACCAGTCATCCCAAAAGCATCGGCTATACCCACGCGGCAGGCGGCGGGGGCTTTGCAGCTACTAAAGAAAATGGTTTTTGCCGGTGTGAAGACCATCTGGCGCATACCGGTTTGATGGAAAGATGGGTTTGCTCGCACTCTGCCTGCTCCGATTTCTTAACCGAGCAATTAATGAGTAATAAAATAGCAGGCTGGAACCTGCCCTTGGGTACCCTGTTACAGGTTTACAAGGAACAAGCCAGAGGCATGAAGGGCGCCTTGTCCCAATGCGGTCTTAACACCTTTGTCGACCCCCGTGTGGACGGCGGAGCAATCAACCAGTTAGCTAAAGACAGCAAAGAGCAATTTGTTGAGTACATCCCTGATTTCAGGGGAGAAGAAATACTGTTCTTCAAAGGCATGGACCTCAATGTCGGTTGGATGAGAGGAACCAAGGCCGACAAAAACGGCAACATCTCTACCGACAGAGAGCCCTACAATCTTGAAATGTTAACAATTGCCCAGGCTGTTAGGGCTAACGGCGGCAAGGTTTTTGTCCAGGTAGAAGAAGTCGTTGAAACCGGCACAATCCATCCCAAGATGGTTAAAGTTCCCGGAATCTATGTAGACTATATCGTTGTTGAGACGCAGCCGGAAAGACGCCTCAGCACTACAGGCGGAAAATATAATCCCGCATTCACAGGGGAAGCCAAGGTCGACGTATCAACCGGGGCAGATGTAATCCCGTTCGATGGAGTTAAAGTCGCATTAAGAAGAACTGCCATGGAAGTAACTCTTGGCGCAAAAGCCAACTTCGGTCTGGGTATGCCCCAGATGGTTGGCAGTATATTGGCTGAAGAGGGCATCAGCGGCGCCCTTACTCTGATTTCAGAATCAGGCGCAGTTGGCGGAGTACCCGCCGCAGGCATAAACTTCGGCGCTCACTACAATGTCGAATCCTTATCCGACCAGGGCGACCACTTCAACTTCTTCGACGGCGGCGGATTGGAGTTTGGCGCTTTCGGTTTGGGCGAAGTGGACCAAAATGGTGACTTGAATACAAGCTTAATGGGCGGCGTATTAAAGGGTGTAGGTGGATTTATGAACATTTGTGCTACATCCAGGCTCGCGGTATTTATAGGCACCTTTACTGCAGGCGGCATTAAAACACATATCGAGGACGGCAAGCTGGTTATAGACAAAGAAGGCAAGTTCAAGAAGTTCGTTAAAAAGATTCCACAGAACTCCTTCAGCTTGAAGCAAGCCGTGCATGACGGACACAAAATCCTGTATGTAACAGAAAGATGCGTATTCGTAGGGACTGCTCAGGGCCTGCTTCTGTCAGAAATAGCGCCTGGCATCGATCTGCAGACTCATATTTTGGATCAAATGGAATTCAAGCCGATCATCCCCGAAGGCGGTCCGAAATTGATGCCGGCTGAGCTGTTCCAGGAAAAATGGGGCGGCTTGAAGGCTTACCTGGAAGCTAAGGGTGCAATCTAAGAAGACGCATAAATATTTTTAAGCCTTAAGATTGTATTATTGAACTGGGGGCCACTTTATGAGAGACCCCCAGTTATCTTTAAAAAACGTTATCAGATAAAAAATTTCGGTGTTGGTAATGCCTATCTTGCATTTAAATAACTTCAGGAATTGCTTTAATGTAGAAATACTATAAAGCATAGCAAAATCCCTTAAAATATGGTAATATAATTGTGCCATACTCATTTCAGTATTTTTTGTGTAACCGCCTAAACATTAGGTGGTTTTTTTGTCTGCTCAGCAAGTTTGAAACGTATACGTTTCAAAAAAACTATTATAAAGACAAGTGGTATTAGAGGGAGGAAAATTAAAATATAGTGTAGAATATCATATATTACTAAGAAAGTAAAAAAGAAGGAGGGATGACTTAATGCTAAAGGTTGAGTTCACCGATGACGCCATGGATTATATCCTCCAAAAAAACGCCGACTCGATTACAGTGGATATGATGAATTTAGGCGGATGAGGAGGCAATTTCTGGGAACCTGCCGTGTCAGCAGGCAAACCGCTTTCTACTGCAAAGTACGATTTAGTGAATGCGAACGGGCTCGAAGTCTATATGTTTAAAGGCGCCGAAAGCGAACCGGATGGAATTAAAATATTCCTGGAAGTTGAGCCGAGTGCATTTAATTGGCTGCGCGTATCAGGGTTAGTATATGCACAAACTGATTTGGGATAAGTGTTGAGTAAGTGAGGAATAAGCCCGGCTTATTCCGGCCTGGCCGGAATAAAGCCGGGCTTACTTTTAACTTGGGGAGAAAAAGCTACTGGAGGTCGTGAGAACGGTCTCTTTTTAATTGAATGTTTAAATCGGAAAGGCGGACGGTTCTAAAAAGGGTAATGCGTAAAATTTTGTGGAGGCGATGCCTTGCAAGCACTCTTCCCTGGCTCAAAACGCAGAATTAAAGCGTATGCAATGCAATCAGGCTGCCGGCTCTTATATGTTAGATTTTTCTTTCCATTACTTTAACCCAGTTTGTCATAAACCAACCCCTGCTACATGCAGTCTTTGATTACCTTCTGCTACGGATATTGTAATCCCATCCGGTTCGGTTTCGGCGCCTTTAAAAATATAGACTTTAATCCCGTTTACAACTACTAAGTCGTAATTTTGAGGTGAAGTTGGTTTACCGTGTGATACGACAGGTTCATTGTATTGGCCCCCATAGTAAAATGACATCATATCTACGGTAATGGAATCGGCGTTTTTTTTGCGGATATAATCCTTAGCGTCATCGGTAAACTCAATCTTTATCATTTAGTCACCTTCATTCATATCTTAATTCTTACTTTCCTTAATTTATTATACAAGATCAACCCCGGCCTGCATATGACGCTGGGCGATAGCAAAGAATATATTGCCGCTGATGACGCCGCCCTGGAAAAAAAAGGCTATGTCATGGTCTTGCGGAACAAAAAGGACATCCAGCTTGTCAAGGTTACCTACTGGCCTGAAAGTGGCGCATCCGAAGGAATACCACAGGTGGTTCCCGACCTGGGCAACAGAGGATAGAATATTGGTAAAAGCGCAGAATATCGTATAAGAAGTACACGCAGGTTGTACTTAAAAGTCCTGTCCAGCTGACTCTGAGGACAGGACTTTTAAGTTGGTAAAGCCTGCCTGGCGCACCGTTTAAGATAAATTTAGACTTGATCTTTTAAATACACTACTATACAATTACTATTGTTAATAAAAGATCTATCTAGCCTTTGTAGATGTTGTTTGACCTGAACATCTTCTAAAATAGTATCATAGAAAGTGTTTTATTTAACATGCTTCTGTTTTTGAAATAGAGCTTTTTTTCTGCGGCAACTACTATAGGTGATACTAAAACCATTGATTATACTATCAACTATAGCAGTCATTCTAACCCCTGGGGAAATAACCAACTGTTTATCGAAAAGACTTCCCTAGAGTTAAATTAAGCAGCAAAGGGGGAAGGACAACAAGACCGTTACCGGGAGCGTAAGAGTTGGGGCTAAGGGATAACCTGGAAACGATCGACTTAAACCCCGGCCACATAGGAATACGCATTATCAATGGCAATCTGCAATCAATCACTATAATCTTAAAGGAGGAAAAAAATATGGATTTCTTTCCCTGGTGGAGTGAAGAGCACAAGCAGCTGGCAAAAGATGTAAAAGCATTTATGCAAAAGATCGCGGGTCGGGAAATGGAAACCAGATGGGCGAGAGAATTCCCCTTCGATTTATATGAAGAGTTTGGCAAAACAGGATTTACAGGCGCTGCCATCCCCAAGGAATATGGTGGAATGGGCCTGGGTTGCACAGGCGGTTGCATCGTGGCTGAGGAAGTTCACAGCTATAGTCCCGGTATGGGCAGGATCATCGTAGGAAATATGATGGGCGGCCTGATGCAGTTTCTTGACTTCGGTACGGAAGAACAAAAGAAAAAGTATCTGCCGCGTATCGCCCAAGGTGAGCTTGGGTGCGTTGCTATTACCGAGGTGACTGCCGGCACTGATGCTTCCGGCATGGAAGTGGAAGCAAAACTGGAAGGCGACCATTATGTCCTTAACGGCAAAAAGCGTTTTATCGTCGGTGCCGGCGTGGCGCAGCATTACATCGTGTATACGAGGACGAGCAGCAACCCTGAGGATATCAAAAAACACCGCCATCTCACCGCTTTTGTTGTTGAAAAAGGTACACCCGGTTTCTCCTCGGAAAGGATCAATGAGATCCTCGGGTTCGAGAATGTACAAAATGGTTCTCTGGATTTCGATAATGTAATCGTACCGGTGGAAAACAGGATTGGCCAGGAGGGTGAAGGCTGGAAAGTTTTGATGCACGGCCTCAATTTTGAAAGGACTCTGATTTCTGCTTCCGCCGTTGCCTGGCAGAGAATGTTGTTGCAGTATACTGTACCTTACTCTCAAAGACGGGTCCAGTTCGGCCGGCCTACCATCGATATCGCCGGCAACCAGACCAGGATCGCGGACATCATCTCGCGGCTCAAAACGACGCGTATATCTGTCTACTACACGGCATACCTTTGGGACCTTGGTAAGGACATTACGATTGAAGCCAGCATGGTCAAGGCCGTTGGCGCTGAAAACACATTTGCCTCAAGCTGTGACGCCACACAGGTTATGGGCGGTGACGGGGTAAACCGTTTCTACCCGATCCAGAACATTTTTGAAGTTGCCAAGACGGATTATATTGCAGGCGGTACTTTGGAAGCTTGCAGGCTGGTTATTTTCAGGTCCGGCCTCAAGCTGATGGCGGAAGACATGCAGATGCCGCGCCGGGTTATCAGCGAAAGGCTGGGTGTGCCGGTGCCGGCGGCAGGACCTGTTGAGAAGAAATTGGCTCTGAGCGAAGACAATGTTCTGGCCGTGTTGGGCGAAGACTACAGGGTCAACCAGGGTCTGCATATGACCCTGGGCGATATTAAGGAATACATTGAGGCTGATGACGAAGCTCTGGTCAAGGTACTAGACGCTCTGGAAGAACAGGGCCTGGTCATGACCTACCGGACCAAAAAAGGCGGGCTGCAGCTCGTCAAGGCCAACTACAAAGGCCTGAAGAAAGCCTATCCCAAGGAATACTACAGGTGGGCTCCGGAATTTGTAACCAAAGATAGAATGTTTTAGTGGCTCAATAACGTTTTAGCATACAATACCAGCATTTTGATGCGCAACTGTTTTACTGATAACCCTGTCTGGTTTCTGCCCCGGACAGGGTTATGTTTTTTTAAGCTTCAATGATATAATGACATTAACACGTATTGTTGGGTTTAGGAATTCCGTCGGCATCTTCTTAATGTCTTATGCGCATTTTGCACAAATAACATTGGGGGTAAACGAAATTATGGGGACAAAGTTGCTTAATCCCAACGATTTTGAAGTGGATGCGTTTTATGATCAATTTATGGAAATCATTGTGAATGGGCGAGGCTATCAAGGTATAGCTGATCTACTGGCCAAAAAGTGTCAGACGAGCATCCTTATCGAGGATGAATTTTTCCGTGTCCTTGCACGGTCTAATAATAATGAGACCACCTTTACACACATTAAGAAAAGAGAAGGGAAAAAATATTTAAAGCCTCAGCGTGTTGATCCGAGGATCATTAATTATGTCCACCTGGCGCAGAGTTCCGGACAGCCTATAGAATTACCGGAGCTGCCGGATTACGGGGTAACCTACCCCAGACAAATATTCCCTTTTGTAATAAAAAACAAAATTAAAGGATATCTACACGTATTTATAAAAGAATTAGACTGGAATCAAATGAGATTGATCAAAGCTGCGCTGCACAGCCTGGTCTTTTTGGTGACTCTGCGGCATGCGCAAGTGGAACTGAAAGATGAAATGAGGAGAACATTGATCCTCGGCCTTATCAATGATAAAGGCAAGGACGATATCATTCAATGGGAAAAAGGGATCCTCGGTCTGGATCTGTCCAGGGAGATGGTTTTGGCTGTCATCCAAATCAAAAATGCGACCGGACAGCAGCAAATAGAAGATGTTTTGTTTAGTATTACCAGTGACCTTGATCTGAATGCCAATGTAATCGCTGTTAATGATGAGCAAGCGGTACTGTTGGTTCAATCAACTGACGGAAGAAAACTGGAATCATCAGTTGTAACTGAGTACCTTCAGGTTATATTTGAAGCGCTCAAAATAACCTTTACGCAATGTAAGGTAAAAATAGGTGTAGGCCGCCAGTGTTTTTATCCGCGGGACTATAGGGTGGCCTTTGCCGAAGCCTGCAAGGTTATATCATTTACGGGCCCCCAACCGGGTACTGAAGAAGGCGTGTTTTACTATCATTCCCTGCGGCTGATGGGCATTCTGCCGCAGCCAGGCAACGATCAAACCCTGTCAGAGTTTGTACGGCGCATCATTGGAAAACTGTACGAGTATGGTGTTGAACATAATACAAACCTGATTGAAACCCTGGCCTGTTATTTGGAACAAGATTGCTGTATTCAAAGCGCGGCAAGGGAGCTGTTCATCCATCCAAGCACTCTTAGATACCGCCTGGAAAAAGCTGAAAAAATATCCGGCCTTGATTTGAAGGATAAAGATACAAAGCTTGAGCTCCTGTTGGCCATTAAGTTGTATCGATATTATGGAGAGACCCTGTTAAAGAGATAAATTCTCACCAAGTGAACGATTGTAAAAAAGGTCCGGCTGCCTTGATATGGGCAACCGGACCTTTTCGTATGAAGTGAAGAAAAACCAAGCTTTTTTCCGGCTCGGATTCCTCGGAAACGTGAATAGATTATAGTTTTTCATCCATTTATAATTTAATCAAATAAATAAGGGAGGCGCCTTACTGATATAAGAATTTGGGTGCTCGCAAAAAGGCCCCATATTTATAGAAGTGGTTATGACAATTTTCACAAACTACTATAACCTATAATAGATTACCCGATAATAGCATAGGGATTATTGGAACTTAAAAATCTTCTTATTCATCCCGGAGAGAATTAACCAACATCAAGGAATCTTCACTATTGGAGGTGGTTTTATGAAGATTGTGCTGTAAATTAACTATTAAAATTTCCATGGAGATCCACAATTAACGCTTTTTCAATTGAAAGGAGGACACCATGAGCATAAAGGACGAGTTGGAAAAGATTGTTGGTAAGGAGAACGTGAGCGACTTAAGGGATGACCTTCTGCAGTATGCACAGGATTTAAGTCTCCTGCCTGCCGGAATGGCCAATATTGTGGTGCAGCCCGAGTCATCGGAACAGGTCTCAGCGGTGGTGAAATGGGCCAACGAGAACAACGTTCCGGTGGTGCCGGTCAGTTCAAAGGTGCATTTCCATGGCAGTACTATACCCAAGCAGGGCGGAATCGTCATGGACCTTGGCAAAATGAACAAGATTATCGAAATTGACGTCTTTGACCGCCGGATTCGCATTGAACCTGGTGTAACCTGGGGGCAGTTGGCGCCGGAACTGGATAAGCAGGGGATGCGGATGGTTATGCCGCTTTGTCCGCATAAGGATCGTTCAGTCCTTACCGATTATCTCGAAAGGGAAGTGCCGACCAATACAGTTTATGAATATAACGAGCCCATGCAGGGTTTTGAAGTTGTCTGGCCCAACGGTGATATTTTTAGAGGCGGTTCAGCCAGCGTACACGGGTACCCCCAATCCAAAGCCCATGGTAGTAACCCCTCAGGCCCAGGCCTTGACTTCTACCGTTTAGTCCAGGGCGCACAGGGTACCATGGGTGCGTTAACCTGGTCAAACCTTAAAATCGAACACAAGCCGCAGATAGACAAAGTTCTTTTCGCGCCTATTACTGATTTGGCTCGCGGCCAGGAATTCCTTTATAGAATTCTACCGAGAAGAATTGGCGAGGAGGTCCTGCTGCTCAATAATGTTGATCTGGCCACGATTCTTGCCGATAAATGGCCCGATGATTTTGCAGCACTGCGGAAGGCCCTGCCGCCCTGGACCCTGGTAGTGGTCATTTGCGGCCTCGTGCGCCGCCCCGAAGAGAAAATAGCCTATGAAGAGAAATTCCTTAACGGGGTAATGAAGAATGAATTCAAGGATATTGCTCTTACCGATAACCTGCCCGGTTTCCCCGGGATCGGGAAAAAGCTTCTGCCTCTATTAAGAAATCCCTGGCCCAAGGAAGTATATTGGAAGAACCAGTGGAAAGGCGCTTCCCAGAGCCTCTTCTTCATCTGCAAGCCGAAAGCCACCCCGGCTTATGTGAAAACGGTCCAGGCTGTGGCTGTTAAGTACGGTTACAAACCTGAAGATCTCGGTGTGTACGTACAGCCCATCGAGCACAACAGGGCCTGCCAGTTGGAGTTCACCTTTTTCTATAATCCCGCAGATGCAAGCGAAAAGGCAAACATCGCCAACCTATACAAGGAAGCCGCAGCAGCTCTTATCAACGAAGGGGCTTATTTCACCAGGCCCTATGGCGTGCTGGCGCCAATGATGTACGAGCGGGCAGGCTCCTATACTTCATTATTGAAGCGGGTTAAGAAGATCTTTGACCCCAACAACATCATGAATCCCGGAAACTTGTGTTTCTAAGGAGAAAGGAGGAGAAAAATATGTCCAGAATTAACGAACTAAATAAAGAGCGCTATGATACACCAAAGGAAAAAGTAGCCCTGGATGTCAAAAACCTGAAAAACTTCAGATACGATATGGACCACTGCATCAAATGCAAGGGCGGTTATTGGGTAGATCATACCTATAGCCCGGGTATGAAATTCACCACCAGGTGTCCAAGCGGTGTGTGGAATGATTTTGAGGCCTACAATTGCGCAGGCAAAATGAGAATCGGTATTGCCCTGGATGAGGGGCAGCTGCCATGGTCGGATAAGCTGTTGGAGGTCCTTTACGCCTGCACGCTTTGCGGCGCTTGTGACGTGGGATGCAAGAGAAATCTCGACCTGGAGATAGGATTAACCCTTGAAGCAATGAGGGTCAAGGCCGTCAAGGATGGGGCCGGTCCCATGCCCGCCCATAAAAAAATTGCGCAAAATATCGAGAAAAGCCATAACCAGTTTGGCTCTCCACATGGTAACCGGGGCAAATGGCTTACCAAGGATATCAAAGTTGCCGAAAAAGCAGATGTACTTTATTTTGCCGGCTGCTCCGCTTCCTATACAAATCCGGAGATCGGTCAGGCGACCGCCAAAATTCTTAACGCCTCAGGTACTCCTTTCAGCTTGCTGCAGGACGAGTGGTGCTGCGGCAATACGCTGTACTCGGTGGGTATGATCGACGAAGCCACAGCAATTGCCAGGCGCAATGTGGAAGCAGTTAAGGCAGCCGACGCCAAAACCCTTCTCACCTCCTGCGCTGAGTGCTACCGGATGTGGAAAGTGGATTATCCGAAGATGCTGGGTATCTCTACCGATGACCTGGGCTTCAAAGTCGCGCACCTGTTGGAGTTTGCAGATGAGGCGTTTGCCGGCGGCAGCTTGAAGCCGGCCAAGAGTGTCAATCTCAATCTTACCTATCATGACGCCTGTGGCGTCAGCAGGCTCTGTGACCCGTGGACCCCGTGGTCCGGCGAGCGGGGCTGGATGGGCTGTATTGAACCAAGGCTGCACAGGCGGCGCGGTACGTCAGGGCTTTATGCGCAGCCGAGGAATATCCTGAAGGCCATTCCGGGGCTTAATTTAATCGAAATGCCGCGTTTAAGGGAAAACGCCTTCTGCTGTGGCGCAGGCCGCGGCACTAAAGAGGCCTTCCCTGATTTGGCCGGTTCCTCAGCCAGGGAACGTCTGGATGAAGTACGGGAAGTAGGAGCGGAAGCTCTTGTGGCAGCCTGTCCTTTCTGCAAGAACAATTTCTCGCAAGCCGCTAAAGCAAATGGTGAAAAACTGCAGGTACTGGATATATCTGAAGTCATCCTGGCTTCGTTATAAAGGAGGGTTAGAATATGGCCATCGTTAAAGAAGCGCTGCAAGCACTGGAAACTGTCGTTGGCGCAAAGTATCTTTCTGATGATCCGGTCATCATGGCCGCATACAAGTCCGGAGCTGGCGGCTACGAAGCTGGAGCCGGCTATGAGCGGGTAATGACAAAGTTGCCTGCCGCCGTAATTCTGCCAAGGACAACAGAAGACGTGCAGAAAATAGTGAAAATATGCAACCGTTACAAGGTGCCCTATGTGCCGTATTCAACAGGGTTCTACGGTCCACGCTCCCACTGCCACGAGGAAAATGAGCTAATCATCGACATGAAGAGGATGAAGGACTTTGAGTTCGATGACGCTCACTTTTATGCTACCATCCAGCCGGGTGTCGTTTTCTCACCCTTCCAGGAGGAATGCATGAAGCGCGGCGCTTACACTGTTGTCGGCGGCGGCGGCGCCCAGTGCTCGGTCATAGCCAACCTTATCAGTGACGGGTGGTCCCCATTAAGCTTGAGGGTGAGCCTGCCGATGCGGCGGATCCTGGGGCTTGAGCTGGTGCTGCCGGATGGGGAACTGGTCAAATTGGGTTCGTTGGCTGCAGGTGATGATGGTTTCTGGGGTGAAGGGATTGGCCCCGACCTGCGGGGTATTTTGAGAGGTTACACCGGTGTGCTGGGTTGTTTGGGCATAGTTACCAAAATGGCCGTTAAGGTCATGCCCTTCCAGGAAGAGAGGCTGGTTCCGGAAGGAATTTCACCCAGTACCGCGTTGACCCTGCCGGAGAAACGGGTCAAATGGATTAATTACCAGGTGCCCAGCAGAGAAGCAGAGAATAAGGCCATGTACGAAATAGGCAAGGCCATGGTAGGCGGCGCGGTTACCAAGGTACCTGTATTCTGGCGTGTAATTGCCAAGGCGGAAGACAAGGAAGAGTTTTGGGAATTATGGGATAAGGAGTCGCCTGAAACACTTAAGAATTTCCACCTGGTACGTGTATTGATTATCGGTTTCACCTCGGAAGACGATCTGGTATATCAAGAAAACGTACTGAATGATATTTTTATTAAGGAATTGGGCGGCAAGCCACGGCGCACCAAGCCTTCAGACGAGTCATGGATCAAGAACGCCGATTCGGCGGGTATGTGGCTCATGTGTGGATCTTATGTTTCAGTTGACTACATTCAGGAGTCCATCCCCCACGCTGAAACCCACGGTCCAACTTACGCGGAATTGAAGGCAAAGTATACGCCGCCCCTGATGCCGGATCATGGTGACCCGGGCTGGACCATGGTTTGCGAAGGCGGCCACATGGGTTACTCAGAGTATCTGATTTATTGGGATCAGCGCGAGGATACCCACCCCGTGGATCAATTCTACGTGGAAACATCTAAGATGAATATCAAACATGGATATTACACGTCATTACTGGGTTCCCACCAGCCCCTGTATTTGACCGGGCCCAAGTTAGGACCGAATTACCACGAGTGGATGCTGAAAATCAAGGCGGAACTTGACCCGCTATGGGTATGCCACCCGCCGGTTCCCCTCGGCACCGACGAGTTCGTAGAACGGGCGCCCTGGATGATGGAAATTAAGGATTGGGAAACACCAAAATATCCCGAGGAATGGCCCAATAAAAAGTAATAGTCAATTAGTGACAACTTGATAAGTAACTACAGTTATTGCCTGGGGGCCGGCAAAAGGCCCCCAGGATGCTCGTATCAACTAAATTTGAAATCAATATTCCTGCTAGTCAGACCAAAGACCTAACGCTATTCCTTGAATAGTTCAGGATCCATCAGTTTAGGACCGCCGTCAGGTATTATTAATTTAAACTCACACTGGTCAAGTATCTGTGTTTGAATATCTATACCCGGAGCAACCTCTTCAAGAACCATGCCTCTTTTATCTCGTCTTATTACGCATCTTTCTGTAATAAATACAATATCGTTGCCTTTTTTCAGCGATTCCTCAGCAACAAAAGTTGTCTTATCACATTTTTTGATAAACTTTTTGAATTTCCCTTCTTTTACAATTATCACTTTGCCATTTTCAATTTTGGTTTCTATCCCAACGGCTGTAAATGTGCCTATAAAGATCAAATGCTTTGATGACAAAGAAATATTAGCAAATCCGCCTACCCCGCCAATTTTTCCATTTAGATGACTCGTGTTTACATTACCTTTTTCATCGACCTCGCTCAATCCAAAAATTCCCGCGTCGAGGTTTCCTCCGTCAAATAAGCTGAAATGATCACCATGATCACATAAAGCTTCTACATTCCAGCTGCATCCGAAATCCTTTCCCAAGGCAGGGACTCCTCCTATGCATCCTGTTTCGGTAATCATTGTAACCATATCGCTTTGCCCCATTTCATTCAGGACATTTGGGATAGATGTTGGCATGCCAATTCCGAAATTTATTACGTATCCAGGTTTAAATTCCTTTATAGCTCTTCTGCACATAACTTTCACATCGTTTAACGGCATTGGCTTAATTTCTTCCAATTCGGCAATTGCTTCACCTGTGAATGCTGGATTATATCCATCTTTATTGCTTCTAATCCAGTTCTGCATAATTTCGTCAGGCTTTTCCGCAACCACAATATAATCAATATATATACCCGGAACCTTGACCATTCGAGGATGTATTTGATTGACTTCGACTATTTTTTCTACCTGACATATTACTATTCCACCGTTTGCTTTTACCGCCTGTGCTTGTGAAAGTAGTCCAATATTTATAGGCTCCTTTTCACAGCTTATATTTCCGTGTTTATCAGCCGTCGTAGCTCGCATGAGACCTATATTTAATTTGGGAAGCGTATAGTAAAGGTATTCTTCACCCATAAAATCAGGAACATATTTAACGAGATCTTCACCTTTATCTATTGTAAGTTGATTTAATTTACCGCCGTCATTTCTCGGATCCATAAATGTGCCAAGTCCAACCTTTGACATGGCGCCATTCATGCCTCTGCCGATCTCCCGGTACATCTGATAAAAAACTCCTAGCGGCAGCATCCAGCCCATAATTTTATTATCAGTTATTTTCTTTGCAAGATCCGGACATACACTCACGAATGATGAAATACTTTTCGTCATCATTCCTTCATGCAAATATTGAGATTCTGCAGTCGGTGAAGTAAAATTACCTCCTCCAGATGCTCTGATAGAGGTAATGTTCTTTGGATGTCCTTCACGTAAAAAACGTTCCTCTATAGCATCCACGATTTCCTGAGGCCATCCGGTAAGACCATCGACTCCTGTAACTATTACATCCCCGTCATTAATCAGATTTGCAGCTTCTTTTGAAGTTATTATTTGAGCCATATTATCACCCCTTTACATTTTCGGTTTTATTGTACCATTTTTTGTACTATTATTACACATCTTAATATGGACTATAGTAGCTTGTGAGCAGATTGCCTTCAGCGGGAAGTACGCGCAAAGTATTAACAAGCCTGCCATGTATATTACAGAACGGGCTGTATTTAAACTTGAAAAGGAAGGCATGACCCTAATCGAGATTGCGCCCGGCAGCGATCTGGAAAAAGACGTTTTGGCCCACATGGATATCAAACCGGTTCTATCACCTGATTTGAAGCTGATGCCGGAGGGAATATTTCAACCTGAATGGGGTCAATTAAAAGAAATAATCAACCAAAAGACCAGCTAAGGAGAAAGGACGACGATTCAGTCGTCCTTTCTGTGCGCGACGGGCAGTGCGCCTCCAACTGGACTTAAATATATAAGAGTTTCTCTTTATTTGTCAGTAACTTTCTGCGACTGCTTTCTTTTGTTTTTGCTTTGGTTTTTCTTTGTCTTTTAATGCGGGCCATCTGAATATTCGACTCAGGCTGATGTAGATCCACCTGGATTCCTTGGTCAACAAAGGTCCCAGCACTGCTAAAATAAGGACATAAAGAGCCGCAAAAGGTTGCAGGATAGGCAACAGACCTCCGGCCATGGCGAGTTTTGCTAAAATAATGGAGAACTCACCACGCGATGTTATGGTCAAGCCTACATTGGTAGAGGCCATATGGGAATATCCAGACATACGGCCGGCGATCATCCCGGAGGCAAAGTTGCCGGTTAATGTCAAGCCAACAGCCGCTAAAGCAGGCAAGACAGCCCCACCAAGAGCAAGGGGATCGATGCTGAGCCCAAAACTAAAGAAAAATATTGCCCCAAATAAGTCTCGAAAGGGAACCACAAGCTTATCAATCCGTTCCCGGTGCTCAGTCTCACCAAGTACCAGACCCACCAACAAGGCCCCGATAGCTTCTGCAACATGGATGGTTTCCGAGAACCCGGCAATGATTACAAGAATTGCAAACAACACCAGCATAAATACTTCATCAGAGGGAATATTTAATAATCTGTTTAACTGTGAGAGAAGCTTACGTCCCAGGAAGACAATTCCAATAATAAATCCCAGCGCCAGTCCTGCTGAAGCCAATACATTCATGGTAGACGTTGCCCCAGTTAAGACAAGGCCTGATACAACAGAAAGATAAACAGCTACAAAAACATCCTGAAACATCATAAGGCCAAGGATCATTTCTGTCTCCGGCCTAACCGTACGCTTTAAGTCAACAATCATTTTGGCAACGATGGCGCTTGACGAGATTGTTGTAATCCCTGCCACGATTAAGATTTCCTTAAACGGCCATCCCAGTAAAAAGGGCAACAGCAATCCGAGGGTCAGGTTGATTGCCATGTAAATAATTCCACCCCGAATAATGGAACGGCCCGCCTTTACCAGCCTTCCGACGGAGAACTCGAGTCCCAGGTGAAACAAAAGAAAGAGTATACCCAAACGTCCCAGGAATTCAATTAATGGAGCACTATCTATGAAGCGAAAATCAAGAACCCCAAAATGTGGCGTTTGTGGTCCAACAAGCATCCCGGCCAGTATTAACAACGGTACAATTGAAAACCGCAAGCGGGAGGATAATAGGCCGGCAAACGCAATAATGCCCAGGGCCAGCCCAACTTCAAAGAGCAAATGCTGCTCCACTACCTAAAGACTCCCGTGCTGGATTAAGTGTTTACAGGCTTTTACCTTTGCCCTCTCGCCCAATATCACCAGGGTTGCCCCTTCCCTGATTATTTGCTCCGGCCCGGGATTGATTATTTTGATCTGGTCACGTTTCACAATAGCAATAATAGTGGCGCCTGTTCTTTTGCGAATGCCCAAATCGCCGATCGTCATACCAGCCGATTTGGCGCCCGGCTCAACTTTGTACCATTCAATAAACATTTCATCAAAACACACATCAACCGATTCCAAATCCCTCGGCATATAGGACATGCCGCCGATAATACCTGCCACACGGCGGGCCTCGGCATCATCAAGTGTAACCATTGATATGCTTTCTTCGGGGTCATCGTTATCAAAATGATAGATTTCACGCCTTCCGTCATCGTGAATAACAACAACGAGCTTATCTCCACTGCGTGTATTGATTTGAAACTTTCGTCCGATTCCGGGAAGGTCTGACTCTCGAATTAAATCCATACTATCCCCCATTGGTATAATTGTATTTTATTCTTATTTTGTCTTATTTAAATTATACAATAAAACTATAGCTGAAGCACTTGTATTGTATATTTTGTCATGTACTGGTGAAGTAATCATAAAGAAATATTATAAGAAGCAAAACCCCGGCACTTTGGCCGGGTAGTTCTGGGACGGTTGGGTATATTCTTGCTGATGCCGGCACTAGAGTTTTATCACAACGACTTTTTCTTCAGTCATCTCCTCTATTGCATAACGAGGCCCCTCTTTACCTGTGCCGCTTTCCTTCCAGCCGCCATAGGGCATAAGGTCTGTACGGAAGGTAGAAACATCATTTATAATTACCCCGCCGGCTTCCAGTCCTTCAGCGCAACGGCATGCAATCTCAAGGGAATTAGTAAACACACCCGCTTGCAGTCCATAACGGGAATCATTGGCTAAAGCGATGGCTTCATCAATTGTATCATAGGCAATAATGCAGAAAACGGGGGCAAAAATCTCATTACAAACGCACTTCATTTCAGGAAGAACATTGGTTAATATGGTAGGTTCCAGGAACGGTCCGCGGCGGCGGCCGCCAATCAATATCTCGGCGCCTCCGGCAACGGCTTCATGAATCCATTCCTCAGCCCTTGCTGATTCATTTTCACTGATCATGGAACCTAAATCGTTGGCTGGCTCCAAAGGATCGCCGACTTTTAAGGTCCCGGTCAGGGAGACAGCCCGCCTGCAAAACGCATCATAAACCGGGCGGTGAACATATACCCGCTGCACGGATATACATACCTGCCCCGCGTTGGCAAAGGCAAAACGGACACAGGCCTCAGCCGCTGCGTTTATATCCGCGTCACTATGCACTATCGTGGGTGAGTTGGCGCCAAGTTCCAGGGAAATAGGCCTTAAGCCAACTGAAGTCTTAAGCTTTATCCCCACCTCAGAACTTCCTGTAAAACTATAGTAAGCAATACGCTTGTCTCTGGCCAGGGCGTCGCCGACCAAAGCGCCAGGCCCCATAACCATATTTAAGCAGCCTGCAGGCAAGCCGGCCTCCGCCATGATCTCGCACAATTTGGCCCCGATGATGGGAGTTGCACTGGCCGGCTTATAAACGACAGTATTTCCAGCTGCGATGGCCGGGCCAATTTTATGACAGGTAAGGTTGAGTGGAAAATTAAAGGGTGTAATGGCGCAGACCACCCCCCGGGGGACGCGTATGGTCCATGCCCGGCGGTTTTCATTGCCGGGAGAACCGGCGATAGGAACGATTTCTCCTTTGATCCGTTTGCTTTCTTCTGCGGAAATCAATAGCGTCTGGGAAGCGCGGGCAACTTCTCCCATTGCCTCTTTAATGTTTTTCCCAACCTCCTGAGAAATTATGGAGGCCAGTTCGCTTTGCCGGTCCATTAATAGTTCGCTTGCTTTTTTGAGTATCTCAAAGCGACTGTAAGGAGATAACTTCTTCGTCCTGGACGCTTCCAGCGCAGCGGCAACAGCAGCATCAACTTCCGCCGGTCCGGCTAAAAAAAACTCAGCTATAGCTTTACCGGTTGCCTTGTTTATTACTTTTTCCTTCTGCCTGGTAGTCATCCAGTTTCCATTGATAAATAAACAGACTTCTTGAACCACTATCCCAATCCTCCAACAAGTTTGAAATTTTTCTTGCAAAAACAAAAACCGCACGCACGTGCGGTAAAAAAGCATAGCAAAAAAAACATGCTCCTTTCCACACGGGAGGCTTGCCCGTTTCCAAGCAAACCCTATCGGTCCGGGACCATAGCGCTTCATACCTTAGGTCTCCGGACTCGGAGTAACAAAAAGTAAATTCTATGCATATTGAATAAAACCTTTATTCTGTCAAAACATTTATGCTGTAAACTTTTACCTTCTACCGCCCTTGTTTTGGTTCTGACCGACTGTAGTAAACTTAGGCCCGCCATTTGAGACGGTTTTTTCGCGGGATATCGCCTCGCTCTCCGGAGCGGGGCTTTTTGTGCTTTATGGTTATTATTCCAGGTTCTGTGGCCGGAGCTTTTTTCTTGGAATTATTAATGAATTACAATCGTATGTCATAGTATATTTTAAGACAAGGGTAGTCAGGAATTCATTTCAAAAAAAGGAGGGAGCATATACCGGTGGTAATTGGGAAGGAAAAAGAATACAACTGCCGCATAGAAATCGAAGATAGTATTGTTGTGATAATTTGCGGAGAAATTGAGACCGATCAATTGAAAAAATGCCTTAAAACAGTTGAAGAAACAGAGGCAATAAAAATATTAGCAAGTGAGGAAAAACAATAAACTTTGCCCCCTCTATGGAGGGGTTTTCCATCTGGCTGAGCGGGATAACCAATATCCCCCGGCGGATATTTCCACCATGAAACAATGTGTTTTGTTAGGGATCCGGATGAACCAATCCGGTTTTTTTTATTTTTATAGAAATATGGTATGGACAATCCAAAGAGACGTATAGAAACCAGTCAACTCATGAGGAGTGTATGGTCCCCGGAATAATGTCGAGATTTATCGAAATGTGTCTGAATATTTTAAGTTATATTGCTAGGTGATATCAGCTTTTTGTCGAAACAATAAGTAAGACGTCTTGTGAGTGAGGCAGACCCATGGACACAAAATTTGTTTGGTTTCTGCTGCAGGGCATCCCCGAAATGACTGGCACATTTGCCTTAGTGTTAGCTATTTTAAGGGTCCCGATCAGGTGGCTGCTTGTTATACCCACAGCAACTATCATTTGTATAGCCATATATCTAATTAGGACAGCCGGCGCGTCTTTTGGGGTGCACACGGCGTTCTTAATCCTTTCCATGGTTGTTCTATTGTGCAAAGCAACCAGATCAAAATTATCAAGTGTATTTATTGCTTCTTTTGTCACTGAAGCAATAGTAGCGACAGTTGAATCATTAAACAACATCATATTTTCACACTTTTTAGATTTAAATATAAGCACCCTGCCGGACACGAATTGGGTTCTGTGGAAAATGATTGGCTTCCCGCAGAATGTAGTTATAATTCTGCTCGCGATCTTGTACGCGAAGTTTAAAAGACCCAGGGAGGGTATGTGGAGAGTATGAGTTACATGGCCGTCAGCAGGCGCTTGGCAAGCTACTTGCGCGCGAAAACCGGCGCTTCCCAGGAAAAAGAAATGGTCCTGGCCTATGCCACCGACATCATCATCATCAACTCGCTAAACCTCTCCGCTATATTGCTGATCGGCTTTTTGCTGGGGATTTTACCGGCCACTATTGCCATCCTGGCCACTTTATTTTTATTCCGGCACACCGCCGGCGGCGCGCACTCCGACTCTCCCTGGCGGTGCGCTTTCATTACAATATTGTCGACTACCTTAATGTCTTTGGGCGCTATGTTTTTTCCCAAATACAGTCAAATTGGTCTTGATATCATCGCTTTACTTGCATTATTAATAGGTTTTACCGCGATCATTAAATTAGCTCCGGTTGACAACCCCGCCGCGCCGATTGTTTCACCGGTCAGACGGAAAAAACTTAAAATATACTCCCTGTTGGTTTTTTTGCTGGCTGCAGCAATCACGATCATATTGCGCGACAGTGTCTGGGAACACGCCAAAGTGGTACAGGCAAGCCTCGCTTTTTGTCTCATCTGGGTCAGTTTTATGTTGACCGGGCCTGGACATCAATTGATGAATTTTATTGACCGCACCTTTATTTTGAGACAAGGAGGTGAAAAAAATGAAGGGTTTGGCTAATAAGCTGTTTCTTTTGGCGGTAACGGTGATGACATTCCTCGCCGGGATAGCTTCCGCCAGCGCTTGTGGTTTTGGCCAATACCAGCCTGAAGTCCCTGAATCTCTCAGAAAATAATACATAAAAAGGGGTGGGCAGCCACCTCTTTTTATGATATCTGTTAAAGGGGTAATAGTTACATGACGGATATCAAAAAAACCAGGGAGTGGGAAATTTTTGAATATATTATCGGGGTTCAGATGGCCTGCATATTGATTTTTTTTATTTCCTTTTCTTTAGGCAAAAGCTTTAGCTCTATTTTAAATCTTTATTTTGCTCTTATTACAGGAACAATAGGTGTTGTGGCAGCTTTTTTGTATAAGTTTTTGGAAAGATTGTTAAATCAAAAGAAAATTCTATATATCAAAATAGCTTATGTTATTTTTCCCATTCTCGTTACCGCATTTGTCTTGCTGCAATTCCCGCACGACCCATACAGCAAACAGGTGGCAATACTGCTGCCTGTTATTGTGGCTGCCACCGTACTGGGCAAAAACGGCGGCCTGTTCATTGCTTTTTTGGGTTCCGCCTTCCTGACGTTGAGCAGCATGTTGTTCTATCACGAACCCGTTATAAAGGCATTTGAACAAAATCTTATTCTCATCAGCGTAATGTTTTTGATGGGCTGGTTTATCGGCAGCATCACCAATCTTGAAGCGGAGAGCCGGAAGCGGCTGCAGGAAAATTTGGACGAATTACAGGGAGAAATTGAAAGGCGTAAGTTTGCGGAGGAACAGACCTTTAAATTATCCCGCATTGTGGAACAGAGCCCGGCGATAATTGTATTAACGGATACAGATGGAAATATTGAATTTGTCAATCCGCAGTTTACCCGGGTTACCGGATATGCAAGTGAAGATATAACCGGTTTAAATATAAGCCGCCTGGGAAGTGAGCCCGCTGAATTTTATGAGCAGATATATGAAGAAGTACGGGAAGGGAAAGAATGGAGCGGTGAACTGCTTATCAAGAAAAAGAACTCCGATTCATTCTGGGAGCATACTTATTTTACTGCTTTTAAAAACGCCGATGGTATGACAACCAATTTCCTTAAGATATCAGAAGATATTACAGAAAAGAAGGGCTTGCAACTTGAGATGGCCCGTTTGGACAGATTAAACCTGGTGGGTGAAATGGCTGCGGCAATAGGCCACGAGGTCAGGAACCCAATGACAACGGTAAGGGGATTTTTACAGCTGCTTGGGAAAAAAGAACTTTACTCTGCGGACAAAGAATATTTCACACTGATGATGAATGAACTGGATCGGGCTAATTCGATTATAACCGAGTTTTTATCTCTGGCTAAAAATAAGGCGATAGAAAAAAAGATGAATAACCTTAATAGTATTATTAGTTCGATTGCTCCTTTACTGCAAGCCGATGCTACTAAAAGCGACTATAACGTTGTCTTCGAGCTGGCTGAAATTCCGGATATGTCTCTTGATGAAAAAGAAATAAAGCAAATCATCTTTAACCTTGTGCGCAACGGGATGGAGGCTATGGAACACCGGGGTACAATTACGATAAAAACTTACCAGGACGCGGGGGAAGTTGTTTTAGCAGTTCAGGATCAGGGTAAAGGGATCCCGGATGATATACTGCCAAAAATAGGAACACCGTTTTATACCACAAAGGAAACCGGCACAGGTCTAGGGTTGGCTGTTTGTTACAGCATTGCTGAACGTCATAATTCCAGGATTGAATTTAAGACAAGTCCTGACGGTACGCAATTTTTTGTCAGGTTTAAAGACTCCTGTGAAGCTGATTAGCCGCAGTTTTCGTATTTCTCGCTCGAGCTTTCTTTACATAATCTGGAGCTATGATCACGCCGGTTACAGGGAGCTCCCCAGAACCGGCATCCTACGCAATACACCTACTCAATTGGGGCGCTCCGCTGGAGTATATCCAGGGCAATCTTGGTCACTCAAAGCTCTAGATACCTCCAGGATATACGCCCAGGTAAGCTACTATTCAGGTGAAATAATTTTGCCGCCGGGAAGGCGGCAATTTTGCTAAATTTTCATATCCAAAAAGGCAGGTATAGTATAATGTAGTATTACCAACTTAAAATAAATTCTACGGGGTGCGCTAAACTTGGAAAAAGCTTTATTGATTTTGGTTAACGTCATAAATTACTTGCATGATTTTATAGTAAACATTTTTAGATTCCTGGGCTTCGGTTTAACAGATAAAGACCTTCATTTCTGGTTTGTTGGGATTATTGGCACAGCAATCTTTGTACTATCTGATCTAATTTTCAGGTATGTTACCAGATGGAGTATCTCAGTTATTTCTTTCATTTATACTTGTACGGTCCTGATAGTGGTCGTGTTTGGATTGGAAATTGAGCAAAAAATAACCGGAAGAGGCGCCATGGAATTTGCCGACATCGTTTCAGGACTATGGGGGTTTATAGCTATACTTAGCGTGTTTTTGGCGATAAAAGCAACACTCTATTTGACTAAGAAGTTCTACAAAAAATTCAGTAGTAAAGCGAGGTAGAGGTTGAAGCACAACCGACATCCATTGTGCCTGTGCTATACACCTAGTCTCTCTTTTAGAGCATCCTGTAGAACCTTGTTACAGCCCCTTTGTTTTGCAAAAAATAAAGGCGACCCTTTATGGCTCTCCTGCTTACTTAACCGGTTTAACCGGATGCCCGACACTGCGGGCCAATTGGTAGTTAATGTATTGATTGAGGCTGACGTTCTCCTCTTTGGCCTTAGCGACTAAAGTGCGGTGAAATGGGATTAACTAATTTTTTTGTAAGAAGGTGGAGGCAATGGGTCGGACTGCAAAACACAACTGGAAAACTATTCAAGGAGTTTTGTTAGGATGATTATGCGACCATATCGACCTATGCCCGCAAGCACAAGTTAAACCCGAACCAGGTCAGGAATGAGTTACAGAAGGATGGAATTTAATGGATTATTCTAAAGGTTTATTGGTTATCTAACTAATTTTGGAGCAGATGAAAAATCAAAAACGGTATACACCTTCAGCTTCACTATTAGATAATCTTCTTACAGTAAAGCCATTGTTTTCGTAAAATTTTATAATTCCTTCAAGTTCCTCACATTCATCAAAATATTCAAGAGATGATATATTGGGAACAATTATCGGAACAGAATTATGCCTTGTTCTAGTTATCTCTTTTAAGTAGTTAATCAGGAATGTACCTAAACCATGACGCCTAGGTTCAACAACAATAATCTCCTGCAGATTTACTTCAATACTAGACTCAGGGTTAGGTTTAGTATATTTTAAATATCCCATTTCATATTCACAATCATTATAACAAACTATTGTTACCAAGATATTACCATCAGCACGTCTTTCTCTTTTTGTTTCTCTTATGTGCATATGTAAATACCTCCAGTTTTTTGTTAATTATATCATTATAAAAGTGATTTAAGAACTGATAGAAGAAGGTGAGGTGATGGGCCGGACCGCAGCACATAATTGGTCAAAATTGTTCCTGGAGTACAACCAGGGTCGCTCCAGTGCTGCAAAAGCGGTATTAAATAGGCTCAATAAGGTTATGACGGGCGCCGAAAAAATCGACAATATTATATAAATGTTTATAGCTGAAAAAGGAAGTGCCGATGAGCGCATCCTTACCAAGGATGCGCTCATCCCCTGGTGTACATTGAAGCGGTTGGAGGAGAGCGCTTGAAATTTATGTTAATAAATGTTTAAATAGATGTAGGTCGATTCGGCGTCCTATAGGCGAGAAGTGCCGCAGAGAACTTCGTGCAGCGCGGTAACGCTCGCCAAGCCTCCGCCGCAAGGTGGGAAACCTCTGGCCTGAACTCCCTGGGAAGGCGGGCCAGACAGCCACAAGGTTGGAGCGTAACAATACGTTGCAAATAGCTGCCTATGATGATTTGAAACTTAGTAACAATATGTTGCAAAGTGTGGTATACTGAATTTAGAAAATGTGTAAAATTAAAAGAGGAACCATGTTGGTAGCATGGTTCCTCACAACAGCCGCTTTATGGGCGGTCGGCTTTAAGGTAGACGGAATAGACCGCTAACCTTTGCGATGGGGCGGTCTATTTCCTATTATGGAAAGAAAGTATCAAAACCACCAATGCTCCAAAGGAGATCATTAGTGTTAACGTTTGATATACTTCCATGGCACCACCTCCTTCCGGAGGGAATGCCGACCGCCCTGAGCCTTTCTGTTGTAAAATTATTATAACATAAGAGGAAATAATTAGGTAAAAAATTAACAGGTCATTATAAAGCACTCTCACCCGAGGGTGTTTTTTGTTTTACCGCTTATCGGGCGGCTATTTTGTTGCCGGAGGTGGGGGGGATTGGAGCAATGGATTATTCATATTACGCCCTATGCTGAAAAAGATTCTATAAAAGAAGGAGCAGGGTCTATTGACCCTGCTCCTGAAGAAGCTTAATCGTCACTTGCTGAGTGACTTCATTCCATAACGCTTTACCCCCAAGCGGCTCAGCAACCCAGTGGGCGGGGAGCATGGTTCTGCCGCCCGTTTCAACATCTTTAATATAGGGAGCGACATCCATCTGTACAGGTTCACCGTTTACGATTTCGATGTTGCTACCGATAGTCAGACTAATAGTTGTATCATCTTTAGTGATAGTGACTGTTCTTGTTGCACCGTCCCACTGGACACCTTCTTCCGGAACGCCGAGAGAATACGCCAAGAATCGCACTGGAACATATGCCTTATTGCCAATAATTTCTGGAGTTACGTCCATAGTGACAATAGATCCGTCAGGGGTAGTATAAGTCTTGCTGTTAATTGTAAAGATGCTGGCGGCTATGGTTGACCCTATCTGAGCTGGAGAATATTCATCAATCCAAGAACCGTTACCATCTTCGCCGTTATTATCATTGCGGCCAACAGGAGGATTATTCAAGCAGTCCGGCAAGCCATTAACAATAGCCCACATAGCCTCATCTTTCATGGCACCATAAGTATAAACATGGACTGTGGGTAAATAATCACCACCGCTTAACGCTAAATCTGTATCCGGGCGGTAACGATTAGTCAATTCAAAAACATATCTTGTTATCTTGTCCTTGGCTTCCATATACGTTTGTTCCTGAACACTAAAACTGTCTATCGTGAGCGATTGGGCGGCTCCAAGGTAGGTATGAGCAATCACTGAGTTGTTAGATACATTTGATAGGTCTATATAAGTGTGATTAATTTCAGCAGTGCTTTCTGCTCCCAAGGGGTTAAAAGGCGTAATTTGGTAGATTAAGTCAGTCCAATATGCCCCAGCTACCCCAGCCCAACCCAGCACCATCACCGTAACCGCCAACGCTACGACAAGTTTTCGCATAGGCAAAACCTCCTTTTTGTCTATATTTTACCAGGAGAGGGGGTGATAAACAAGAAAATAATCTGCTTATTTGCCGCCGTAGCAGGACGGCTATTTTTATAGGTGGTGGGATTATTGGAGCAACTTAGACACATCTACAAGCCTTTGTTGATACGGTTTGAAAGGGAGAAGGAGAAGGCTATTCAGGGGGCAGGAGATCTGGTCAGCAGCATCGTAATTACTACGACCACCGACGTAACGGCTGCCGTAGACACATCTGCCTCAACCGTTGCCCCAGAACCGATTGAATAATTGGACAAACTAAATCCGCAGACATACGAAAGCCGCTTACCTCTCGGGGTAGGCGGCTTTTTTTGTGTTTGTTCTACTGAGTGTATCTTATAGACAGTATATACCTAAACGGTATATACTACAATGTATCAATAAATAGGAAGAAGGGCAATGAATGATTATCCTAACAAATGAGGAGTTGCAACAGCTGGAACTAGATAGTTTCCTTCCCATGGGTTTTATGGGCGTTACATCAAAAGCAACACTTTCGGGTTATGAAATGACCCTCAAAGTAGAACCGCTCCTAGTAGAAAAAATTGCAGAGGAATATAACAAATCGTCTCAAGAAACTCCTGTTAGAATTAAGATTCTTAATACAGAGTTTATTATTAAAGGTGTGGAAACAAAACCACCATATAGGCTAATGCTGGTGACAAATGGTAATGCTGATACCTTAAGCGATCTAATAAAGGCTGGTTTAAAAGTATCAACCGTAAAATAATAGTGAAGGCCTCGCTCTTAAGCGGGGCTTTTTGGGGAATAAAAAATAAACCATCAAAACATTTCAGTTTTTTTACTGTCTAACTTAATCTATTGTCACATTTAAAAAAACTTTGTCATTATCTTTCTCAAATTTTACGATAGAATTATTCATTGCTCTAAAGGTTTCTATTACTCTAAGTGTAGTTAATATTTTGCCAGTGAGGGTGACGAGGTAATTATTGAATTATCATATAATGAGTAAAAACATTTTTCCAGGGCAAGGTTGAGGTGCGAAAAGGAGCTAGAAGTCAATAGTAACTATAATAAAACTAACTGTTAAAGGGCCAGCCAAATTATTGAGTTCGGAAAGCTTTCTTATTTTTATCTCATAGCTTAGGTTCAGGTAGTAATTTAGTTTTTTCATCGTTCATTCTTACTTATAAGCTTTAACGCCGAGATGGTTTTTTAAGGCATCCTGGAGAACGTGCGAGAAATTGACTTTGTTTTCCTCGGCCAGGTCGTTAAGCCACTTGGGGATAGTAAGAGTTTTCTTAACCGATCGATTCTCAATTGCATCTCTAATAGTAGGCATCCAAATCTCAACAAGAACCACTACCTGGTTTTTCTTAGCCTTTAGTTTGTTGACCGGCGTTGGCTCGGGGATCATATCTTTATCCCGTTCCATTCCATAGAGATGCAGGCCAAGCGCTTCTTTAGCATTTTTAAGAGCCTCTTCTGTATCTTGAGCACAAGGCAAGCAGCCTGGCAGGTCCGGAAACTCAATAGATATGCCGTCATCGGCATAGTCAAAGATTGCTGGATAAACATACCTGTCTTTAAACATTTTTTCTCCTCCAAATATTATTAGGTGAGAATTACTTGATGGAAATTCCCGCTTGTATATACTTTTTGCGGTCTTGATGGGAACGTCTTTCACGAGATGGGTTACCGTCACCTTGCCTTTTTTGGTGGGGTGCTTAAACTGGTGATGGTCGCCTATCGTTTCGATATGGTACCAGCCGTCTTTTAGTAGTATTTGTATAATCTCTCTGGATGAGTAGCTTTTAAAAAGGCACCTTAAAGGTGCCTGCTAGGTCTTATCTATTTTTATGATTTTATATTATTTTTACTTTTGACAGTGTTGAAAGGATGTCCAACCCCGCGAGCAAGCTGGTAGTTAATATATTGATTGAGGCTGACGTTTTCTTCTTTGGCTTTTTCGACAAGTGTCCGGTGGAGGGACCTGGGCATACGAATATTAAACTTGCCAGAGTATTCTTCCGCCCTGGTTGGCTCGGGGATTGTTTCTCCATCTTGCAGGGCAATATCAAGCCAGCCTCTTTTCGCGTCTTGTATCATTTCATATGCCTCTTCCAAGGTTTGCCCCTGGCTGATGCATACGGGAAGTTCCGGGATTTCGATGGCATAGCCGCCTTCTTCGGCAGGGTAGAGGACTACTTTATAAGGAGGATATTATACGGGCAGGTAACTATGAGCCGCAAACAGAAGAAGAATTATCAAAACATAACGAACTGAACGAACAGAAGCACACTGAACTTTTTTATAGCCTTCTTCGGATGAATGTTTACTGGTGCGGAAAAATCTTGGCAGAGCTTGAGGATGAGGCGCTAACTAGTTCGAGCTTAACATAAAACTGGCTATTGAATCTTGGGGAATTTTGTTGAAAACGCTGGGATAAATTTATATAATTGTATTAACAACCCTTTTGGGGGAGATAGGAGTTGGTCTTTTTGGCCCAATTTTTGAATTCCCCCTGTACCTCAAGGGAGGACAAGCAATACTAGCTAACCCAAAGAGGGCGCATTGAGAGAACTCGCCCCCTCTCCGCCGACGGGCGTAAAACGGACCCAATCCGGGAAGGTTAGTAAGCCCCTCTGACTGTTAGCGACGGGGGTTGATTTGGCCGGGCCACAGCAGCCAAAGTAATAGTCTACCTCAAGAAACTAGGGAAGGGACCCTTAGTGACCAACCTTTTGGATAACTCAGAAGATACCATCTTTTGAGCCCAAAAGGAGTCTGCAGGGTATGTTGGGGTAAAAAAGCGTGGGGCATAGCCAAGGGGAGTCCCTTTTCCCTTGGCTATTGTTATTTTATAATCCAGGAAGAATATCTTTTTTAAATGAAGAGTTATCGCCTACAAATCCTTCGCAACCAGCATAAATATTATGTCGCAATATGTCAGTATTTTTGTCAAGGATAAAAAACCATCTTGTCGAATAGCAAAGATAAAAGGGAGGTGAAAAGCGTGTCTGAGGAAATCAAGGTTAAACCAACACCAATCCAAAGAAATACTTTAGATGTTGCTACTGAATTAACACAATTATATTATTCTGCTATTGAATATGCCGGGTCAAACTGAACAGTTTGACCGCTGAGATTGAACAGTGTCTCCGTTTGAAACTGGACACCCTTTCCGGCAAAGTTGAACACCGGATATGACCTTTCTGCTAAATTGAATTTATGCATCTGAAAGGTGCAAATAAATTCAAGGAGGGTCATAGAGATGACCAGTTACAAAGAGATTCTGCGGCTACATAGCCTCGGAATCAACAACAGCCGCATTGCGTCTGGATGCGGATGCTCTCGAACCACGGTTATTAACGTGCTTCAAAGAGCAAAGGATCAAGGGCTAAGTTGGCAGACAGTGGCCGAAATGTCCGACAAGGAGTTGTCACAGCGCCTTTTTTCTTCGGAGAGCGCTAAGCCCGCGTACAAAATGCCGAATTACGACTACATCCATCGTGAGATGGCGAAAAGCGGTGTGACCTTAACTCTGTTATGGCTTGAATACTGCGACCAGTGTCGCGAATCCGGGCAAGTACCGTACAAGTCGACCCAGTTCAACAAATATTACGCTGACTATGTGAAAAGCACCAAGGCAACCATGCACATTCACCGTAAGCCTGGGGAAATCATGGAGGTAGACTCGGCGGGACAAACCGCCAGGATCATCGACACAGACACGGGAGAGATTATCCAAGCCTATGTGTTTGTGGCTGCCCTGCCATACAGCGGCTATGCCTATGTGGAAGCCTTCCTTTCACAAAATCAGGAGAGCTGGATTACCGCCCATATCAACGCCTATCGCTTCTTCGGTGGAATCACTCGCATTATGGTACCGGACAACTTAAAAACCGGCGTGGAGAAGGTGACGAAAGGCGAAGCAGTTATTAACAAGACCTATCAGGAGATGGCTGAACATTATGGTACAGCGGTTATTCCATGCAGAGTTAGGGCTCCCAAAGATAAACCCACGGTAGAAGGATCGGTCGGCATCATCTCAACATGGATACTCGCTGCTCTGCGTAATCAGCAGTTTTTATCGTTACGAGAGCTGAATGCTGCCATTCGGGAAAAGCTAATGGTTTTTCTAGAGAAACCTTTTCAGAAGAAGAACGGGAGCAGAGCCACCTTGTTCGATGAGGAAAAACCCTTCTTGCTGCCGTTGCCCTTAAAGCCATTTGAATTGGCGACCTGGAAGATTGCCACTGTTCAATACAATTACCATATCAGTGTGGAGACCCAGAAGTATTCGGTGCCGTTTGAATACATCAAGCAGAAAGTTGATGTCAGGATTACCCGCAATGTGATTGAGGTCTTCTTCCAAGGCAATCGCATTTGTTCTCATCCCCGGCTCTATGGTAGGAGCAATCAATACAGCACCCTGGAAGCCCATATGCCACCAGATCATCAAAAATATGTGTCTTGGAACGGCGACCGCTTTAAATCCTGGGCAGCCAAAATCGGTGAGAATACAAGCGCTGTCATTAACCTGTTTTTAGGAAGTCACAAAGTCGAGCAGCAGGGCTACAAGGCTTGTATGGCTCTTTTGAAACTGGCCGACAAATATTCGGTGGAGCGCCTTGAATCGGCCTGCACCAAAGCATTGTCCTACACTGTACAGCCTAGCTTGAAGAGCGTTCAGGCCATCTTAAAATCCGGTCAGGACAAGCTGCCGAAAGAAACCCCGGGCCATTCCTCCTCTGAGTTTGGACTCACACGAGGAGCCGATTACTACAGCAGGAGGGATGGAAAATGCTAAACGATTCAACCGTAGCCAAGCTTCACGAAATGAAGCTTAGTGTCATGGCTGCAGCATTCCGGGAACAGCTCAAAAACGCAAACTTGTCTGACATGGCTTTTGAAGAACGCTTCGGTCTGCTGATCGATGCCGAATGGGCAGCCCGTAAAAACAATCGGCTGTCGCGCTTGATCAAAAACGCGGGTTTTGCCTTCAATGACGCTTGTATTGAGAACATTGAGTATCATGACGATCGCAAACTCGACAAAGCTCAAATCATCCGCTTGGCTAGCTGTAACTACATCCAAGAAGCCCATAACATCATAATCCTTGGAGCCACGGGTAGCGGAAAAACCTACCTCTCAAATGCTTTTGGCATGGCTGCCAGCCGAAACTTTTACACGGTTAAATATGTACGGCTTCCCGATCTGCTGGGTGAATTGGCCATTGCACGCGGTGAGGGGACATACCGCAAGGTCATCAAAGCTTACAAACAGGTAAAGCTGCTCATTTTGGATGAATGGCTTCTGTTTCCGCTCAAGGAAAGCGAAGCCCGCGATCTGCTTGAGATCGTAGAATCTCGTTACAAAAAAGCTTCTACCATATTCTGTTCCCAGTTTGAGATCGGCGGTTGGTATCATAAAATTGGCGAACCGACACTGGCCGATGCCATTTCAGATCGCATTGTGCATGATTCCTACACCATTTTTATCGACGGTAAAAACTCTATGCGGGAGCGCAAGGGTATTGCCAACAGATAATTCAAAACAGCCTTACGGCTATTGAGGGCTCTGCCCTCAAACTCCCGAGGTTTATCGCTTAGTTTTCCAAAGAGAGTGATGTTATGTTGCTTTTAACAAAAAAAGAGCGACGCTCACCGGCATCACTCTCCCCGCAAAACTCTTAAGCCGCTCGGGTCACTCCTCAGTGTTGCCCTATCCTGCTTAAAAGTAAAAGCAGTTTGAGTATACCATGTGATCCTTTAGTTATCAATGTACAGCCACTACGGAATGATTGTTCAATTTAAACGGTCTTAGTGTTCAACTTCGGCGGTCTAGGTGTTTTTTCTTAGCGGAATATACAGCTATCTCACCAAGCTCTGTTGAAGATATACAAAACACATTTTTGAAATTTCACACTGTAGCAGAATTAGCTGAACGTACTTCTTTTAGGAGCCTTACTATGTTTTTACCTGATAACATGAAACAAGTAATTAAGTAAATAATATAGCTACTAAGAGCCTTTGGCTCTTTTCTCATGTTAGAGTAGGATTTAAGTTTGTTATGTAAAGGTGATTGAGGTTGGCTGTTATTAATGGATTAAATAATGTTCTCCAAATAATTGTCTTTTTACTTCCCGGTTTTTTAACTACCTTAGTAAGAGACGCTTTAGTAGTGAATAGACCAAAGGATAGTATGGAAAGAATTACTGAGAGCTTATCCTATAGCTTGATTCTTAATATACTATTTAATTTTGTTTTTTCATCTAGCATTTTTCCTGTTATATACACAGATAATACCTTACAGATTACAAGCAATATGATGCTTTTATATTTGGTTTTTTTAAGCATATTGCTCGGGTTATTTATTTCATTAGTAATTAATTATGATATTTTATATAATCTTTTAAGGTATTTAAAGATAACTAAAAAATCATCCCGTATCAGTGTTTGGTACGACGTTTTTGTAAGTAACCCCAAAAAGTGGTTAAGAGTAACTTTAAACGATGGAACTGTATTAATTGGTTGGGCAGATTATTATTCTGACGATCCTAACAATAATGAAATGTTTCTTGCTGATGTGTCTATTACTGAAAAAGAAGGTGACGAGAGGGAGGTTAAAGGCCCAGGTGTATATGTAAATGGAAAACAAATAAAAATAATAGAATTTCTAGATTAATAGAAGGAGGCGTTTAAACTGGCAGATAAAAATAATCCCAAACCTATACAAGAAGGGCGAGGTCAAAAACCTACAACACCTAGACCGTTACCACCAAATATTGACAAGAACTCATCAAGAGGGGCTCGGCCTAGCACTCCTAAACCACCAAGTAAATAAATAATAATTTCATGTATTTGAGCCTCAGGGCTCTTTTTTCTTGTAATAAAATGTGAATAGATGTCAATTGTTACTGGTCTTCTAGGCACGCCTAGAAGACCAGTAAACAGCCTGGATACACCTCAAATCCGACAACGTTGGCGAATCTGAAAATCTTTTGCTACTTGCATGAAACTTTGGTTTTTGCACATCGGGATAAATTGGTCAACGTTGACCAATTTAGAAATCGGACGGTTTTTGAACAATGCCAAATTCCACATCAATGTGGAATTTGTGCCCAAAGGTAAATCTGACAACTGCGTTTTTGCATTGCAAAGAAATTACCTGTTTATAAAAAAAAACCATCTGCGTTCCCTTCTCTGTAAAAGGCGTGTTTCCTAACCGTTAAAGGAAAGGCTCGGCACCGGGAGGAGCGGGGTTATAACAATTCTATGAATTCTTCAATGGTGAGGCCCGCCTGCTCTAAAATGCTTTTGATAAGCATAGGGCTTAAGGTCTCCCCGGCGTGAACAGGTACTGTTACCAGGTTGCTACCCGGCTTATATAAGTGGTGATGGCTTCCATTTACTCTGACCACAATAAATCCAGCCCCTTTAAGGGCTGTTACAACCTTCTTACCGGTAACCCTGGGCATCCTAGTCATGAAACACTGACCTGCACTTCAGCAAATTCAACATCTCCCTGAGGGATCGGCTGTCCTATTAGCTTTAGAGCTTCAATATGGCCTGTTATGGCTTCCTGGACCCGCTCCAGCGCTTCCTCCCTGTCCTTGCCTTGGGTAAGACAGCCCGGTAAAGCGGGAACGGTTACAACATAGACCTGAGCGTCATTATCCCAGGTAAGGATAACTTTGAACTTGCGTGGCATCGGTGGCAGCCTCCTCCTTAATATATTCAAACAAGTCTCCTGGCTGGCAGTCAAGGGCAGCACAAAGTTTGGCCATTACCTCAAACGTTATTCCTTTTGCCTTTTCATTATATAGGGAGCTTATTGTATCCCTGGCTATACCCGTTAGATTGTGAAGGTCCACGATTTTTAAGCGTCTTGAACCCATAATAGTACTCAAATTACATTTTATTTCCATAACTAGCATTCACCTCAATGTAATTATAGCAAATACTATGCATTATGCAAATTAATTTCTACATTATGACGACACATAACTGCAAAATGTAGTTGACAATTTATAGCTCAGGGGCTACAATGTGAAGTAACTAGTAGGCATATTGCAGTTTATGGTATGCATAACGAGGGGGATGATAGTTTATAAAAATAAAAACAGGAAGGCCAGCCCGCCAAAGCAAGTCCTTCCTGTGTCCACCCCCAAAGGAGTTGTTCATATTATAAAACCTCCTGCGGGAAAATGTCAAAATACAATGTTTCCAATTATTTGACAGGAGGGTTCACTATGGCTATTAAAAATTTAAACAACAGGGTAACCGTAGCATTCGGAGCAGAAGATTCTCAAAATGATATTAAGAAATCAAAAGAAGAACTCTTTGAGCAAACCGTTGCTATTGAGAACGCTCTTTTGAAACTTGAAAAGGCAGACACGTTATTAAACCATTGGTTGCAGGAATATGGGTTTCATGAAAAACCAGATCCCAGTTTAATATCTAGTGCCAGGACCCCAAGTAATGCTATGCGCAAGGCCCAAGCTCAAAAATGGTATTGGGAATATGATTACATTTTTAAATTTATTGACATTGTAAGTAATTATGTTGATGAGAGCAAAAATCTATTAAGTCAGGCTATAGGGGTCGAGTAAAAATTCCAAACTTTAGGCTACCATCAAAGTGAGGGGGGGGTTAGATTAAAATGCCCAAACAAAACTATACTGCTGAATCATTACCCGATATCTTGACAGCCCAACATATTTCTGACTATCTCGGTATTTCGCGTCGCAGAGTGTATGAACTGTTCCAACTAAAACCAGATTTCGGTGGTATACCTAATTTTGAAATAGGGTTCTCAAAGCGAGTCGACAAACAGGACTTTCTCCAGTGGATTGAGGCCAAGAAAAAAGAAAAGGCCGAGAAATAGTTTTCTAGCCAGGTTATTGGATGTGAATAAAAGCAGGGGCAGACGCTATTCACGTTAAGGAAATGTTTCCTTAACGTGGCGGGCAATGTCCCGCTCCAATAATATTAAAATGACGGTTGTAAGCCTTCACTGTGAAGGTTCATTGAAAGCAACCTTCAGTAAAAAATCCAGCAACGGCACGGTTTGTGAAGGTTGAAAGGTTGTGAAGGTTTTACTGCTACCTTAGCGGGGGCATGTGTGTACGCATATTTTTATGCGAGGAGGGTTTATTATGCGAGGAACAGTTATTAAAAATGAAGGTAAACGCGGTGACACCTATAGTGCTATGCTGAGAGTGCCGGATCCTGTGACCGGCAAGGAAAAGCTTAAGAAGAAAACCTTCAAGAGCAAAAAAGAAGCTGACAACTGGTTAACAGAAACTATCAACGATGTTAATAAGGGAACCTATAGCGAACCAGCTAAAATGACGCTGCGGGAATGGCTAACTGTTAAAATCCTACGGGAAGCAAAATCTTGCTCTCACCACCTATGAAGGTCATAAAATGATTATCGAAAAACACCTTATTCCGGAGTTGGGTATGATCCCATTAAAGGACTTAAAGCCGAAGCACATAAGGGACTATTACGATAAGGCCCTGGAGAGTGGCCGGAAAGATGGCAAAACGAAAGCCCTGGGCGTTGGTTTGAGC
The DNA here is from genome assembly GCF_004369205.1 of Pelotomaculum schinkii. Lineage (NCBI taxonomy): Bacteria > Bacillati > Bacillota > Clostridia > Eubacteriales > Desulfotomaculaceae > Pelotomaculum > Pelotomaculum schinkii. The sequence continues at coordinate 698,657 of NZ_QFGA01000002.1, read as the reverse complement.
CCTACGACAGTAAGCCAGCACCACAGAGTGTTAAGGGAAGCCCTACAACATGCCCTCGAATTGGAAATGATACCCCGTAACCCTGCCGATGCGGTAAAGCCCCCGCGGAAGGTTAAGCATGAAATTAAATTCCTGCCGGTAGCTGATGCCAACAAAATTATAGACCTATTTAAAGGAATTTATATGTATATGCCGGTGTTCCTGGCGGTAACAACCGGAGCACGGCGCGCTGAAATACTGGGGTTGACCTGGAATGACGTTGACCTTAAAAAAGGAATTATTCATATTAGGCGAGGCCTTTACGTTACAAAAGAAGAAGGAGTGTTCTTTAAGGAGCCCAAGAACAAAACAAGCCAGCGGTCGGTTGCAATATCACCAAACGTAGTTAAAACGCTAAAGGCCTATAAAACAGAGCAGAAAAAGAAAAAGCTTGCTTTTGGTGAGGGCCACGAGGACAAAGATATTGTTTGTTGTTTGCAGGATGGGCGACCTATTATTCCGGCCACAGTGACAAAGAGGTTTCAGGAGACTACCGAAAATGCAGGCTATAAAGTAACCTTTCACCAACTACGGCATGCTCACGCGAGTTTCCTCCTGCAGCAAGGAGAACACCCAAAGGTAGTATCTGAACGGCTAGGGCATAGCAACATAAGTATAACTATGGACCTGTATTCCCACATTGCACCTAATTTACAGAAGGAAGCCGCTGATAGATTAGATGATATTCTTTTTAAAAAGTGACTCCCAAAAAACAAATGTTACTGAAATGTTACCGAAAATAAAAAAATAGGCAAAAGGAAAAGGCTTCCAAAACCCTGGAAGCCTTGATATTTGGTGCCCGAGACCGGAATCGAACCGGTACGGGGTTTAATCCCCGCAGGATTTTAAGTCCTGTGCGTCTGCCAGTTCCGCCACTCGGGCATATGGCTCTTACATAGCGCATAGATATTTTAGCATTTGCCGCTGCCTATGTCAATGACAGCAAATCTACCTTTGGCACCGTTTCGTGGTAGTGTCATCCTTTTGAAGCGGGTTCGCCTCATGGCGGGCTTATTATTTTTGAGAACCAGGGTATCTAAGCCAATAAAAAAAGTTAAAAAGGCGGTAAAGAAGGTGGTCTTCAAATAACGTAGTATTTATATCATTAGCCTTAGAAAAAAGTCTGATACTGAGGGGGCTCCGTTATGAATAATTTGGAATTGCACAGGGTTCCAGTTGAAAGGCTGAGAAGGGCCTGTAAGCCGGAGGAACTTGATTTCTGCATGACTACTGAGGATGTGCCGCCTCTTGACGGTTTTATCGGACAGGAGCGGGCTGTGCGCGCGATGCAGTTCGGCTTGGCCATGGATGCCCCCTGTTACAATATTTTTGTGGTGGGCCAGCCCGGCACCGGCAAGAGCACTTACGTTCAAGCGGTTGTTGCTCAGACGGCGTCAAAACGGTCCCAGCCCAGTGACTGGTGTTATATTTACAACTTCGCCGAGCCGGACCGTCCCCTGGCTGTTGCCCTGCCGGCAGGCGAGGGCCGTGGTTTCCAAAAGAGCATGGAAGAGTTTGTGTCCGACCTGCGCGTAGCCTTACCAAAGGCCTTTGAAGGCGGGGACTATGAACAACAAAAGGACGCCATCGTACAATCGGTGAGCCAGAAAATGGCCGGCTATTTTCAACAGCTTGAAGAGGAGGCCGGAGAAGCCGGCTTTAACGTCAAGCAAACATCCAAAGGGGTGGTGTTTATACCCCTCAAGGACGGAGAGCCGCTGTCCCAGGAGGATTATGAGAAACTGCCTCCCCAGCAGAGGTGGGACATGGAAGAGAAAGGCCGTAAACTGAGGAAAAAGCTGGAAGGCGCCTTCCATACCGGTCGGATGCTGGAAAAACAGGCAAAGGAACAAATTGACGAACTGGAGAAGCAGATCGCTCTATTTGCAGCCGGGCCACTGCTCGGCAAACTACAGGAAAAGTACAAAGAATTCCCTGCTGTTCTCAATTACCTTGAAATAGTCCTGAAAGACTTAACTGGTAAACTGGATTTGTTCAAAAGCTCCGAATCTCATCCTGCCCAGCAGCTATTACAGCTCTCCCAGGAGGAAGTGGACCCTTTTAACCGTTACAAAGTAAACCTGTTCGTGAATAACGGGCTGAACGGAGGAGCTCCGGTCGTTATTGAGCCCAGTTCCAGCTATTACAACCTTTTCGGGAAAATTGAATACCGGAGCCAGGTACTGTCCATGAATACGGACTTTATGATGGTCAAGCCGGGCGCCATTCACCGTGCCAATGGCGGGTACCTGATCTTGCAGGCAAAAGACGTTTTGGCTGACCCCTTCATTTGGGATACACTAAAAAAAGCGCTGAAATACCGCCAAGCCATGGTCGAAAACATTGGAGAGCAGTACCGTCTGGTACCTACGGCTACCCTCAGGCCGGAGCCTATTCCCCTGAACGTTAAAGTAATCATGATCGGCAATCCGGTATTGTATCACCTGCTTTACAGCTTGGACGAAGATTTTCAAAAGCTGTTCAAGGTAAAGGTTGACTTCGATACGGAAATGCTCCGTAGTCCGGAAAATCTTCGCCATTATGCTTCTTTTATTAGTTCGGTCTGCCGGCGGGAAAACCTGAAACACTTCAGCAGGGAGGGGTTGGCCAGGCTGATTGAACACTGCTCGCGTCTGGCTGGAGCCCAGGACAAGCTCTCCACTCGCTTTAATGAGGTGGTTGAAATAGTCAGTGAGGCCGCGGCCTGGGCAAAGGTGGAAAATTCCAGGTATGTGGAAAGCTCACACGTCAACAAGGCTATCAAGGAAAAGATTTATCGCTCCAACAGGATCGAAGAAAAGCTGCAGGAGATGGTACTGCAGGAAACTATAATGATTAATACCGACGGCGCTGTAGTGGGTCAGGTCAACGGCCTTTCTATAAGCAGCTCTGGTGATTACACTTTTGGGCGGCCAATCCGCATTACGGCCAGGACCTATATGGGGCGCGGCGGTGTGATAAATATTGAGCGGGAAACGAACTTGAGCGGTAACATCCACAACAAGGGAGTGCTAACCCTTGGAGGTTACCTGGGCGGCAAGTTTGCCCAGGGCAAGCCGCTGGGGGTTACGGCCCAAATTACCTTTGAGCAGTTGTACGACGGGGTGGAGGGGGACAGCGCTTCCAGCGCGGAACTATATGCTATTTTGTCCAGTCTGGCGGGCCTTCCTTTGAAGCAGGGTCTGGCTGTAACCGGTTCGGTCAACCAATTCGGTGAAATTCAACCGATCGGCGGCGCTACTGAAAAGATTGAAGGCTTTTTTGACCTGTGCCGGGCCAAGGGCCTGTCCGGCGACCAGGGCGTGGTTATCCCGGTGCAAAACCTGAGCAACCTGATGCTCAAAGAGGATGTGGTAGAGGCTGTAAAAAATGACCTGTTTCATATTTACGCAGTCAGAAACATCGAAGAGGGGATTGAGCTTCTAAGCGGCGTGCCGGCGGGTCAGCCGGGGGAATACGGCAACTACCCGGACGGCACCGTGTTCCGCCTGGTCGACCAAAAAATCCACGCATACAACGAAGGTCTGCGCAAGGCGGGGGCTAATACCCGGCGCAAAAAAACGGCGGGTCAGGTGAAATAAAAAGAGCCCCTCGGGGCTCTTTACAGCGTCAAGCCGAAAAGTTTTTCAAGTAACTGCGCCGAAAACATTTCGGCCGCTAAAATGTTGCTCAAATGTGGGTGAGAATTCATGCTTTTTTGTGTTCTTCTTTCTGCAGCAGCCTGAGCAGGGCTGTGGCTGCCGCATCTTCCGGGTTGTCGTGGCAGCTTTCGAAACAATCGTCTTGATAGCGCCACTTGTCGGTATCCTTGTCGTAAGAGAGAGAAAAGCCTTTACCGGCTCGTTTTTTTAGCTCGTAGAGCAGCATGGTAAGCCTGGGAAGCCAGATCAGGTGGCCAACGTTGCGCAGGGACAGGACGATTTTGTTCTCCTTTTCATGCTTGGGTATAATCGGTTCAATGATCTCTTCTCCACCATCACCGTAGACTATGGTAAGGTCGCCAACCTTTGGCTCCCAGGGTAAATACTTTGCCAGTTCTTTAGCCAGCTCAACACTGATCACCGTTTAAGACCTCCTTTCTCGCGGGGACTGATTCCGTTGGTCATTCTATTATATATCTATTAACATAGGAACACTATATATCATAATATGGAGGGGAGCTTGAGACGGGGCGCGCCCCGCAGACATTTTATTGCGGCTGCGTTTTTTTATCAACGTACTATAAGAACCGAGCAAGGGGCATAACGGGTAACGGCGCTGCTAACGCTCCCCATCAGATAACCTTTAACGCCGCTGAGACCTCTGCTGCCCATGATAATCAGGTCATATTTGTCAACTCTTGCTTTCAGGCAAATTGCATCTGCCGGATGGCCGGGAACCATGTCAGTGTCAATTGTGATATTGAATTGGTCTAATTCCTTTCTTGCTTGCTCCAGCAGTTCTTTACCCTGGAGCCTTGACTCCTCAATCACTATACTGCGAAAACGATCCACCGGCAGGATCGGCACCACGTGAAAAAGCGTAACCTCGGAGCCAAGTATGGAAGCCAGTTCGGCTGCCTGACGGGCAGCCAAAGACGCTTTTTCGGATCCGTCCACGGGGATAAGTATTTTTTTATACATACCTGCACCCCTTTCTTTGATTAAATATTACTTCCTTATACTCTTCCAAAATCCTGCAAGTTAGGACCGGACTGGATCCAAAAACATGTTCAACTTTAGTGCAGCCGTTGTTGCGTATTATTTTTCTTCCCCCCAAAAAGACTACATCCAAAATGCTAAAAGCGGTCAGGCCGGATTGCTTAAAGCCCATCCATTGTTTGCCGTCCGTCCCCGCTGACGGGAATTACTTCTCCCAGAAAGCGTGGTTTGGCATGGAGCAGGTGGATTTGGGCAAAAATTTTAAGGCGGGCAGGTATTTCTCGCAGGCTGTAGAACCAGGCGCCGGCGTACAATTGCCTGTCGGCGGACACGCCGGCCGCCTCAATACCTAGAGCCCTGGCGGCGTATACTGCCCTCGGCAGGTGGTAGGACTGGGTTACCACCACCGCGGAATCCACCAAAAATACCTGCCTGGCCCGGTACAAGCTGTCAAAGGTGGAGAAGCCGGCGTGGTCCATGAAGATATCCTCAGGCGGTACGCCCAATTTTTCCGCGTACCTGCGCATCTGGTTAACCTCGTCGTAGTCTGTACGGCCGTGGTCGCCGGACATGATGATTTTTTGCACACGCTTGTCCTTATATAGCTCCACCGCGGTTGTTACCCTGTCCGCGAGCATAGGGCAGAGCCAGCCGTCCGGCGAAGCGTAAGCGCCCAAAACGACAGCCGCCTGCAGGTTGGGGCAACTGCCCTGAGCGACGATATATGCCGCTCCCCTTTTCTGGACAAAACGGTCGACGGCAAGCAGTCCGGCAGTTAATCCTGCAGCGATAAGCAACAACCACAGGACTACCTTTTTTGACCAAAAAGTCATCGAATAATCCCACCTTTTTTTACCTGTAGTATATAACCCGGCTCAGCGCTTTTTTGTGACATTGGTACAAAACAATATTGCCTGGGGTGGTCTTATTTTGAGAATTTCTTTATTGTTCAAAAAAAAACTTGTGCTATGATAATTAAGGAATACTACGCAGGGGGGAAAGAGTTTGTATACAAACTGGAGACGTACTCTTGTTATTGTTGCGGTGGCAGCTTTAATCGCTGGAGTGATGTTCGCCGGAGGTTGCCAGCTTGTCAAGGATTTATATCCCGCAAAACAGGGGGATGAGGGAGGCGGTCTTGCTACTGCTGAACAGTTGCCGGGGGTGGGGCCTGACGCCATCGCTGATGTAGTGTCTCAAACCAGCCCTGCTGTGGTGAAGATATCGACCCGGATAAATACCGGAGCTTCCGGCAATCCCTTTGTGGATGACCCGTTTTTTCGCCAATTTTTCGGGCTTCCCCAAAGGCAACGGGAGCAAGAGGGCCTTGGCTCGGGGTTTATTATATCGGCTGACGGCTATGTTTTAACCAATGAGCATGTTGTTGACGGAGCTGATGAGATTACCGTCACTGTGACCGGTTTTGATCAGGATCTGCCGGCCAGGGTGGTGGGCGCGGACTACGATTTGGACCTCGCCCTTCTAAAACTGGATGCGGGTAAAGACTTGCCTTTCCTGCCCATGGGCAACTCAGACCAGATCAGGGTCGGCAACTGGGTCATTGCCATTGGCAATCCTTACGGCTTGGATCACACGGTCACGACCGGTGTAATCAGCGCCAAGGGACGACCGATTGCGGTGAACGACCGCCAGTACGAAAACCTGCTCCAGACCGACGCCTCCATCAATCCCGGCAACAGTGGAGGGCCTCTCTTAAACCTGCGGGGTGAAGTGGTGGGGATTAATACGGCCATCAACGCCGAGGCCCAGGGGATCGGTTTTGCTATTCCTACCAGTACCGTTGCGCGGGTGCTGGAGGACCTCAAAAATAACGTTATTGCCGTACGGCCCTGGATAGGTGTGCAGGTCCGTTCCGTGGACGAGGACGCCATCCGTTCCCTGGGGCTGGATAAGGCTGAAGGAGCGCTGGTGGTAGGAGTTATCAGCGGCAGCCCGGCTGATAAAGCAGGTTTGAGACAGGGTGACGTGATTATGGAATTCAACGCGAACAAGATCGGCAACGCAGACGATCTGGTCGCTGCGATTAAAGCCTGTCAGGTCAACGCCAGTGTCAATGCCCTCGTGGTTCGCAAAAAGGAGCTTCGTAGCGTGAGCATAACCATCGCAGAGAAACCCAGGAATATCAATTAAAATATGTGTAATAGCTTTGGGAGTACATGGATGATTAACTGGAAAAGAATTTACAGGCTTTTGGAGGATGTAACGCCCCTCGCGGCGGATTGCGGCAAAATCTGTGGCGCGGCCTGCTGTTCGGAGTGGGAGCAGGGGGTGGGGATGTACTTGCTGCCGGGTGAGGAGGTAATGTTCAACAAAAACGAGGAATGGTTATGCTGGCAGGAGCACTCTACGGAGGAATACGAGTTTTGCCCGAGTTGGACCGGCAGCGTTAGCTTTGTCAGTTGTAACGGCGCATGTCCCAGAGATAAAAGGCCTTTTGCCTGCCGGACTTTTCCCGTCGTACCTTACCTGACTCCTGACGGAAATCTTGAGATGAGGCTTGACCAGGCGGCCTCCCTGCTTTGCCCGCTGGTTAAGGCAGGCGACCTGGGTCTTCTTGAACGACGTTTTCTGGTCCGGGCCCGGTTGGCCTGGGAGGAACTTTTGCAGGAACCGTTGATCAGGGATGATGTGGAGTGGGAATCGCGGCGGCTTGACCGGGAACAAGGGGAACCCTGGAAGAAAATCTTCTGACGGCCCTTTCCAAAATATTATTCCAACAAAAAAGCCGGGTTGTTCCGGCTTGAATTTTTAACCAACCAACCGGTTGAGTAAACGGAAGAAAAACTTAATTACTGATAGGATAAAAGAAAAAAAAGCTAAGAAATTGGCAAAAAATGTTTGCCTGCGCTGAACGAATGAAGAATCCATTAACGAGGCCCCCTTGTTAAAAAGTTTATAATTATGTAAATGTGCCCTGTTCCTATATTTGCTATAATATGTTACGACGTGCAGTTCAGTTACAATATGTTTGCAAATATGCAACGGACTGCTGGTCAACAAAACAGTCCGTACGAATGCAAATTCATAAAAAAGAATATATTTGATGGTGGGCTTGTATTCCCACTGTCACGAACCGTCCCCCTGCCATGAAGCTAATAGGAATGCAGTATACAACAACATATTCCGACGTCGGACATCTGACGACCGGCGACTGAAAAATATACCCACGTCTCACGTCTCACGTCCCAATGTCTTTCCCAGCAGCTCGACCGTATGGACCACATCGGTTTTACAGCCGTGGGCGGCCAGTCCGTGGCGCAGTTGCATAATGCAGGTGGGACAGGAGGTTGCGACGATTTCCGCGCCGCTTTTTTTTATGTTGGCAATTTTCTTATTCAGGATGGACATACTGGTCCGGTAGTGGTACAGGGCAAAGGCGCCCCCGCTGCCGCAGCAGTCCGCGGCGCCGTCCATTTCCCTGAAATCCATGCAGGTAAGGCGCAGCAGTTCTCGCGGCGCGGCCGTAATCCCCTGCGCTTTGGCCAGGTGGCAGGGGTCGTGATAGGTTACCGGTTTTTGAATTTGTTTTAGCCCCGGGCTGTACTTTTGAATTAATTCAAGCAGCAGCTCCGACAGTTCCGTCACCTTGAGCCCGTCGAATTCCGGACTCTCTTTGAGGGTTGCGGTGCAGGAAGCGCAGTCGCTGACCACGGCCTGCACATTAAGACGCCGAAAAACTTCGCTATTGGCTGAAGCGAGGGCGGAGGCGGCAGCTGCTTCGCCGCTTGCCAGTTGGGGCAGGCCGCAGCATTTTAATTCCGGAGGAATGACCACTTCACAGCCGAGGCTGGAGAGGACTGCCACTGTACTTGCCGCTGCGGCGGGGAACAGGAAGTTGGTGGAGCAGCCTAGAAAATAGCCCACCCGCAGCCTGGTTTCTCCGGTGGCCGGTGTTATAGCGGGGATGATGGTGTGCGCGGGCCGGCGGGGCAGGCGTCCCGGCAGGGCAAAACCAGGCGGGAGCAGGCGTAAGTAAAGGCCCAGTTTGTCCAGGCCCAGGGCCTGGATATTGCGGGTTACCCCCGCTGCAAGAGCCAGGCGGCGCGGCCTGGTCCAGATTTTCCTGAATACCAGCCTTTTCACCGGGGAAGGCACTTTTACGGCGAGCTCGGCACGGGCAGCGGTAACGATTTGGTGGACTGGAATGGCGGAAGGACATTCCTTTGAACAGGAACGGCAGAGGAGGCACCGGGAGAGTTGGGCTTGTACTTGTGAGTTCGCTTCTATTTCACCGGTTGCCAAAAGGTGTGCCAGAAAAACCTTGCCGCGCGGGGTGGCAGTCTCGTTCTTTACCACCTCGAAAACAGGGCAGACCGAGCGGCACTGCCCGCAGCGCACGCAGCGCAGGTATTGTTCTTTTAACCCTTCCAGGTCCTCAGGCACGGTCCTTGCCCCCTTCCGGGGGCAAAAGTTTGCCTGGGTTCATAATGTTAAGGGGGTCCAATGTTTCCTTCAGTTGTTTCATGACAAGCGCCGCTTCACCATGCTCGTCCATGGTATACTGGTTTCTTACGGCGCCAACCCCGTGCTCACCGGTAGTGGAGCCTCCCATGGCAATGGCCAAACGGTGTATATCATCCACCAGGGCATTGGCCCGCTGCACCTCAGCGCTGCTGTCCAGGTTGATTACGGGGGCCGTATGGATGTTGCCGTCGCCGATATGGCCGTAGTTTACCACTGCCACGTCGTGTTTCCGGCTCAATTCCTTGATCCGGCGCAAAGCTTCGGTTACCCGGCTTAAGGGGACGCTGATGTCCTCGCCGGCGAAGATCCTGCTGCCGTCCGGACGCAGTCTGGCTGCGGCGACGGCCACAACGCTGCGGCCCCGCCAGAGGTCGGCCATCCTGGCCGGGTCGGTGGCCCATTCCACAGAAACAGCGCGCCTGCCAACTATTTCAGCAATCTGCTGCCCTTCCCAGGCTACCCCCGCCGGGTTGCCGTCCACTTCGAAAATAAGGATGGCCTCGGCGCTGGGGAGATTTATTTCGGGTTTGTACATATTAATGGCTTGAATGGCCGAAGTATCGAGGATTTCAATACCGGAGGGGAGAATGCCGGACTGATACACGTCGAGAACGGCCGCCGGGGCCTGTTCCAGTTCGCTGAATACTGCCATGGCCATGCCTCGCGCCTTGGGGCGCGGCCATACCCGCAGGCGGATCCTGGTGATAATACCCAGGACACCTTCCGACCCCACGAACAGTTTGGTCAGGTTGAGTCCCGAGACGTTTTTCAAAGCCCGGCAGTTGTTGGAGCCCCCGGTCTGGATCACCTGTCCGTCCGGCAGGACCACCTCCAGGCCGAGCACGTACTGTTCCGTAGTCCCGTACTTAACCGCCCGCAGGCCGCTGGAGTTATTGGCGACCATCCCGCCGACAGTGCACATGCGGGTGCTGCCGGGGTCGGGGGGGAAGAACAGTCCGAAGCCTGCCAGGTGCTCGTTCAGCTTATAGTGGACCACCCCGGGCCTGGCAAAAACCTGCATGTTGGCGACGTCAACCTCCTCGATGGCGTCCCAGGCGGAGAGGTCGACCACAATTCCGCCGCGCACCGCCAGGCAGCCGCAGGTCTCACCGCTGCCGGCGCCGCGCGGAATTACCGGTATGCGCCGCTGTGAGGCCAATTTCATTAGGGCGGACACTTCTTGAGTGGATCGGGGCAGTACCACCGCGTCCGGCACGAAACTGTGGAACCTGGCCATGAACGAGCTGTCGTAGCTGTACATCCTGCGTTCAAGTTCAGAGGTGAGAACCCGTTCCGGGGGAAATATCCTCTTAAGTTCCACGCCAAGGTCCTGATGGCCCAAACTCTCCACCTCGTTTGTTAACTGAGAAGTTGATAAAATAACATTTTACTCTGAAAACACACACAGATCGCTCAAAAAATGTAGGTGCGAATTCATTCGCACATGACCCGAAAGAATGCAGTATACTAAGGACTTAGTGGTAATCCCTTAAACTGCTCCGCAGTTTTATGCCGATTGAAATTGCACCACATTATAGAAGTCAGGTGTTACCATAAGGTTGCCTTTCTAATTGGAAGTTTGTTGAAAAATAATATTTGGTTCATGCGCACAAATCTTTGGCCCCATAGGAATGCAGGATATTCCCACGTCCCACGTCCCACGTCTCACGTCCCACGACCCACGTCCAATTCACCTACGCCCAACCCGGCAGGGAGGTAGCGCTGCATCAAATCCTGCCTGGTCATAACAATATATTTGGGTACAAGCTTATCCCGGTAAGCCCCCAGCTTTTTAAAACCGCCGGGGTGGTATAGTCCGAGCATCCAGCGTTCATACCAGCTGATCAGAGTACGTAAAGGTCCTTTAGGCATATCATAAGCGGTGAACCCGAGGTGTTCGGTACCGCGGTGGAGCAGGGTGATGGCCAAGAGCGCCTTTATATGGCGATAACGGTTGTCTAATTCCAGTAACCTGGCTATGACAGGAAGCTCGCTGCGGACTTCCCGCAACGCGATCAGGGCTGTACGCTCGACTTTAACATTGTCCCCGATGGTATCAAGCAGGCGCTCATTGTTGATATGGAGTTCCATGTAAGTTTCTCCGGCTTTCAACACGCTGCCGTCCGGCATGGGCCAGTCCTTACCTCTGTATCGCCTGAGGGCGATCCTGAAAAAAGAGCTTTTGCCTTCTCGCAGGTCCCGGATTCCGCTTAACTTTCGAATAGTCCAATCGTATACGCCCCAAACCCGCCGGAAGCAGCTTTTAACAGTCAGACGGTGCTTTTTCATGGTGAATTCCTCCAAGGGGACAAGCCGCAAGCCTTTTTGCTGCAGTCCCCGCAAAATTGCGGGAAGGGCCTCAATCACATGAGCCGGGCCGCCTCTGGCCGCTCCGGCGGTCTTATCGCTGTCGTGCAGGATGAGAATGGCCCCGTCACGAACCCGGTTCAATACTTTCCTGGTGATGCTTTCAGGCGAGGTTCCTTTTGTCCAGTCCCAGCTCATAAAGGTCCAGAGCACCACTTTCAATCCCTTAAGCTGGTAATAGGCGATGGAAAAAAGGTTGAAGAGCCCCCAGGCCGGGCGGCAATACCGCACTTTTTGCCCGGTGAACTCCTCTATAGTACGGTTGGTCTCAATAATGTCTCTAGCAGTTGATACCGGTCCCAATAACCAGACCGGCTTATGCCAGAAACCATGGTTGCCAATCTCATGACCGGCTTCTACGATTTGCCTTACCAGTTCAGGGTTGGCCCTGGCTTTTGAACCGACCACAAAGAAACAGGCTTTTACCTGGTGGTCCCTGAGAATTCCCAGGATCTGCGGTGTATAGAAAGGGTCCGGGCCGTCATCGAAGGTGAGAGCAACCCTGCCGCCTCCTCTGGGGGCGCGGGAAATAGCGCCGATCCTGCCGAAGCGGATTAGAACAGTCGGCGCAACGGCGTAAGACAAAAACAGCAGTAACAAGATTTGTATGAAAGGCGTATCTATGAAAGGCGTATCCAAGGCATACAACTCCTTTTAGCTGGTCCTTGCAAACAGCTTTTCAACCGGGTAGGCAAAATAGAAGCAGGCCATTGACGCCAGGAGCATTACGGTAAGCATTATGACGGCCGAAATCCCGAAGGACCGCGCTACCAAACCGCCCAGGGCAGGCCCGATGGCAATGCCCGCGCCCTCAATAGTTGCAAACACGCCCCAGCCGGTAGCCTGCCGGTCAGGCGAGATAACTTTGGCCAGCAGGTTGTTCCAGGCAGGCAGGACGATAGCGTATGAAAACCCCAGCAGGGCAGCAAGAAGAAAGACGCTGACCATTCCCCTGGCCGCCGAAAACAGGGCAAGTGACAAGGCTGTCATAGCGAATCCTGTGCCCAGCAGGGTTTTAAGCCTGACCCGGTCGGCCAGACGGCCCATCGGCAGAAAGGAGATTGCCGCCGCTGATCCGGCGGACAGGAGAAGAAAGGCGTACTGGTTGGGGTTAAGACCGAGTTCAGTCTGAGCGTAGATGGGCAATAGCGGCAGCAACAGCCCCCCCGACAAGGTCTGCAGGAACATCCCTGGCAGAAGTATTTTTTTGACGGCCTGGTTCTGCGCCAATTTTACAATTTCTTTGTTAAAGGAAAAACCGGCGCCGCCAACAGTGATCCCTCCGGGTCCCCTTAGTGTTACTGCGGCAACCAGCATGGCTAAAATCCAAAGGCCGATCAAGAGCCAGAAAGCCAGCCCGTAGTCATTTACAATAAAGAAATTGATCGCCACCGGACCACCGCCGCCTCCGGCCAGCCACACGGCAAAGACCACGCCCACGCGAGCGGCCCGGTCGCTTGACTGAACCGGGGCCACATTGCTGATAACAGCCAGCCAGACAGGTGATACGGCCAGCCCGAAAAAAGCCGAGCCGGCAATCAGTACGGAAGTCGTTGGCTGTAATTTAATGATAAACAGGGCGAGCAGGCCCAACAGGAGCCCCAGGTGGATGACCCACAGGCCGCGCCGGTCCAACTCCCAGCCGGCTGTGCTTTTAAACAGCGTTTCGAACAAGTAGTGGGCTGATACGGCCAGCCCGGCTGCCGCCACCGATATGCTCAGGTAATTCACCGCATAGAGAGGAAGAAAAGTAAGGAAGAAGGCGCCTCTGGTGAATTCCATTAAAAAAAGGACCATCAAAAGGCCAAGATCTCTTTTAGAGGAAAGGATTATTTTCAGTTCATGCAAAAATTGAGCAACTCCTCCCCGTAAGAACTGGAGGTCTGTCTTAAGCCGTTTATTAGAGTCATTATACACCATGGAAGGTGTGGTAACAATTAGAACCAAAGAGTATTGAAAGGTTGTAAAAAAAATTAGGTATAGGGATGGTTTCCTTGCCATGCCTCTTCATACCAGTCAAGTTATAATAACCCTATAATGATGAAGTAATGGTGTCATAAAAAAACTGATAGTATGAAAGCGGGATGAGCTGAAATATGACATAAACCGGGGGATAGCGTGAAAGAATGGTGTACTTGTATATTGGCTGTCCTGGTATTTGTTTTCCTTCCCCTATGCTCTTTTACTCAGCGGTTTTTGATGTTCGCTGTCAACAAAACTTCTTATGAAAGATTAAATTATTGGCCGGGGGCGCCGGAGGCGTAAAACCGGCAGACCCCGGGGGTGGAACTAGACTTAACTAATGCTGATTTATGTCTAGTTCTTCTTAGCGTCTGGTTACAGCCAGCAAGTAAATTTCCTGTTGGTTGCCGCTCGCGTTATTCAAATTCTGTTCCAACTTACGCAGTTGGGTAAATTGTTCGTCGGTCAATTCCGCTACCTGCATACCTTTGGTATCGATGCTGGACATGTAAAATGCCTCCCCTTCCTCTTATTTTTTTGTAATCGTGACCCAGCTGTAGAAAAGCAGGGATTCAGTATATTTTGTCCCTTTGCGTCAAAAATAATTATTGCTAATCCTTAGCAGCTCCCTTATAATTTAAGTGAGAATGGTTCTCTTTATCACTGTATAATGATAATGATTATTATCTCCATTGTTCTTCATCGTTGTCATTATTTGGGGAGGTGACAACCGTGCAATTAGACAAGGCCAGTAGAGGACAGGTTGTTAAAATTACGGAAATTCCCAACGACCGTGTCCGGGTTCAGGCTATACGCTTCGGTTTGTCGGAAGGAGCGGTTGTAACCTGCCGGGAGGTTGTTCCCGCAGGGCCGGTAGTGGTGACCCGCAACAAGCAGGAAATAGCCATCGGCCGCAATCTGGCCAAAACCATCTCGGTTGAGCCATGCTAAAAGCTATCTGTATTGCATTGGTAATCACAGGAGGATGGAAAATGTGTATGATATTATCTTGAAAAGCACACGAAAGGTCGTAGGGCGTAAGCCGTAAGGCGTAAAAAGAACATCGCATTATCTTTTACCTGCCGGTCAGAGTTATGAGAAGCCTTAAAGATTAAGAACTGCTCAAATATTTACGCCCTACGCCCTGCGCCTTACGACTCTTCTGAGCTATGACCTGAAAAACCGGTTCATTTGTTCATACCGAATTCCTTGGACTCGGAGCTTATTACTGAAAATTTTTATTAAGGGTGTGACCCGGTGAACGATGGAATTGAGTCCAGGATTCCGGCAGGCGGGAAGAAAATAGTCCTGGCCGGAAATCCCAACGTAGGTAAATCTGTTTTCTTCAATGCTCTCACAGGATTATATGCGGATGTCGCAAATTACCCCGGGACCACTCTCGACATAGCCTGTGGCCGTTATAACGGTGATGTCGTGATTGATACGCCCGGGGTTTATGGTGTTTCGAGCTACAGTGAAGAAGAAGAAATCACCCGTGACATTATACTCGCGGCGGATATAGTGGTAAATATCGTCGATACGGTCCACCTGGAGCGGGATTTGTTCCTTACTTTGCAGATAATTGATATGGGCGTCCCGATCATAGTGGCCCTTAATATGGCGGATGAAGCAGAGCGGGGGGGGATGAGGATTAACCATGCTCTCCTGGAAGAACTCCTGGGCATCCCCGTTGTCCGTACAGTGGCTGTCCACCATACGGGTATTGATGAACTCAAGGAAAAAATCTACCAGGCGCGGCCCGGGCTGGTGGACAGTGCTCTACTGGAAAAAATAAGCCAGGTCAGTACCCCTTGCAGCAGGGGCGAGGCATTGCTGATCCTGGAAGGGGATCCCGCAGTCAGCCAGCGCTGCGGGGCTGCTCCCGGCGCTGAGCTGGAGTCGATTTACCGGAGCCGCCGGGAAAGGGCCAACCAGATTGCCTCTCTGGTAGTTAAGGAAGCCGGTGAAAATCAGGGATTTGCCGACAAGCTGGGGCGCTGGATGCTGCTTCCTGTTACCGGCTTTCCGCTTCTGTTACTGACCCTCTGGGGTATCTACGAATTGGTTGGTGTCTTTATAGCCCAGTATCTAGTGGGCTTTACCGAACCAATGATGAGTGGCTACTATGAACCGGCGATTCAATCGCTGCTGGGCGGCTTGCTGGGTCCCGGGTCGGTGCTGACAACTATTTTAGCGGGCCAGTACGGTGTGCTGACCCTCACCGTGACCTACCTGATCGGCCTCCTTTTGCCGCTGGTACTGGGGATTTTCCTCGTCATGGCCATTCTTGAGGATTCAGGCTACCTCCCGAGGATCGCCACCCTGGTTGACCGGAGTCTGAGCGCTCTGGGGTTAAACGGGCAGGCTGTCATTCCACTGATCCTGGGCTTTGGCTGCGTTACTATGGCCTGCATCAGCACCAGGTTGCTAAACTCGGACCGGGAGCGACGCATTGCCATTTTTTTACTGGCCTTTGGTGTTCCCTGCTCTGCCCAGATGGCAATTATTATGGCTGTGTTTGCCCGGCTGGGTCCAACTTACCTGCTCCTGTATATTCTAATTCTCTTTAGCATCCTGACTACCACCGGGACGTTTTTGGCGCGCTATCTGCCGGGTGTTCCCGCCCCGCTTCTGATTGAACTGCCGCCGTTGCGTTTGCCGCAGCCGAAAAATTTTATAAAAAAGGCCTGGACAAGATCTTATAATTTTATAAAAGAAGCCTTGCCGCTTTTTGCAGGGGGAGCTCTATTCTTAAGTATTCTGGAGGTTACGGGACTCCTGCAGGGTTTGCGCGCGCTGCTCACGCCGCTTACTGTAAACTGGCTGCACCTGCCGCCGGAAATTGCCGATGTCTTCATCATGGGCGCTATCCGCAAGGAATTTGGAGCGGCCACCATTATGAACCTGCATATGCTTCCCATCCAGGATTTCGTGGTAATGCTTACCTTGACCCTGACTGTCCCTTGCATTGCCTCAACCATGGTCATATTAAAAGAACGTGGATGGCGCGAGGGGATCCTTCTCTGGTGTGTCATTTACGCTCTGGCATTTCTCATCGGGGGAGTGACGGCACACCTGCTGGAGGCCTTTAGTAAATCCGGCGCTCTGAACGCCTCATCCTCATTGTTGTTTGGTTTAATAATTTTTATAACGGGCGCTGTACTGGTCCTGTCCATGTGGTTCCGGCCGCGCAAGGCAGATTGATCTTTTTTTATATACTGTGAACACAATAACCAATATGGTATAATATATTTTGGTTTTTCAAGTTTCCGATTCTTTTTGTATATGTGTTAAAATTTACCTCCAGGTGATGCAATGCAGACTAAGACAGGCCTGTGCACCATACTGGCCGTTATTATTATGCTGTTATTCCACAGTCCCCGGCCTGCCGTTGCTGTTCCTGAGATTTCCGGTGAAGCGGCAGCGCTAATTGACGGCAGGAACGGGCAATTCCTATATGAGAAAAATCCGTATCAGCAGATGTACCCGGCCAGCACCACCAAGATCCTCACTGCTGTTATTGCTCTTGAAAACAGCAAGCTCAATGACATGGTAACGATAACGGCCGAAGCCTGCAACGTTGAGGGGTCGGCTCTTGGCCTCCTGGAAGGGGAAAAGATGTCGCTGGAAGACCTTCTCTACGCCTTGATGCTGAATTCAGGCAATGATGCGGCTGTTGCGATTGCCGTTCACGTAGCAGGTTCGGTGGAAAAGTTTGCTGATCTCATGAATGAAAAGGCTGCCGAGGTAGGGGCGGTGAATTCTCACTTTATTAACCCCAACGGCCTGCCTGACCCCAATCACTACAGCACTGCCCACGATATGGCTTTGATTTCCTACTACGCCATGCAGAACCCTGAATTCAGGAAAATAGTGGCCACTAAAATCAGGACCATCGACAGGGGTGACCCCATGGCCCAAACCTATCTTGAAAACCACAACAGGCTCCTGTGGAATTATGAAGGGGCTGTCGGGATAAAAAACGGATATACGGAAATAGCCAGGCAATGCCTGGTTTCGGCTGCGAACCGCAACGGCAGGGAACTGGTGGCGGTGGTCCTGAAGACCGAAGGCGCCAACATCTGGACCGACTCGCAAACTCTCCTTGATTACGGTTTTAACGATTATAACAACATTTGTCTGACTGAAGCGGGCAAGTTTGTTGGGGAGGTTCCCGTCCGCTACGGGTTGGACGAGTCCGTGCCTGTGCAAACGGGCTGTTCCTTAAACTACAACTTCCCGACGGATAATCCTGCAGATTTCAGGCCGGAAGTCAAGCTGGCAGCCAATGTTAACGCGCCGGTAAAAGCCGGTACAAAGTTGGGTGAACTGGTCTTCTTTGAAGGCGACCGCGAGTTGGGCAGGGTCGACCTGATCGCACAAAAACAGGTTGATCGAAAATTACTCGTCCAGATTTGCCCCTGGTTGATAGCGGCGCCGGTCCTGGCTCTTTTACTGGTAATTGTCAGAGTCCATAATAATGCCCGCCGCAGGCGCTGGAAAAGATACAAACAGAAATATTACCTATCGCAAAACAACCAGAGCCTCAGGTAGTTTTCAACTTTATAATTTAAGCAGATAAACCTGCAAAATATTCTTTATAGGCTTTTGTTTTTGGATATTTAGAATAAGACGTATTATTAAGGAGAAGACAGCATAAAGTAAAAAGACCCCAAAGGAATGCTTGCATTCTCACGTCCCACGTCTCACGACCCACGTCCCAACAATATCCTTTAATTGACACTTTCCCCAACTTTCATTATACTAACAAAAAGGACAGTTCTGGTGGTGTAGTAATGAAAAATTTAATCTCCGATGTTGGTGATAAACTAAGGCAAAAAGAGTACAAACTTACTTCCCGGCGGGAACTGGTTTTGAGAGTGCTGCTGGAAAATAAGGACAAGCATTTAAGCGCCGAGGAAGTCTACAATTTAGTCAAGTCAAAGGCGCCTGACACGGGACTGGCCACGGTTTACCGGACCCTGGAATTGTTCCACGAGTTTGAGATTATCCACGCTATTGATTTCGGTGACGGGCGCAAGCGCTACGAGTTGGGAGCGGGTTTGGGGCACAGCCACCAGCACCATCATCTCATCTGTACTCAGTGCGGCAATATCATCGAGGTTAATGAAGATCTATTGGAAGAACTGGAGAATCGCGTCTGCCAGCAGCATGAATTTACAATTACAAACCACCAGCTTAAAATCTTTGGTCTTTGCAAGAACTGCTCGGCGCCAAAATAAGTCTCGGACTTTTTGAATAGTTACGTACCGGGAATTCCAGCCATGCTATAATCTTAGTATGGATTTTTATTTTTAGGGGGGTAAGTGATTTGCCTGACGGATACCTGGCGATGGTTTTGCACGCCCACCTGCCCTACATCCGCCACCCGGAAGACCCCGGTATTATGGAAGAGCGATGGCTCTTTGAGGCTATCACTGAGTGTTATCTTCCGCTGGTCCAGTCCTTTGAAAAACTGGTAAAGGACGAGGTTCATTTTAGTATCACCCTGTCCCTGTCACCGCCGCTGGTCGCTATGCTGAACGACCACCTTTTGCAGGAGAGGTATTTACGACACCTGGATGCCTTGATCCGCCTGGCGGAAGCCGAGATTTACAGAAATAGAGACAATACAGCCTTTCGTGACCTGGCTGTGATGTATTTTGAGCGCCTCAATGTGGTCCGTCGCCTGTTTGAAGAAGATTACGGCGGCAATCTTCTCCTGCCCATCCAGAGCCTGCAGGCCCTGGGGGTGTTGGAAGTGATTACCACCTGCGCGACACATGGCTACCTGCCGCTGATGCAGACGCGGGAGGCCAGGAGAGCCCAGGTGCAGCTTGGGGTGGAACAATACATAAGGCTTTTTGGCAGGCCTCCGGCAGGCATGTGGCTGCCGGAGTGTGGTTATGTGCCGGGCATTGATGAGATTTTGAAGGAATTCGGAATCCGCTACTTTTTTGTGGAAACGCACGGTATTACTAACTCCAGCCCCTCTCCACGCTACGGTGTGCACGCTCCGGTTTACTGTCCCTCGGGTGTGGCGGCGTTCGGAAGGGATCCGGAGAGTTCAAAGCAGGTCTGGGATCGTGATACCGGTTACCCCGGGAATCCCTTTTACCGCGAGTTCTACCGGGACATCGGTTATGACCTGGACTTGGATTACCTGGCTCCCTGCCTGCCTGGCGGTAATATCCGCTGTGACACCGGGATAAAATACTATCGCATTACCGGCAAGGGGCACAATAAAGAGTCCTATCAACCAGGTCTGGCTGAGCAACGGGCAAACATGGACGCCCGCAATTTTGCTTTCAACCGGGGGGAGCAGTTAAAATACCTGTCCGGACGGATGGACCGTAAGCCTATCGTGGTAGCACCCTATGACGCTGAGCTGTTTGGCCACTGGTGGTATGAGGGTCCCATATGGCTGGAAAACTTGTGCCGCGCCTGCGATACCGGGGAATATGGGGTGAAGATGACGACCCCCGCTAACTACCTGGGCGATTATATGGATAACCAGGTGGTGAACCTGGCTGCCTCCAGCTGGGGTGAAGGGGGTTACAACCTGGTATGGCTAAATCCCACCAATGACTGGATTTACCGGCATATTCACCGTGCTGAAACAGCTATGGTAGACCTGGCGGATCTCCACCCGGCTGCCGGCGGAGCGGTACGGCGCCTGCTCAACCAGGCCGCGCGGGAGCTGGTCCTGGCACAGAGCAGCGATTGGGCTTTTATAATAAAAACAGCTACTGCAGTGCAGTATGCCGTGCAGCGTATCAGCGATCACATCGGCCGCTTTAACACCCTGGCTTTGCGTCTCAGTGAAGGAGAAATCAACGAGGACGAATTAGCGGATTTTGAAAAAAGAGACAATATTTTTCCGGAAATGGATTACAGTATATACAGCCGCCATTACCGGGTCAAACACTTACGCTCCGGTGAGAAAGGAGAAGCATTGAAAATAGTGATGCTCTCCTGGGAGTTTCCGCCTCGTACGGTAGGCGGTCTGGCTCGTCATGTCAACGACCTTTCGCGGGCGCTGGCCCGCCTCGGGCAGAATGTCCATGTGATCACCTGCCCCGCGCCGGAGACGCCATCTTACCAACTGTTGGAGGGTGTCCATGTCCACCGTGTTGACCAGTCACTGCTCACTTCCAAGGACTTCATGGAATGGGTAGGGCAGTTGAATGTGGGGATGGTTGAACTGGCAGGCGAACTTATGGGGGGAGAACCGTTTGACCTGGTCCACGCGCACGACTGGTTGGTCGGGGACGCGGCTATAACACTGCGTGATCGCTACGGGCTGCCCCTGGTGGCGACCATCCATGCCACGGAATACGGTCGCAACCGGGGCATCCATAATGAGCTTCAGCAGCGCATTCACCAGTTGGACGCCCGCTTTGCCCTACAGGCTACACGGGTAATCTGCTGCAGTAATTATATGGCCAATGAGGTCAACACCCTGTTCAAAGTCCCCCGCAGTATTGTGCATGTCCTTCCCAACGGGGTGGATCCGTCCAATCTGGGCAGGCCCAAACAGTTGGTGCCGGGCAAACCCGACACTGTGTCCGGTGAAAAAACAGTCTTCTTTATTGGTCGCCTGGTTCCAGAGAAAGGGGTCCAGGTACTGCTTGAAGCCATTGCCCTGCTCCTGCCGCACATACCGGAGCTGAAGCTGCTGGTGGGCGGTATTGGCCCTTATGAAGCTTATCTCAGGTCTAAAGTTCGGGAACTGGGTCTGAATGACCGGGTGGTCTTTCTTGGCTATCTGGATGAATCCAGGCGGAACCAGTATCTAAAGCTGGCAGATGTCGCTGTTTTCCCCAGCCTTTATGAGCCTTTTGGAATTGTGGCGCTGGAAGCAATGGCCGCCCAGGTCCCTGTAATTGTTTCGGATACCGGGGGCTTAAGCGAGGTGGTCTCACACGGGATGGACGGTTACAAGGCGCCCCCGGGCCGCCCGGACCTCTTGGCCTACTACATCCGGGAAATTTTAATCAACCCTGGTCTGGCCCGGGATTTGAGCAGGCAGGCCTGGAAAAAGGTGCTTACGGTCTACGATTGGCAGAGTATCGCCCTGGGGACTCTTGAAGTGTACCGTGAAGCAATAACTTCATACAGCGAGGCAGGACAGGCGGGATAAATTTATTTTGCACAATCATAATAACTAAAAATAAAACGGAAGCAGGGGGACGGTTCTTTTGCTTCCCTGAAAATAGCTGTTCAGCTCGCAGAGCGAATCCCAAAAATGTATAAAAGGTGCGAATTCATTGGGCACAAAAGGTACATTAGACAACCATGCTGCTGATGCGGCATCAGCAGAAGGATGAAAATTTATATTTTCAGGATAAATGCTTTGTGCGTCATTTGTACGAGCTGACAGTAAAGGCGGGAGCGGTTTTGTTGAAGCGGGTGGTTAGTGTCAGCCTGGGCTCAGCCGGGCGCGACCATGAGGTTGAAAATGAGGTTTCCGGTTGCCGGCTGCTCATTCAGCGTTTCGGTACGGGCGGGGACCTGGACAGAGCGGCAAAACTCCTCAGTGACCTGGACGGCAAGGTTGACGCGCTTGGTCTGGGGGGAGTGAATCTCTACCTGCGGGCGGGAACCAGACGCTACCAGCTCAGGGATGGGGCGCGCCTGGCCGCCCAGGTCCGCCGTACGCCGCTCGTGGACGGCAGCGGCATAAAGGATACCGTAGAAAAGGAACTGGTCCGGTTTATCCAGAACCAGGCCGGCTGGCCGCGGCAGGGGCAGGTTGCTTTAATAGTCTCTGCGCTTGACCGCTGGGCTCTGGCAGAATCCCTGGAGGAGGCCGGTTGCCGGCTGATAATCGGGGACGCGCTGTTTGCCCTGGGGCTGCCGGTACCCTTTCACTCCCTAAAAGCTTTCAGCGCAGCCGCACGGGCGTTCTTGCCCCTGCTGTGCCAGCTTCCCATAGGTTTCCTTTATCCCCTGGGTAAAAGGCAGGAGACCTCGCGGCCGGGATTTGAACACTTCTACCAAAAGGCCGACATTATTGCCGGTGATTTCCATTTTCTGCGTTACCACCTGCCCGCCGACCTCAGTGGGAAGAGCATCATTACAAGTACCGTGACAGCCGGGGATGCTCTTGAACTGAAAAGAAGGGGCGCCCGGTGGCTGGTTACAGCGGCGCCTTCTCTGGAAGGCAGGTCTTATGGTTCCAACGTGCTCGAAGCAATTTGTGTCGCCCTTCTTGGCGGGGGCCCCGCGGCAAACCCTACGTTGTATCCCGGCCTTTTAAAAGAGATAGGCTGGGGACCGCGCTTGGAAAGACTAAACTGAAGTTGGACGTGAGTCGTGGGACGTGGGAATATTCTGTATTCCTATGGGGTCAGGGTTTTGAGACCGATATGCGAAGCTGTACCCCAGCAAATGTAGGTGAGAATTCATTCCCGCACACATCGCTAAGTTTTCATATCTGCTGGCGAGCTATAGCGAAATGTGCAACTAACAATGAAAATGCACTTTGTGGGGACAATGGGCGACATATGTCTATGGAAGGCAATGAGAAGGCAATACGTAAGCAATAAGAACCGTCCCCTAGGCGTCCTTGTTTCACCTGTCACAAAAAGTGTGCCCGAAAAGGCTTGACTTGCGGGTTTGGGGTTATCCGGAGCGAACGGAGCACCTGGGTGCGTTCCGTAGCGCGTGCGTTGCATGCAGAAAAGCTTATATAGCGCGTAGCTACCGGATGGCTGTCTGTAGATGCGGTCGGCACAACGAGCTTGAAGCACAAATGGAGAATTGCGAAGAGAGCGGAGGATAACCCCAAGCCCACTACCCCAAAGGCTTTTCGAGAACCAGCCCCTATGCGTCCTTTGAGCTAAGACAACATTATATTTAGTGGGACAGGAAACGAACATCTTGTCTCACCTGTCTCAAAAAGTATGCCTGAAAAGGCTTGACTTGCGGGTATGGGGTTATCCGGAGCGAACGGAGCACCTGGTTGCGTTCCTTAGCGCGTGCGTAGTTTGCAGAAAAGCTTGAATAGCGCGTAGCTACCGGGTGGCTGTTTGGAGATGCGGTCGGCATAACGCTTTTGTTGCACAAATGTAGAATTGCAAAGAGAGCGGAGGATAACCCCATGCCCACTACCCCAGAGGCTTTTCGAGGACCAGTTTTAGTGCTGGCGGGATTAAACAGCTAAAATAAGGAGGTCAACATGATCTTTGAACCTAACGGACAGGCCACAGGCATCGGGAGTATGCCGCAGCATGACCCGGCTGATGCTCTTGACATGATTAAAAAGCACCTGCCGGAAATTCCCCACTGGCCCCAGTTGCCGCAGCGGGGCAGGGAGGAGCATTTTGTCAACCAGTTCCTCAAACCGCTGGTAAAGATTGGACTGCTCGTCGATGACGGGAATAAAACCTTTTTTGACACCACCAAAGATGACTGGGACACCCGGCTTACAGAATTTTATACCACATATCTTGCTGCTGAAGAAGGTGACCTTGCGGCGCTTAACGAATTTGCCTTTCCCGTGGAAGCGGCGGCCGGGTTTTACGCCTTTCTGGAAGATTTGCAAAAAGGCGCAGGAGATGCCCGCATGCTGAAAGGCCACGTGGTGGGTCCTATTTCAGCTGCTTTCCAGGTTAAGGATGAGCGGGGCCGTTTCGCCTATTATGACGAGCAGTTGAGAGATCTGGTCGTAAAATCAATAGCCACCAGCGCGGCCTGGCAGGGGACGGAACTGGGCCGCTTCGGTTTACCGGTAATGATTTTTATTGATGACCCCGCGCTGGGTATCTACGGGCAGTCCAACTACATAACAGTCACCAGAGAAATGATCCTGGAGGACTTCAGTACTATTTCGCAAGCTATTCATGGAACAGGCGCGCTGGCCGGAGCGCACTCCTGTGACGCTATCGACTGGTCCCTCCTTTTTGAATCGGAACTGGAGGTGGTCAGCTTCGACGCTTATAATTACTTCAGCTCACTGATTCCTTTTATCCCGTCGCTAAAAAGTTTCCTCGGCCGGGGGGGCTCGCTGGCCTGGGGCCTGATCCCAACCACTAATGAACGCGCCATGGACGAGGATGCGGATTCATTGCTTGGCATCCTGGATGGGGAATGGTCGGAACTAACCGGGCGCGGGATTGACCGGGATACTATTTTAAAGCGATGCCTGATCACTCCGGCCTGCGGCGCCGGTTTGCTTGACCTGGCATCCGCTGAAAGGATCTACCAACTGACTTCTCAGGTCTCACAAAGAATTCGCGACAGGAAAGGACTTCGGTAAAAGTGATACCTGTAGATTACCACCTGCACACCAACCTGTGCGGTCACGCCTCCGGCGGGATCGAAGATTACCTGAACCAGGCTGTCAGGAAAGGTATAAAGGAAGTTGGATTTTCCGATCACTTTCCTCTTTATTTCCTGGCGCCGGGGGAAATCATACCTGATTATGCCATGTCCGAAAATCAACTCCCGCTTTATGTGGAACTGGTAAAACAGGGCGCCGGAGTATCTCCTATTAAAGTAAAGCTTGGAATTGAGGTGGATTATGTCCCCGGATTCGAGAAAAAGCTGGCTTTCGAACTTGCCGCCTACCCTTTTGATTATGTTATCGGCTCGGTGCACTTTATTGACGGGTGGGGGTTTGACAACCCTGCTGAAATAGGGGAGTACGGCAAAAGGGAATTGGGAGCAGTCTACGAGCAGTATTTTAAACTTGTTCAGCGGGCAGCCCTGAGCGGGCTTTTTGATATTATGGCCCACCCTGACCTGATCAAAAAATTCGGTTTTCGTCTGGAGCGTGACCTGTCACCTCTATATGAAGAAACGGCGCGGGCTTTTAAGAAGGCCGGGGTTTGCGTGGAGGTGAATTCGGCCGGGCTCAGGTATCCGGCCCGGGAAATATATCCGGCCCCTTCCCTGCTTGCGATATTTTACCGGCATGGCATTCCCGTAACTTTGGGGTCGGACGCCCATGCCCCCGATCAGGTTGGCGCGGGTCTGGATGAGGCCCTGAAGTTGGTAAGAGCAGCCGGATACAGGGAGATTACTTCATTTAATCGTCGGAAGAGGAATTTGATCAGAATATAATCAGCTTCAAAAATTAGGGTCGCCCAGTTGCGGCCTTTTTTTGTTGTTGGATAAAAAAAATAATAAAAATGCATTTTGGATGAAGGATATCATCTTCATATATAGAATAAGTGGGTTAAAGTGGTGATTAGTGGTGTAAGTTGAAGCGTACTGGAGCTGCCTGCCATGTTCATGGGTGAATACCAGCATGCAATAGATAGCAAAGGAAGACTCTTTATCCCAGCCCGCTTCCGACAAGGCCTGGGGGACCATTTTGTGTTGACAAAAGGTCTCGACGGATGTCTTTTTGCTTACCCGCAGTCTGAATGGGATGCGCTTGAGCAAAAACTGAAGTGCTTGCCCTTTACAAAGGGTGATGCCCGGGCCTTTGTTCGGTTTTTTTTCTCAGGGGCCGCCGAATGTGAAGTTGATAAACAGGGAAGAATATTAATCCCGGGAAATTTACGTGATTACGCCCGCCTGGAAAAGGACGTGGTGGTAATCGGGGTTTCATCACGCGTGGAAATCTGGGCCGGCAATCAGTGGGAAAATTACAGTCGACAGGCGGCTTCTTCTTATGAGGAAATTGCTGAAAAAATTGTGGATTTGAACCTTGATATTTAACCAGGTTGGTTTATATTTAAAACTAGGGTTTTTTATTGGTAAGTAATGGTCTAAAAGGAGGATTTATGGATTTCAGTCACCTGCCGGTTTTAGCCGCTGAAGTTGTCCAGGGGCTTAAACTAAAGCCGGGCGGTGTTTATGTGGATTGCACCCTGGGTGGGGGCGGGCACAGTGAACTGATTCTTAAAGGAAGCGGGCCGGACGGCCGCCTGGTGGCTTTAGATCAGGACCCGGAGGCGATTCTCGCTGCGGGGAAAAGGCTGATTTCCTATAAGCCAAGGGTGATTCTGGTCAGATCCAACTTCAGCCGGCTGGTTGAGGTGTTGGACGACCTTGGCATTCTGACCGTAGACGGAGTTTTATTTGATCTTGGAACATCCTCTTACCAGCTTGACAACCCGGCCAGGGGATTCAGCTACCAGCATGATGCCCCGTTGGATATGAGAATGGATCCGGAGCGTGAAATCACGGCCGGGATGCTGGTTAACAATATGACAGTGGAGGAACTGACTGAAACAATCAGAAAATACGGGGAAGAGCGCTGGGCCTCCAGGATTGCGGAATTTATAGGTGAGGAGAGAAAGCGGCGCCCCATTGAAACAACCGGAGCACTGGTTGAAGTTATAAAAAAAGCGGTACCCGCCGGGGCTAGGCGGGAAGGTCCTCACCCGGCCAAACGTACTTTTCAGGCCTTGCGCATAGCTGTAAACGGTGAGCTGGAGATTTTAAAGGCTGCTGTCAAATCAGCCGTGCATGTCTTGAAACCCGGTGGACGGGTCTGTGTAATCACCTTTCACTCTTTGGAGGACCGGATTATTAAGGACCTGTTTCGGGAACTGGCCTCGCCCTGCATCTGCCCGCGGGATTTTCCGGTGTGTGTTTGTGGGCGTAAAAAGGCGCTGCAGATTGTTACCACCAAGCCGGTTCTCCCATCAGAAGAGGAATTGGCGGTTAACCCCAGGGCTAGAAGCGCCAAACTTAGAATAGGTGAAAAAGTTTAAAAGATTAACCACTATAAGACGATCATGGAACAATCTACCTTGGCTGAAGTTCTATTCACTCCGGAGGTTGAATAATATTGATCGTAGCTCAGGATAAGACAGGCTTCTACGGGTTGTCAGCGGACCGGCCCAGACCGAAAAAAAATCGCAGGCTCAAGCGCTCGTCAAGGGGACCCAAGATTTTGCTGATTGGGATGGTTTTATTGGGTTTTGCCCTTGGTATCATGATCACATATTTTCAAGCCAGAGTATTCAAGCTTGGGTATCAGATCAGTAGTTTGCAACAAGAGC
The DNA here is from genome assembly GCF_004369205.1 of Pelotomaculum schinkii. Lineage (NCBI taxonomy): Bacteria > Bacillati > Bacillota > Clostridia > Eubacteriales > Desulfotomaculaceae > Pelotomaculum > Pelotomaculum schinkii. The sequence continues at coordinate 671,200 of NZ_QFGA01000002.1, read as the reverse complement.
TGGCCGTCTTAAGGGTGGAAAACCATGACCTGGATGAGAGAGTCCAACAACTGGCTTCGCTGGATCGGGTCGAGACGCTGGCAGTCAATAAACTAGGAATGGTCAAGCCGGACAGCAGCAATGTCCTTATGCTGGCTGTTGCCGATAAGACGCAGCCGCTGCCCGATGCCGGTGCGAAAGCCGCCGGCAGCCCCCTTACCGGTGATAGCGGGAGCCTTCTGGTCAGAGCATTCAACGAGCTTGTTAACCGGTTGGAAAACAAGACCTGGCCGGGTCGTAACATCGGGGCAGGCTCCAAGGGGGTAACATATGCAAACAACGAATCTCTTAATCCGGAAAAGAATAACCGGACTCTTTCTGATAGCGGGAGGAATGTTTCTTATTTTAATCGTTCGACTGGGTTGGCTCCAGCTTGTTGAAGGAGACCGGCTCAGGCAGGAAGCTCTTGAGGTTCGTATGCGGGATGTTCCGGTGGAAGCCAAGCGGGGGACCATATTTGATCGCAACGGTCAGGAACTGGTAACCAGTGTCAGTGTTGATTCCGCTTACGCCTTCCCCCCCCAAATTGAGGACAAACGGGCTGCGGCCGACAATATTGCCTTGGCCCTTGGTATGGATAAGGAGGATGTCTACAAGAAGCTCACTCAAAATGTGGGCTTTGTCTGGCTCAAAAGGCGAATTGATTACCAGTCGTCCCAAAACTTAAAAGCCTTAGATCTTAGCGGTGTTGAACTGGTGGAAGAGAATCAGCGCTTTTACCGCCAGGAGAACCTGGCTGCCCATGTCCTGGGTTTTGCCGGTGATGACAACCAAGGTCTGACCGGGCTGGAAAGCGTCTACGACAATGAGTTAAAAGGTACGCCGGGACGTATTGTTATTGAAAAAGATGCCGTGGGCAATAACATTCCCCAGGCGCTTCACCAGTTCATCCCACCTGTGCCGGGCAATAATCTGGTACTAACGATTGACCAAACTATTCAGTTTTTTGTCGAAAGAGAACTGGACAAGATCGTTGAACAGCATCACCCGAAGCTGGCGGTGATCATTGTAATGGACCCGAAAACAGGCGAAATATTGGCTATGGGCAACCGGCCGACTTTTAATCCCGGAGACTGGCGGAATTATCCCCAGGATGTCTGGGATCACAACCCCAGCATTTATTATAATTATGAACCGGGTTCCACTTTCAAAATTATAACCGCTGCAGCCGCACTGGAAGAGGGGGCGGTAAGGACATCCGACACCTTCTTTGATCCCGGCTATATCAAGGTGGCGGACCGCGTGATCCATTGTTGGTATGATGGGGGGCACGGTTCCCAGACTTTTGAAGAGGTAGTGCAAAATTCATGCAACCCGGGGTTCGTAACAGTAGGCTTAAACCTGGGCAAGGAAAAATTTTATAAGTATATTAACGCCTTTGGACTTGGCGACAAGACTTCGATCTGCCTGCCCGGCGAGGCAGTTGGCATCCAGATCCCTGAGAATGAAGCTACCGACCTAAACATAGCCACCATGTCCATTGGCCAGTCCATTGCCGTGACACCCATTCAGCTGATAACCGCCGCGTCGGCTGTTGCCAACGGTGGCCTTCTGCTGAAACCGACCCTGGTTAAAGCAGTTACCGATGTGAATGGCAAAGTTGTCAAGGAATTTAAGCCTGAGCCTGTCCGGCAGGTGATCTCGAACAATACCGCCCAGACCTTGATGGGCCTTCTGAAAAATGTAGTCCTTAAAGGATCCGGCCGGAACGCTTTCGTGGATGGGTACGGGGCTGCGGGAAAAACCGGTACGGCTCAAGTTGTTGAGAGAGGCGGCTATGCCGACGGTAAATATGTTGCTTCTTTTATGGGTTTTGCCCCCGCCGACGACCCTCAACTGGCCTGCCTGGTGATGGTCGCCGAGCCCCAAGGGGGTAACTATTACGGGAGTCAGGTAGCCGCTCCTGTTTTCAAAGCCATCGCTTCAGACACCCTGCGCTACATGAAGGTACCTGAAAGGCCGGCTCTGGAGAAGCCGAATTCTCCCTTTATTTTTGAAGAGCCCAAACTGAAAACTACTGTGCCCAGCGTAGTTAATTACCCGCTGGAAGACGCCAAAAAGGTGTTGAATAACAGCGGTTTGGCCGTACAAGTGCAGGGTGAAGGGAATATTGTTTACAAACAGGTGCCAAACGGAGGCGCCGAGGTGCTCAGCGGAACCACAGTAATTCTCAACCTGAACCCGCCCGAGGCTGTTCCGGCAGACCAGGTTACCGTACCTGACCTGAAAGGTTTGACCATCAAAGAGGCCGGCGGTATCCTGGAAAAACTGGGCCTGCACCTGAATCCGGCCGGCAGTGGTATTGCTGTGGGGCAAAAAGAGGCGCCTGGCGCCAGGGTGCCCAAAGGGACAACTATTACGGTGGATTTTCAACCCCAGGAATTACACGATTAAACAATATCTAATAGACGGTTTTATGATACCAAGAGGTTGGCCGGGTTTCGATCAGGAAACGGGCCATCCTCTTCAACTATAACAGTGGATATCGTAGTTGGAATAATTTAACTGAAGATGGAAATAATAGTATATCATATGTAACTGATAGCTCTAAGCTTAAAAGTTAGGAGGCGACAACGTGCTTTTTCAGGAATTGCTTAAATCGGTCGAGGTCCATGCCGCGGATGGTCCCCAGAATACAGTGCTTACCGGTATAACCTATGATTCCCGTAAGGTTGAGCCTGGTTTTCTGTTTGTCGCGGTGCAGGGCTTTAAGCATGACGGCGCCGAATATATACCCCAGGCGGTGGAAAAGGGAGCGGTCGCTGTGGTGGCGCAGAAAGCTGTTACCGTACCGCCAAACGTAGCTTGGGCGCTTGTCGCAGACAGCAGACAGGCGCTGGCGTTAATGTCAGCCAGCTTTTACGGCAACCCCTCCACCAATATGAGAATGGTTGGTGTAACGGGGACGAACGGCAAAACCACCACGACCAACCTGATTGCCTCCGTGCTTGACGAGGCAGGCCGTAAAACCGGTCTGGTCGGTACAATTCACAACCGTATCGGCGCCAGAAAACTGGTGGTTAGTCATACCACTCCGGAATCCACGGACCTGCAGGAACTCCTGCACGAGATGGCGACAGAACAGGTGAGTGACTGTGTGATGGAAGTATCATCCCACGCTCTGGCCCTGCACCGTGTGGATGGCTGTGAATTTGATACGGCCGTCTTTACCAACCTGACCCAGGACCACCTTGACTTTCACCCTGATATGCAAAGTTATCTGGAAGCGAAACAAGCCTTGTTTCGCAAACTGGCGGAACCCGGAGCCAAGAGAGGTAAATGCGCGGTGGTCAACGCCGACGACGCTTACGCCGGTTCCATCATCGAGGCCGCAGCTGGTGTTGAGGTGTATACCTATGGGATTAAAACTTCCGCAGATGTGCGGGCGGAGGATATCGATGTCAGCGCCAGAGGGGTCAGTTTTACCGTTACCGGAAAATGGGGCCGCTGTCCCCTGGATTTGCGAATAACAGGACTTTTTAACGTGTACAACACCCTGGCTGCTTTTACCGCCTGTGCGGCAATGGGTATACCTGTGGAGGTTATCAAGAAAGCCCTGGAAGGTATGCCGGGTGTCCCCGGCCGTTTTGAACTGGTTGACGCGGGTCAGGATTTTGCAGTTATTGTAGACTATGCCCACACACCGGACGGCCTGGAGAATGTCTTAAAGACCGCGCGCGAAATCACGACAGGCAAGCTGATTACAGTCTTCGGCTGCGGCGGTGACCGCGACCGTACCAAGCGCCCTCTGATGGGCCGGATAGCGGCCGGTTATAGTGATTACATGCTGGTTACTTCAGATAACCCGCGTACGGAGGCGCCGCTGGACATTATCAGGGATATCGAAAAAGGACTGGAGCCCGTGGCGGAGAATAACAGCTATACAGTTGAACCGGACCGGCGCCGCGCCATCCAACTGGCTGTCAGAATGGCCCAAAAGGGTGATGTGGTGGTTATAGCCGGTAAAGGCCACGAGGACTACCAAATCATAGGTACGCAAAAGTATCCTTTTGATGACCGCAGTGAGGCGGCGGCCGCCTTGGGAGCGCTGCAGGCTTAAAGCCGGGAGGTAACCTGTTTTGATCTCAACTTCCATTAGAGAAATAGCGTCAGTCCTAAGGGGCAGGGTGATGCAGGGAGACCCTGCGGCTGTTTTTACTTCGGTAGCCACCGATACCCGTAAGATGAGAGCAAACGCCCTGTTTTTCGCGCTGGTTGGGGAGCGGTACGATGCTCACAGCTTCCTGTCTCAGGCCGTCGCAGCCGGGGCCGGAGGATTGGTGGTAAGTCGCCTGGAGGATTTGCCCCCCGGTGTGCCGGTGGTTATGGTGGAGAATACTCTATCTGCTCTGCAGTCCCTGGCCGCCTATAACAGGCAGCGGTCCGGAGCGTCTCTGGTGGGGGTTACCGGGAGCACCGGCAAGACTACAACCAAGGACATGATTGCCTCGGTTTTAGGCGCACGCCTGCGCACTCTGAAAAACGAAGGCAACTTTAACAATGAAATCGGACTTCCACTAACGCTTTTGGAACTGGATGAAAGCTATGAGGCGGCGGTGGTGGAGATGGCCATGCGTGGGCCGGGACAAATTCACACCCTCTGTGAAATCGCGAGGCCAATGGGAGCTGTAATTACCAACATCAATGAAACCCACCTGGAACTTTTGGGAACTTTGAGCAATATCGCTGAAGCCAAAGGTGAAATCCTTGAGCAAATTCCTTCCGTCGGGTTTGCCGTCCTGAATGCCGAAAGCCCGTTTATTCAACGGGAAGCGGGCCGGTGCCGGGGCAAGGTGATTTATTATGGGATTGACCAACCTGCTGAGATCAGAGGCGAAAATATTAGGGCCGAAGGTACGGGAAGCCGTTTTAACGCCGTTATTGGCGGTCAGACCCGGGAGTTTTACCTGCCGCTGCCCGGCCGGCATAATGTAATGAACGCGCTGGCCGCAATTGGCGTAGGCCTGGAAATGGGCCTTACAGTGGAGGAGATTGCCGGTGGTCTATCTTCAGTAACTCTGACCGGAATGCGGCTGGAGGTCATTGAAGGCGGCAGCCTTAAAATAATCAATGACGCCTATAACGCCAGCCCGGCATCAACCAGGGCGGCCCTGGGTGTATTGAAGGATTTGGCCGGAGGCCGCCGCACGGTAGCTGTGCTGGGGTCCATGCTGGAACTTGGCGCGCGGGCCCGGGGAGGCCACCGTGAGGTGGGAGAAACTGCCGCCGCGCTGGGCCTGGACTATCTTATAACTGTAGGAGAACTCGCCGGCCATATTGGAGAGGGAGCGGTCGACGCCGGTTTCCCGCCGGAAAAGGTTTTCCGGCGCCAGGATTACGATAGCGCGGTGAAAATACTGGAAGGGCTGCTGCAGGAAGGGGATGTGGTTCTGGTCAAGGGTTCCAGAGGCATGAAAATGGAGAGGTTTGTCCAGCGCCTTTTGGAACGCTCCCAGAGCTTATCCGGACCAGGAGCTCCAATTATTACCGACAATTAAGCATGGAGGCATCAATGGAATTTTTAGGGAAGGCGTTCGCCATCGCCCTGGTTGTTACACTGGCTATGGGCTTGCTGCTGATCCCCTGGCTCAAAAGGCTGAAGTTTGGCCAGAACATCCGCTCGGACGGGCCTTCCAGGCACTTGCAAAAAGCAGGTACGCCGACTATGGGCGGGATTATTTTTCTGGCGGGAATTTTTGTCGCGGTTCTTCTAATAGCGCCGGAGCGGGTCGATGCCCTGGTTGTGTTGGCGATAACTCTGGGCTATGGTCTAATCGGTTTTCTTGATGATTATATTAAGATAGTACTGAGGAGGTCACTGGGCTTAAGAGCAAGGGAAAAGCTGCTGGGGCAAATAATCCTGGCAGTGCTTCTGGCTTATGGGGTTGTCTTTTGGTGGGACCGGGGTACGGCCCTGGTATTGCCGTTTTCAGGTTATTTCATGTCCGGGGGTATCCAGTTGGAACTGGGCTGGTGGCCCTTTTTGGCCTTCACCCTGCTGGTTGTGGTCGGAACGGCTAATGCAGTCAACTTGACTGACGGGCTGGACGGGCTGGCGGCAGGTACGAGCCTTTTAGCGGCAGCGGCAATGATGTTGATTGCCTTAAAGGTTGACAAATACGGGGTGGCGGCAGTTATGGCGGCATTGTCCGGCGGTTGCCTGGGCTTTTTATTCTACAACCGCCATCCAGCCAGGGTATTCATGGGTGACACCGGTTCCCTGGCTTTGGGCGGGGGGCTGGGCGCTGCGGCGGTAGTCACCCGGAGCGAGCTTTTCTTTGTGATTATCGGCGGGATTTTTGTGGTTGAAGTACTCTCAGTGATCATCCAGGTTATTTCCTTCCAGACCACGGGCCGCAGGATTTTCCGGATGAGCCCGCTACACCACCATTTTGAACTCGGCGGCTGGAGTGAAAACAGAGTGGTGCTGACTTTCTGGGTGATAACACTGCTATTGGGGATAACTGGACTGGCCGGGTTGTACAGGCTAGGCTCACCCTAGACCAGGGTTTGACAATGGGGAGACATATTTCACATAATTTGTCTCGCCTGTCTAAGAGTATTGCTCAAAAAGGCTTGACTTGCGGGCTTGGGGTTTTCCGGAGCGAGCGGAGCACCTGGGTGCGTTCCTTAGCGCGTGCGTAGCTTGCAGAAAAGCTTAAATAGCGCGTAGCTACCGGATGGCTGTCTGCAGATGCGGTTGGCATGATGTTTTGTTTCACAAATGGAGAATTGCGAAGCGAGCGGAGGATAACCCCAAGACCACTACGCATAAGGCTTTTCGAGAACCAGTTAACAATGATCAGCAAATACTTTACTATAAACAGCAATAAATTCAGCATTTATCATATAATCTGAGAGGCGATATTAAATGGAGCTTAAAGATAAACGGGTTTTGGTGGTTGGCGCAGGAAAAAGCGGTCTTGCGGTTGCTCATTTCCTGACAAATAAAGGCGCCGCAGTGGTGCTGGCCGATTCTTTTAATCCGGCTTACCCGGGAGGGGAACTGAACCGGCTGGCCGCAGCCGGGGTGAATCTTTCCCTGGGAGGATACCCGGAAGTTAAGCGGGAAAGCTTTGACCTGGTGGTTATGAGTCCAGGTGTCCCTCTGACGGTAGAGCCTGCCCGGTTGGCGTTAGAGCATGGCATTGAGTTGACCGGAGAACTGGAACTGGCTTACCGTTTCAGCAGTGCGCCGCTGGTTGCTGTTACAGGAACAAACGGCAAAACGACCACTACCACCTTGCTCGGTGAAATCTTTAGAAATGCAGGCAAAAACACACTGGTGGGGGGGAATATCGGTACGCCCCTGGTTACGGAGGTGGAGCGTTACGGTCCGAAGGATATGATCGTGGCTGAAGTATCAAGCTTCCAGCTGGAAACTACAAATACTTTTAAGCCTAAGGTGGCGCTGGTTCTTAACATCACCCCCGACCACCTTGACCGCCACATAACGATGGAAGGGTACGTGGACGCCAAAGCCAAAATATTTGCGAACCAGGAAGCGGGCGACTTTACAGTATTAAATTACGATGACCCGCGAACGGCGGCCCTGGCCGGCAGTACCCGCGCCCGGGTGATCTTTTTCAGCCGGCGCACAGCGGTTCCGGAGGGTGTTTACGTAAAAGAAGGTCGAATCACAGCCAGGCTTGGCGAGGTCGAGGAGTATATCTGCGGGCAGGATGAACTTGGCATCCCCGGCGCTCATAACCTTGAAAACGCCCTGGCGGCGGTTGCCGCGGCCAAGTCTCTGGGGGTGGCGACCACTTCCCTGGCACATACTTTGAAAACGTTTAAGGGAGTTGCCCACCGCCTGGAATTCGTTGCCGACATCAATGGGGTACGTTACATTAATGACTCCAAAGGTACCAATCCCGATGCCTCGATCAAGGCGCTTGAAGCCTACCCGGAAAAGATCGTGCTGATTGCGGGGGGGAAAAACAAAGGCAGCGATTTCGGCAGCTTCGCTGAAAAAGTCAAGGAACGGGCCAGAGTGCTGGTGGTACTGGGGCAAAGCGCGGGGGCTATCGCTGATGCTGCCAGAGCCAGGGGTTTTGACAACATTCTCTATGCGAATGACTTTAAGGATGCTGTGGTCCTGGCCCACCAGGCAGCCAGGCCCGGCGAGATTGTTCTTTTATCGCCGGCCTGTGCCAGCTGGGATATGTTTAAGAGCTTTGAAGAAAGAGGGGACCTGTTCAAGGAGGTCGTATTGGGTTTTAAATAGGTAATATTTGGGACCTGAGCGGAAACGAAAAGGGGAAGGGGGCTTAAGGAAGCATGCGGCCTAAAAAAAGTTCGGCGGATTTTCTTCTTTTTTTAACGGTATTGAGTCTGGTGAGCCTTGGTGTTATTATGGTTTTTAGCGCCAGCGAGTACAGTACCCTGATTTATTATAATGACAGCTTTTATTTCTTTAAGCGGCAATTGTTATGGGCCTTGCTGGGCTTGACCGCCATGTATATCATGTCAAATTATGACTACCAACGGCTCAAGCAGTACGTGATCCCTTTTATGGTCGTCTCCTTTATCATGCTGGCTCTGGTCCTGGTCCCCGGGATTGGCCGCGAGGTTAACGGTTCCCGCCGCTGGATTGGTATAGGACCGCTGCCTTTTGCCCCGGCCGAACTGGTCAAGCTCAGCGTCATCCTCTTCACGGCCTATGGCTTGTCACGACAAAAGGAACGGGTCAAGCAGTTCAGCAAAGGGGTCCTGCCTTACATGTGTGTTTTGGGGCTGGCAGCAATCCTGATCATGCTGCAGCCCGATCTGGGTACCACCATTTCACTGGGCGGTATTGTATTTGTCATGATTTTTGCCGCCGGCGCCAGAATGTCTCACCTGGGCGGCATCGGGCTGGCCGGCCTTGCCGCCGTTGGCTTGTTGATTATTATGGAGCCCTACCGGTTGAAGCGCTTTCTGGCCTTTTTGGATCCCTGGGCGGACCCCCAGGGCGACGGCTTCCATATTATTCAGGGGCTCTATGCCATCGGCTCCGGAGGCCTGTTCGGACTGGGCCTGGGCCAGAGCAAACAGAAGTTTCTCTACCTGCCCGAGAACCACACCGACTTTATCTTTGCCATCACCGCTGAAGAACTTGGCTTTATCGGAGCTGCCCTGGTAATCATACTATTTACTTTGTTTGTATGGAGAGGCTTGAAAATTGCAGTGACTTCCCAGGACCCTTTTGCCTGTTTGCTGGCAACCGGTATTACTGCCTGGGTGGGAGTCCAGGCCATCATTAATATAGGAGTGGTAACCGGGTCACTGCCTGTTACCGGTATCCCCCTTCCCTTTATCAGTTCTGGCGGCACCTCCCTGCTGTTCACCATGACAGGGGTGGGCATTCTTCTTAATATTTCCAAGTTCAGCAGGGCAAGATGACGGCGCGGGTGGTGAAAACATTGCGAATTGTTGTTGCGGGCGGGGGCACCGGCGGTCATATCTACCCCGCCCTGGCTATTGCCCGGGGGCTTAAAGAAAGACATCCGGAGGCGGAAATCCTCTATGTCGGAAATAACCAGGGCATGGAGGCGGATATCGTTCCCAAGGAGGGGCTTCCTTTTAAAGGTTTGGCGGGGGCCGGGCTGGAGCGGAAACTCTCAATGCGGAATTTTCTGGTGTTATGGCGGACCGGGCTCGGTTTCTGGCAGGCGGCCAGGACCTTGCGCAACTGGAAGCCGGATGTGGTAATCGGTACCGGCGGCTATGTCTGCGGGCCGGTGGTCCTGGCAGCTGCCTTAAGTAGAATACCGACTTTAATTCACGAGCAAAACGCGCTGCCCGGGGTAACCAACCGTATCCTGGCCAGGTTTGTGGACCGGGTGGCGGTTACCTTTAAAGAATCTGTTAAATATTTTCCCCGGTCTCATAAGGTGATTCTTACCGGCCTGCCTGTTCGACCGGAAATATTGCGCGCAACCAGGCCGGAAGGCCTGAAGAAGTTGGGCATCGGCGCCGATCGTTTTCTGCTCTTCTCCTTTGGCGGCAGTCGCGGCGCCCGCACTCTCAATAAAGCTATGGTTGATGTAATCAAACAGTTCGGTGGAGATCCGCGGCTAAGCATCCTGCACGTAACCGGGAGCGCGGGATACGAGGAGTTCCTGGAGGACTGCGCCGCTAAAGGTATAGACCTGGCTAAAACTGGGAATGTTACCATTATATCTTACCTCTACAGCATGCAGGATGCTCTGGCGGCGGCAGGCCTGGTTATCAGCAGGGCAGGCGCTGCCACCTGTGCGGAAATTACTGCCCTGGGTATTCCTTCGATCCTGGTCCCCTATCCTTTTGCGGCTGAAAATCACCAGGAACATAACGCCCTGGCCCTTGAAAAAGAGGGAGCCGCGCTTATGTTTTTGGATCGCAAAGTGAGCGGGGACTTGCTTTGCACTAGGATCGCCGGGCTCCTGGAGGACAGGGGCAAACTGGCGGCCATGGCTGAAGCCAGCAGAAAGATGGGCAAAACCCGCGCTCTGGAGGATATCATCGACTGTGTTGACGAACTTGTCAGGTAACCAGGCCGCTGCACTGTTGCTCAAATGCAGGTGTGGTGTTTTCATAATACGCGGCGCCGCCGGCGGTGTGGACAACTTACCCGGGAATAGCTGCGCTGCATCAGGCATATGGTACTACCCCGGAGGTCGAATAGAATTGTTGTGGACGAATATGAGCTTATTGAGTCATAGGTCGCGCACAAGGTGAGTTTATTCCTGGGGACAAGCTCCAAATTAACGTCTGTAACACCTTTTTGGAGCTATGCATACTATATTTATGAAATACAGCGCTAGCAGCCATTTTTCCACTAAATAGATATAATGATGGCCGGCGGCGACAAGGGAATTGAGCCACAAGGGAGGAGAGGTAATCAGTGCAACAAGCGCAGCATGTTCATTTTATCGGGATCGGCGGCTCCGGTATGTGCGGCATAGCCAGGATTATGCTTGGCCTGGGCTACCGGGTAACCGGCTCGGACCTGAAAGGTTCAACCGCCACCGAGAGTTTGGAAGCCCTTGGGGCGACCTGCTTTAGAGGGCATGCTGGTGAATATCTTGGTGACGCCGACCTGGTTGTAGCATCCACTGCCATTCCCTTCAGCAACCCGGAATTGTTGGAGGCCAGGGAAAGAAGGCTCCGCATTCTGCACCGCAGTGAAATGCTCGCATGGTTGATGCAGCGTCAAAAGGGTATTGCTATAGCCGGCGCCCACGGAAAGACCACTACAACTTCCATGGCCGCACTGGTTCTGGAGCAAAATCATCTGGATCCCACCGTTATTATTGGAGGCGAATTGAAAGAAATTGGCGGCAACGCCAAACTGGGTGGGGGAGAATACCTGGTTGCCGAAGCGGACGAAAGTGACGGATCTTTTTTAAAGCTGGATCCCTTTATTGAAATTATTACCAATATCGAGGACGACCACCTGGACCATTATAAAAGCGTCGAGAATATTGAAACCGCTTTTCGTGAATTTATCGCCAAGGTTCCTGCAGAGGGGCTGGCGGTGGTCTGTCTTGATGATTCCAGAATAAGAGAACTGCTGGCAGGCTACAATGGTCCTTGCCAGACCTACGCTCTGGACCATCCGGATGCGGATTATACCGGGCGAAACCTGCGTATGGTGGGAGAGCTTACAATAGGGGAAGTGTATTTTCGCAACAGCTATTTAGGCGACCTGGAACTGCGTGTGCCGGGACGTCACAACTTCTTGAACGCGCTGGCTGTAGTGGCGCTGGGAAGGTTCGTGGGTCTTCCCTTTGAGGGTATTTCTGCTGCCCTCAGTAACTTCCGGGGAGCCGGGCGCAGATTTCAACTTACAGGTGAGGTCGGCGGCGTCAAGGTTATTGACGACTATGCCCATCACCCCTCTGAAATAAAGGCCACCCTCAAAGCAGCCAGGCAGCTGAAAACCGGGCGCTTGATTGGTGTCTTTCAGCCTCACCGCTACACCAGAACAGCAATTCTTGGTGAGCGCTTCGGCGAAGCTTTTTCAGACGCCGACGTGATTATCGTGAGCGATATTTACAGCGCCGGTGAGCAACCCATTGAAGGGGTGACGGCAGATATAATCATAACCGCTATCGAAAAATTTGAGGGCCGTAAAGTCATTCATCTGCCAACCAGGCAGGAGATCGTAGACTATCTGGCTCGGACAGCCCGGCCTGGGGATATGATCCTGACCATGGGCGCCGGCGATATATGGAATGCAGGTGTTGAACTGGTCAACAGGTTAAAGGAGCGTCAAAAAATTGGTTGATACCTTAGTATACCGGGAGCTGCAGAAACTTGTATCCGGTCGCGTAAGGATCGGGGAACCCATGAACAAGCATACCAGCTGGCGTATCGGGGGACCTGCCGATTATTTTATTGAGCCCCAAGGCCGTAAGGAACTGCAGTCTGTGGTTTCTTTCGCCAACCGGCGTAAAGTTCCGCTGACTGTAATCGGGAACGGTTCCAACCTGTTGGTTAGCGAAAAAGGAATCAGGGGTATTGTGCTAAAGATTGGCTCCGGCCTGGCCAGAGTCTCCATCATTGAAAAAGATGTCGTGGCTGAAGCGGGAGCTAAACTCTCGGCGCTTGCTGCGGCAGCCAGGGACAGTGGCCTGGGGGGGCTGGAGTTTTCAGCGGGAATACCAGGCACTGTTGGCGGCGCGGTGGTTATGAATGCCGGAGCCAACGGCTCTTCGGTCGGCGCCCTGGTTAGGGAGGTGCTGCTGTTAAACTTAGAAGGACGATTGTTCCACAGAACTGGGGAAGCATTGAATTTTCGTTACCGTTCATGTGATTTGCAACAGGAGCCTGCGATTGTGGTTGAAGTCAGGTTTGCCTGTTATCCACGGGAAAAACAACTAATCCAGGAAGAAATGGAGAGGTTTGTAGCCAGGCGCCTGTCGACCCAGCCGCTAAGACTGCCCAATGCCGGCAGCGTTTTTAAAAACCCGCCGGGTGATTCGGCGGGAAGGCTGATTGAGGCTGCCGGCTTGAAGGGCTTGAGGGTAGGGGATGCTCAGATATCTTCCCTGCACGCGAACTTTATCGTCAACCTGGGTAAGGCTACAGCCTCGGACGTTCTGGCGCTCATTGATAAGACCAGGGAAACTGTACTGGCCCGCAAAGGGGTAGAGTTGCTGCTGGAAGTGCAAATTATAGGTGACGTTTAGGCGGAGGTGAAAATGTGCAGAAATTTATGATAGTTGGCGGCAACCGCCTGAAGGGTATTATTCGCACCAGTGGTTCCAAAAACGCAACATTGCCGTTGCTGGCAGCATGTATTCTGAATGCCGGGAAAAGTGTTATCCATGAGGCCCCCAGGCTGAAGGACGTGGCAGTGATGCAGGACCTGCTCATGTACCTTGGGGCAAAAGTAAACTGTGACCGCAATACGATCGAGGTTGACACATCAAGTATTCAATCAGTTGAAATATCTGAAGATTTGATGCGGCGGATGCGGGCTTCCAACCTGGTGCTGGGGGCGCTTTTGGGCAGGTTCGGCCGGGTCAGGACGTCCTACCCCGGAGGTTGCCAGATCGGCAGCCGCCCGATGAACCTGCACCTCAAGGGTTTAAAAGAGCTGGGAGCCAAAATCCAAGAAAAGTTCGGTTATATCACGGCAGAGGCGGAGCGGCTGAGGGGCGCCGACATCCATCTGGATCTTCCCAGCGTTGGCGCGACGGAGAATATATTAATGGCGGCAGTCCGGGCAGAAGGGGTGACCACGATCAGGAACGCGGCTAAAGAGCCGGAAATAGTGGACCTGCAAAACTTCTTAAACAAGATGGGCGCCAGGATCGTTGGAGCCGGCACCGATACCATAAAGATAGAGGGAGTCACGCAAGGTGATTTGAAACCGGTGGCGCATACGGTCATCCCGGACCGTATTGAGGCCGGAACCCATCTGGTGGCCGCAGCCATAACGGAAGGTGACGTGACGGTCACCAACGTTATACCGGAACATCTGGAACCATTGCTGGCAAAACTGCGTGAGGCCAATGTCAGTTTTACCGTGGGTGAGGACCAGATCAAGGTGCAGGGAAACGGGAAGATTAAGGCCGTCGATATCAAAACCATGAGCTACCCCGGTTTTCCGACCGACATGCAGCCCCAGATGATGGCCTTGCTCAGCCTGGCGGATGGCACCAGCATCATCACCGAAACCATTTTCGAAAACCGCTTCAAACATGTCGGCGAGATGAGGAGAATGGGAGCCGATATCAAGGTAGAGGGACAGTCGGCCATTGTCAAGGGTGTAGAAAAGCTGAGCGGCGCCTACATTGAAGCGAGTGACTTGAGGGCCGGCGCGGCGCTGGTGCTGGCGGCCCTGGCAGCCGAGGACGGTACCGTCATCGAAAACGTGGCGCATATCGACCGTGGTTACGAGCGGCTGGAGCTAAAATACAATGCTCTCGGGGCCAGAATTATTAGAGTTCACAACTAGTGACTCTTTTTTTAGTTGGTTTGGGGACAAGGGGAAGAAATAAAATCCACTCCCGAAAAACAGAAAGCCGCCAGGGGGCGGCCTTCCCGGCGAATCAGTTTAGAGTTTTAAATACAACCACCCCAGAACCCTACTCCGAATATCAGCAGGATGAAGATCAGAAAAATGATAAATCCCCAATTGCCGAAACCGGCAGTACCAGCACAGCCTGCGCCGCCAGCGGCTCCTAACGCCATAATAACAACCTCCTTTCAATATTAGTCAGAGTAACACAATCCGGTATATAGAGCTAAGCTTTACCCTGGGACACAGTACCTAGATACAGCCTCCTCCCCAGAAGCCGACTCCGAAAATTAATAGGATGAAAATCAGGAAGATAATAAAGCCCCAGTTGCCGAAGCCCGCGCCGTCCGCTATTGATACTGCCCCCCTTCTATCACTGCTACCATATGCTATGAAGAAATCCAGATAAAGGTTACTGTAAATTGTAAAGTTATAATCCTAACATTTTAAATTCTATTATTTTCAGGATCTTTCTTTTTTTAGAATGTCCTTGGACAAGTTTCATTCGATTGGTATAATTACATATAAGTAGACTTATCCTATAATTGTGAAAGTGTGAAGGTCGTGTCGGGAAGTGTGATAGGACGCAGGCGCCAGCGTGGATGGAATATCTTTGAGAGTGTTTTTTTTATTTTTCTGGTACTAATTACAGGTTTTGTTTTGCTGCGTTCCCCTTTTTTTGAGGTGCGCAGTATTCTGGTGCAGGGAAACCAGCTTCTTGACCAGGATCAAATAAAATCTGTCAGCGATATTGCCCCCGGAGTCAATATATTTAAAGTTGACCTTGCAGCGGCGGCTGCCAGGCTTAAACTTATCCCCTTGGTCAAGGATGTACAGGTGACCAGGTCGCTACCGTCGACTGTGGTGATCGGGGTGGAAGAGCGAAAGCCGGTAGGCCTCTTGCCTACCGGGGAGGGTTTTATCGAGGTGGACGGTGAAGGTGTCTATCTGCAGAAGGCCAACGCCGGCGCCCCCGGACTGCCGGTGGTAACTGGTATTAATTTTAACCTTCCCAGCCCGGGAGACGCGGTCGATGCAGCGGGGTTAGGGGATGCCCTGACTGTTATCAGCGGTCTGCCCGGTGAGACCGTGGCGGAGCTCTCCGAGGTCCATGTTGACAATGACGGACAAATTAGACTCTATACCATTGAAGGCATGCAGTGCCGGTTTGGTCTGGCTGAAGATATTCAGGAAAAGGGAGATATCTTAAATCAGCTGTTAATAGAACTGCGCGCTGTACAGGATAAGATAAACTATATCGACCTGTCCTGCGCCGGCAAACCGGTGGTCTATTATAAGCTTGATTAGGGGGAGATATAGTCTGAAGACCTTTCATTGGGTTCTTATGACGGTTGGGTTGGCCCTGGGGGTATTGTTGGCCGTACAGTTCCGGGTAACCCGGGAAATACAAAGCACCGAGCCTGTACAAAGAACAAAAGAACTTGCTGCCCAGGTAAATCAAGCTAAGGATGAGCGGGACGCTCTTCAGGGACAGGTTGACAACCTGCGTGCCGAGCTGGATAAAGCCATGTCCCTGCCACAGACCGCTGAAATCATGGAAGAACTGGACCGGGCCAGGATTGAGGCCGGGGTTACTGAATTAACCGGCCCGGGGGTAGAGATTACCTTAAACGACAGTATAGTCAGTTTAAAACCCGGACAAGACCCAAACCTGTATGTACTCCATGATGAAGATGTTTTACGGGTGCTCAACGAACTCCGCGCAGCCGGTGCGGAGGCTATTTCCATGAACGGTCAGAGGCTGTTGGCCACCACGGAGGTCCGGTGTACGGGTCCTACCGTCCTGCTGAATAAAAACAAGCGTCTGGCGCCGCCTTACGTGATTACAGCCATTGGTAACCCCGATACCCTGGAAAGTTCCTTGAAGATGAAGGGCGGGGTTGCTGAAACGCTCCAGTTCTGGGGCATCCAGGTTACGGTTAAAAAACTGCCGCAGGTCGTTGTACCGCCCTACAGCGGCGGAATAAAGTTTGAATATGCCAAAGCTGCAGTCTAGGAGATAAGGACTTTGAAACAAGCTCTGAATAAAACAACATATTTATCAATCAGCATGGTTGCTTTGTTTGTGGGACTAATGATAGCCATGCAATTCCGTACCAACAGCAGTGTAGAACAGGCGGTCCCTATTGACAGGGTGCAGGAGCTGACAATTGAAAAAAAACAGGTGGAAAGAGACCTCAACCAGTTAAAGGAAGAGTCCGTTGACCTGCAAATTAAGCTGGCGGAAGCAGGGAAGAGCCACACGGCAGCTACAGGCGCGCTGGAGAGCGAGCTTTTCAAAAATAAGCTTTATGGCGGCCTGGTTCCGGTTGAGGGGCAGGGGGTTGAGGTCTTGCTCGACAACCAGGAAGGCAGCTTTTACAATATCAAAGACGACGACTTATTAAAGGTATTGAATGACCTGCGTGGGGCCGGGGCGGAGGCAATCGCTGTTAACGACCAGCGCATCCTTGCCACCAGTGAGGTGCGGCTGGCCGGCAGTCACATCAATGTAAACCTTACCAGGCTTTCACCTCCTTACAAGGTGGTTGCCATCGGACCCTCAGGCACACTCAAAAGCAGTCTGGAGATAAGAGGAGGATTGACGGAGTACTTAAGCGACCTCGGTGTTTCAGTTACAGTACAGTCAAAAGACAGGGTGCTGGCGCCGGCCTATACCGGTTCCTTGCGTTTTGATTACGCCAAACACACCCAAAGATAAGAAAGAGAGGGTAATTTTGATGTGGTTAGGTCTCTGGCTGGCGTTAATCAGCCTGGCGGCAGGTGTTGCCATGGGTCTGAACCTGCCCCTGGTGCTTCCCCAAGCCTATGCCAAGTATATGTCGGTAGCCGCCCTGGCTGCCCTGGACTCGGTGTTTGGGGGTATCCGTGCGGCTATGGAAGAACATTTTGACAATACCATTTTTATTACCGGTTTCTTCAGCAATGCTCTTCTGGCTGCAGGTTTAGCCTTTTTTGGGGAAAGGTTGGGAATGGACCTCTACCTGGCTGCCGTAGTGGCATTTGGGGTAAGGCTGTTCCAGAATTTAGCGATCATTCGCCGCTATCTCCTAAAAAAATAACTTTAATAAAAAGGGAAATTTTTTTCAATGTGGAATCTTAACAGGACAAGTAATGATTGGGCGGGAGTTGCCGGGTTGGCCAAAAAGAGCCCTATTACACTGGCCGGCCTTGACATAGGCACTTCGAAGACGGCTGTGGTCATCGCGCAAGTAAGAAGCGGCTTCCCCCAAATACTTGGGTCGGCGGAAGCTCCGAGTATAGGTGTGAGCAAAGGATGTGTAACCAGCCCCGAAGCAGCCGCTAAAGCAATCTTACAGGCGCTGGAGCAAGCGCAAAGGCATGCCGGGACCAGCAGGCCATCAACTGCATATGTGAGCTTTAACGGGGATACGACAGCTGTAAAGAACTGCCTGGTGGACCTTAAACCAGGGAGATACTCTGCCGGCCGCAGCAAGCGCAACGGCCTTCAGTCTGTACCGGCTGGTTTGGCGGAAGGAGACAGCGCCCTTCAACTAATTCCCCCCAGAGACCTCCCTGGCCGGTCTGTATTTGAGGTGGAAGCGGGAGCCAGGGTGGTTACAGCGCCAACCCGCAATATCAAAGATATATCTAAAGCCGTCCACCTGGCCGGTTTAAAGGTTGAGGATGTGGTATTCGGTCCGGTGGCCGCTGGGGAAGCACTGTTAACGACGGCGGAGAAGGAATTCGGTACTATCCTCATCGATATTGGCGCCGGTACCACCTCCGTAAGCATTTTTGACCAGGGCTCGCTAAGGGAAACTGCGGTTTTTCCAGTAGGAGGCGAACACCTGGCAAGTGATTTGGCCATTGGCCTGCATACTTCCCTGAACCAGGCGGTAGAAATACTCAGTGATTGCGAGTTATCCGGGTCCGGGGATAATAAGTTGGATCTGGCAAATTCGATTATCGAAGCCCGCCTCTCAGAGATCCTGCATTTAACCGCCAGTGTGATTAAAAGCTTCCAATACCCCGGACTTCTGCCGGGTGGCGCTGTTTTTAGCGGAGGGGCGCCTCTGTTAGGAGGTTTTGCCCCGTTTGCTGAAAATATACTTCAGATACCGGTAAGGGTAGGGGACATCCAGGTTGACGGGCAGCCACTGAGTCTCAGCCTGGCCAATGCTTTTGGTCTGGTTAAGTACGGCGCGCAGCGCTTGACCGGCTCCGGGTTGAGACTGGCAGCAAACTGTGAACCAGGCGCATTGATGGACAGGTTGATCAAATGGTTGCAGGGTAGAATGAAAAACGGGAGCAGGCTGTAAGCCCGCTCGTTGGTTATATGAAATAAATCGGGTCCTTGCAGATACCACTAAACCTGGTGAGTGATAACAGAGGAGGACAAAAGTATGCTTGATTTTGAGCTTGACCTTGACCAGTTTGCCAACATAAAGGTGATAGGGGTCGGGGGTGGGGGCAACAACGCGGTAAACCGGATGATCAACGCCGGGCTCAAGGGCGTGGAATTTATCGCGGTTAACACCGACGCCCAGGCGCTTTTCCTGGCCCAATCCAACCACAAGATTCAAATTGGCTCCAAACTTACCAAGGGACTGGGGTCTGGAGGCAATCCCGAAATTGGACAGAAGGCAGCCGAGGAAAGCCGTGATGAAATCCTGCAGGCTCTTAAAGGCGCTGATATGGTATTTGTTACAGCAGGTATGGGCGGCGGAACGGGGACAGGGGCCGCGCCTGTAGTTTCTGAGGTGGCCAAGGAACTGGGCGCCCTGACAGTAGGGGTGGTAACCAAACCTTTTACTTTCGAGGGCCGTAAGAGAGCCACGCAGGCCGAAAGCGGCATTGAGGACTTAAAAGCAAAGGTGGATACCTTAATAACCATTCCCAACGACCGGCTCTTACAGGTAATCGAAAAGCACACTTCCATCGTGGAGGCCTTCCGCATCGCTGATGATGTCCTGCGTCAGGGGGTCCAGGGGATTTCCGACCTCATTGCTGTCCCCGGCCTGATTAATCTGGATTTCGCAGATGTTAAGACCATTATGAGGGAAACCGGCTCAGCTTTGATGGGCATCGGCACAGCCAGTGGTGAAAACAGGGCTACCGAGGCGGCCAGGGCTTCCATATCCAGCCCTTTGCTGGAAACCTCCATCGAAGGAGCCAGGGGTGTTTTACTTAATATAACCGGGGGGACCTCCCTGGGGTTGTTTGAAGTCAATGAAGCGGCGGAGATTATCGCCCAGGCGGCAGATCCCGACGCCAACATTATTTTTGGCGCGGTAATTGATGAACGCATGGAAGAGGAAGTAAGAGTTACCGTGATAGCAACCGGCTTTGACCAGCGGGTACCCAAAAAGGATCGTACCAAGGTTGAACTGGAAATTAAGCCGTTTTCCAGCCATGACGACCTTGACATCCCTGCCTTTCTGCGGCGCCGCTAAGAAATACATAGGGTTTGTGCTGCAACAGGACTAATGTTATGTATGGATGAGTTGGCAGTAGCATGAAAAGAGTATTACCCGGTATGCCGTGACTTTGTTTTCAGCTGCAAAAAGCCTTCTAATGGCCGGAATATCTCCCGGCTTTTGGAAAGGCTTTTTTATTTTCAGCTCAATCTGTCCATAACAGCTCTTTAGCGCATCATCAAAAGGTATCCTGTCGATTTATTACTCCTGGCGGTTGTTGGTGTTCAATCAATATGGTAATTATTTACTGATCGCCAAACAAGGGACGACAAATTCCCAGGTGCCCCTGGTGTTATAATAGACATGGCTCTAATAATAACCAGATTGTCATAAAGTTATAAAAAGAGAATTATACTGGTAGCATAGGAAGATTTATATTTTAAGGCAGTTATTTTTTGGGGCCGGGGGTCTTAGTTGATGCCGGTTTATAAGGTCTACCTCGACCAGGTTTTCCTCGGCAACTTGGTTATGAATTATGCCATACTGTGGGCTGCCGCCAAACTCAGCCGGGTTCCTGTCCACACTGCGCGTTTGGTTGCCGGGGCGGCGCTGGGGGCTGCATATGCTCTGGCGGTCTTTATTCCCGGAGCAGGCTTTCTGCAGTCGGTATGGTTTAAGACCGTTATTTCCGCGGGAATTGTAGCGGTGGCCTTTTCCCCTGTAACCGTCAGGATGTTCCTGACCTGTCTGGGGTGCTTTTTCCTGGCTTCCTTTACCCTGGGGGGGCTGGCTATAGGAATAATTTTTTACCTTAATTCCGGCCGCTTGTCAAGTTGGGACGGCATTGGCAAAGTAATTGAAGGTAATTTTTGGCCGGGTATATTATTGGGACTAATAGCTCTTTGGGCAGCGGGCAGGGGTTTTGCGGCGCTCCTCAAAAAAGGCAAATTTGAAAACCTGTTCAGGATTCCTATCTTAATCAATTCCGGAGGCAAGCAGGTTAGGGTAGAAGCCCTCCTGGACACCGGGAACCAGTTAAAGGACCCCATGACTCAGAGTCCGGTAGTGGTAGTGGAGTACAACAGCCTGAAGTCTCTTCTGCCTGAACAGGTCCAGGCCGGTCTTGAGCGGGACGGGGAAGCGGATATCTGGAACATTTTAGGTTCTTTGAGCGAAAGCAGCCTCAGCTCACGCTTTAGCGCAGTGCCCTTTCAATCCCTGGGGCGCGCCAACGGGATGATGCTGGGTTTTCGCCCGGACGAGGTAGTTATTGAGAGGCAAGGGAAGTTGGCCAGACCTGGCCGTGTGGTGGTGGGCATATACCGTAATAAGCTTGATCCGGAAGGCTCTTATCACGCTCTGCTAGGACCAAATGTACTGGAACTGACCGGTTAACCGGTATATGTTTGAGATTTCAGCTTGAGTGCTGGTTAGGGGGGATTGGTTTGTCTTTAGGGTTCTTTGGCCGCATGAGGTGGCTTGTATACCTGGCCGTGCTCCGGCTGTTGGTCAGGCTCGGCTACCGCCCAAGGGTGTTTTATGTCGGTAGCAGTGAAGCGCTGCCTCCGCCATTAACCACCGATGAGGAATCCTTCCTGATTAACCGGCTGGAGTCAGGCGACGCGGCGGTAAGAAGCATATTGATAGAGAGAAACCTGCGCCTGGTGGTTTACATCGCCCGCAAATTTGAAAACACCGGGGTGGGTATCGAGGACCTGGTTTCCATCGGGACCATCGGCCTGATTAAAGCGGTAAATACATTTGATCCGGCTAAAAAGATCAAACTTGCGACATATGCTTCCCGCTGCATAGAAAATGAAATTTTGATGTACCTGAGAAGGAACAATAAGACTCGCGCCGAGGTGTCTTTTGACGAGCCGTTGAATATTGACTGGGACGGCAACGAACTCCTGCTGTCCGACGTTTTGGGTACGGAAAATGATGTTATTTATAAATATATTGAGGACGAGGTTGATAAAAAGCTTTTGCACCTTGCGCTGCAAAAGCTGACCGGCCGGGAGCGCAAAATTATGGAGCTCAGGTTTGGCTTGAACAACGGGATGGAAAAGACACAAAAAGAGGTGGCTGATATGCTGGGTATTTCTCAGTCATATATTTCCAGGCTGGAGAAAAGGATCATCAATAGACTTAAAAAGGAAATTCACCGTATGGAATAAAGGGCGTCAAAAGGTGGAAGAGCTTGGCCAAGCTTGATTTTTCCAGGAAGCCGGGTAAGTATAACGCCTAACGGTTTTCATGTAACCGGGGCGTTTTTGTTTGGCGCGGAGTAAATGTATATTTCAATTTTCCCATGGAAATAATGTGACTGGAAGCAAAACGCATACAGAACGAAAAAGAGGTGGTCAGCCTTTTATGCTGGTGAATAAGGTGGAGATCTGTGGTGTTAACACATCAAAGCTCCCGGTACTGACAGGCAGCCAGATGAAAGTTCTCTTTGAAACTATGCACAAGGGAGACCCCTCCGCCAGACCCCAGTTGATCAACGGCAACCTTAGACTTGTACTTAGCGTTATCCAGCGCTTCACAAACAGGGGAGAGTACGTGGATGACCTCTTCCAGGTTGGTTGTATAGGCTTGATGAAGGCTATTGATAATTTTGACCTTAGCCAGAATGTAAAGTTCTCCACCTATGCGGTGCCGATGATTATCGGAGAAATCCGCCGTTATCTTAGAGACAATAACCCTATCCGGGTAAGCCGTTCCCTGCGGGATGTCGCTTATAAAGCGCTCCAGGTAAGAGATACACTGGTTAACAAGCACTCACGGGAACCTTCTATCAATGAAATCGCCGTGGAATTAAAAATGCCCAGGGAAGAAGTTGTTTTTGCCCTGGATGCCATCCAGGAGCCAATTTCCCTGTTTGAGCCGATTTACCATGACGGCGGCGACCCGATTTTTGTCATGGACCAAATCAGTGACGAGAAAAACCAGGACTTGAACTGGTTGGAGGGTATAGCTATCAGGGATGCCCTGAGAAAGCTCAGCGACCGTGAAAAGTTAATCCTCAGCCTTCGTTTTTACGAGGGGAAAACCCAGATGGAGGTGGCCGAGGAAATCGGCATTTCCCAGGCACAGGTCTCACGATTGGAAAAAGCGGCGCTCAGCCACATGCGCAAGCATATATAAAATTATTCGGAATAATAAAGTGATACCCCAATAATGTGGATGCGAATTAAATGAAACATCCGAAAAGGCTTGACTTGCGGGCTTGGGGTTATCCGAAAGCGTTTCGGAGCACCTGGGTGCGTTCCTTAGCGCGTGCATTGCATGCATCAAAGCTTAAATAGCGCGTAGCTGCCAGATGGCAGTCTGCAGATGCGGTCGGTATAACTCTCTTGTTACACAAATGGGAAGCAGGGGGACGGTTCTTTTGCTTCCCTGAAAATAGCTGCACAACTGTTCAGCCCACAGAGCGAATCCAAAAAATACAAGGTGCGAATTAATTATGAAACATAGCATCGCAGCAGCTTGGCCTAAAATGTAGGTACGAATTCATTCGCACAGACCCACAAGGAATGCAATAGAAATCCCTTAAACTGCTACGCAGTTTTTGTGCGATTGAAATCGCTGAAAATGAAGGTAAAGCCATTTTTCATAGACCCGATAGGGATGCAGTATATACTTGTGCCCTACGCCCTACGGCTTACGCCTAGTAACTACGGGTGTCAAATTTAATCGCATAGTAGCTTTTGACCGGCGGCTATTTTTTAGCCGCTTAAATTATTTTTTGTTCAGATGCAGGTTATTTGAACATATAAATATGATAGGGGGTGGCATGGATGGTAAAGATATCTGACCTGCGGGCGCGGGAGATAGTTAACATAGTTGATGGACGAAGGCTTGGCTTGATTAAGGACATCGAGATAGACATGGAGGAGGGACGGGTTACCGCCTTCATCCTGCCTGGTGATGGTGGCGGCGGCAAGTTCCTGGGCTTTCTTGGCAGAGAAGAGGAGCTTGTTGTTCCGTGGGAGAAAATCAAAAAAATAGGTATGGATGTAATTTTGGTTGAGGTCAACAACTTTTCTGATCCGAGGCATGAGTTTAAGATCAATTATTAGATTAGAAGGGAAGAAATAATCCAAAAGTGCAAAAGAGTAAATGTGAAGCTGGGTGGGGGAGCATATGCTCCCTAAATTATTTTTTTGGAATTGTTTACCGTTGGGTGCCTATTATCAATATATAGTATAATCTTAAAAGGCTCGTCCACTATATTATGTGTTTTCGGGCGGGGCCGGAGGGTTTGTTAAATACAGTCCGGGAGAGTGAGATTCCTATGATGTGCCCGTATTGCGCTTATGCCGACAGCAGGGTATTGGACTCCCGTCCTACTCTGGAAGGCAATTCGATCCGCCGCCGGAGGGAATGCGGCGGCTGCGGCAAACGGTTTACCACTTATGAAAAGGTGGATGAGCTGCCGCTCATGGTGGTAAAAAAAGATGGACGCAGGGAAGCGTTCAACCGGCAGAAACTGCTCTCCGGTCTGGCCAAGGCATGCCAAAAGCGTCCGGTTTCCACTGCGCAACTCGAAGCTGTGGTGGAGTTGATTGAAAGAGAGCTGCGCAATACCATTGAAAGGGAGGTAAGAAGCCATTATATCGGAGAACTGGTGATGAACCACCTGCGCGGGCTTGACGAGGTCGCTTATGTCCGTTTTGCCTCTGTTTACCGGGAATTCCGGGACGCTGAAAGTTTTATGGAGGAGTTAAAAAATCTTCTCAAGAAGAATGGCTAGTTGAAAGGGGACCAGGATTCATGTTTAAGACCATCCAGAAGAGGGACGGACGGATAGTTCCATTTGACGAATCTAAAATAACCGACGCTATCTTTAAAGCTGCCAGGGCCGTAGGCGGAGAGGATCGCCAGACTGCCATGGAGCTTACCATAGAGGTGCTGAAGCTCTTGAAGAAGCAGTATAACGGCAACCTCTTCGGGGTGGAGGACGTCCAGGACCTTGTAGAAAAGGTGCTTATTGAAGCGGGACATGCCCGCACCGCCAAGGCCTACATACTTCACCGCGACAGGCGGACGCGCATGCGGGACGCCAAGGGCGAATTAATGGACGCGGTGGAGGAGATCCTTGAGGAAACCAACCGGGAAAACGCCAACATCAGCAATTCTCCCTCGGCCAAGATGCTTCAGATAGCCAGCGCTGCCAGCAAGAGGTATTACCTGACCAGGCTTATCCCCGAAGAGATGTCTCTGGCCCACCAGCGCGGAGACCTGCACATCCACGACCTCGACTTCTACGGAAAGACATTGACTTGTGTGCCCGATTTTGAGTATACACTGATACGCGACAGCCAAGGTGAAGTTAAAAGAGTAAAATTTGATTTTTTCAATTGCTTAATTGATAAGTTGGATGCAAACGTTAATGTGATCGAGGGAGCAGAGGTATTAAATCTAGATGGTTACCAAATACTAGGCCGAGCCGGCTGGACCAAGATTAATAGTGTTATGCGTAGAAAATTACGTGAGGGAGAGAATTTATATAGGATTAAAACCAGGAAGGGACTGCCGTTGCATTTAACTGGTGAGCATAAGGTCCCTGTTATAAGAGTTGGAAAAGAAATATTAGTTCAGGTCAAAGATATCAAAAAGGGAGACCAGTTGCTTAATGGCGCCCGGGAGTTCGAAGCGTCTTCAGAAATACCTGTCTTAGATTTATTTGTTTCAAAACGAAAGGAAATTCCCTATGGTATAACAATTAGAAATGCACAGAAATTGATTCACTGGTTACGTTATAAGTATGATGATTTCAAATTCAAGCTGACCATTGGAACCAAACAAAGCTCTAAAGGTGGCAATTTCTTAAGCGGAGATGAGTACGCCAAACTCGCTGAAACTTATTATATTCCGTATGAAGTCAAGCAGCAGCTAACGGTTACTACCACAAAAGGAACCAAGAGTTTACCGGCTTTCCTGCCTATTACACCTGAATTGATGAGGCTGTTAGGGTATATTCTTTCCGAGGGACATATTAATATAGCAACATCAAACAGATCAATAGCTATAGTTAATCAGAACCCTGATATACAGGCTGATATTGAACATTGTGTTAATAGTGTCTTTAATGATCATACAACAGTTTTATATACAAGCAAGTTTAGAGATAAACAAAAAGGCAGGTTGTTGAATGGTTCGGTTTATACAGCCCTGTTTCGGTATGTGTTAGGAGCAAAGACAAATGAATTTAATATTGATATACCCAATTTTGTTATTAATGCTTCTACACAGCTAAAAGCTCATTTTCTACAGGGCCTTTTTGACGGTGACGGACATTATGGTAAAAATAGAATTGCATATAGTACAGTATCGGAACAGCTTGCTAGCAAGTTATCATTGCTGCTTCAAAGCATTGGAGTGGAAACTACCTTATACCACCGGGAGACCAAGGGAACGGGTTTAGTTGTCAACGGAAACGTTGTCACTACTAGGAATTATGATAGTTATACCCTAAATATCCTTGAAACTGTTAGTCTACAAAATTTCTTTGATAAAGTTCAATCGCTTAAGGATAATTCTAAGACGAAGGATTATGCTTTTTCAGTTCCAGGAAGGAATTTATGTCCGCAGGATGTGGTAGCAGTAGATGAGGCAACAGGTTATGATCGCTACGTATTTGACCTCGAAACTGCGGAGCACTGGTTTACCGTTAATGACTACGTTGTTCACAACTGCCTGCAAATCCCCCTCTTCAAGCTGTTGTCGGAAGGATTCAACACCGGACACGGCTATATCCGGCCACCCAAGAGGCCGTCAACGGCTACAGCGCTTGCGGCCATCATCCTGCAGAGCTCCCAGAACGACATGCACGGTGGCCAGTCGTATGCATTCTTTGATCGTGACATTGCTCCTTTTGTTCAGGAAGCATCGGACTCAGAAACCTATCAGGCCATGGAGGCTTTAATTCATAACCTAAATTCTATGCACAGCAGGGCCGGCGCGCAAGTGCCCTTTTCAAGCCTGAACGTCGGTACCGAGACCTCCGAACCTGCCCGGCGGGTAGTGAAGAACCTTCTGCTGGCGTACGAGGCCGGTCTTGGTCACGGTGAGAACCCCATCTTCCCCAATATCATCTTCAGGGTAAAAGATGGAATAAATTATAATCCCGGCGATCCCAACTACGACCTGTTCAAGCTGGCTCTCAAGGTGGCCGGCAGGCGGCTGAATCCCACCTTCAGTTTTATGGATTCCTCTTTTAACAGGGAGTACGGCGACCAGGTCAGCTATATGGGCTGCCGCACCAGGGTGATGGCCAACCGGCGGGGGCCTGCGGTGACCGACGGCAGGGGCAACCTGTCCTTTACCACGATTAACCTGCCGCGTGTGGCGATTATGGCCGAGCGGGATCTCTCCGATTTCTACCGCAGGCTTTCAGCCATAATGGGCCTTACCGTCCGCCAGTTATATCACCGTTACGGTGTGCAGTGCAAGCTGAAAGTCAAGGATATGCCCTTTATCATGGGACAGAAGCTATACCTGGAATCGGAAGGGCTAAAACCCGACGATCCTATTGAAGAGGCCATCAAACACGGTACACTTTCCTTAGGTTTCATCGGCCTGGCCGAAGCCCTCACCGCTCTTACCGGGCGCCACCACGGTCAGAGCGAGGAGTCGCAGGCTCTGGGCCTGGAAATAGTAGCTTTCATGCGCCAAAAAATAGACGAGGCCGCGGCGGAGTTCGACCTCAACTATACCCTGCTGGCCACTCCGGCTGAGGGACTGTCCGGGCGCTTTGTGAATTTGGACCGCAAGGAATTTGGGTTGATTCCCGGTGTCACCAACAAGGAATACTATACCAATTCTTTCCACGTGCCGGTCGATTTTCCGGTGTCCAGTTTCGATAAGATCCTTCTGGAGGCTCCGTACCATAAATACTGCAATGCCGGGCACATCAGCTACGTGGAGATGCCTTCGCCACCTGTGCACAACCTGGAGGCCGTTGAGACCATTATCAGGCACATGCATGATCACGACATGGGTTACGGGGGCATCAACTACCCGGTGGATTTCTGCGTCGGCTGCAACCTTACCGGGGTATTTAATGAGGACAACTGTCCACGCTGCGGTTCGGCCAACATCCGGCGGGTGCGCCGCATCACCGGTTATCTAAGCACTACTGATCGCTTCAATGACAGTAAGTTAGCCGAACTTAAGGACCGCGTCACACATAGATGAGGACAGGTCGTAGGGCGTAAGGCGTTGGGCGTAGGATATACTGCATTTCTAAGGGGTCAAAGATAAGATTAGCTTTTTAAAGAGATGTGATGAATAATGGAATTAAGGATAGCGGGGATAATTAGCGAAAGTGTGGTGGACGGGCCGGGCTACCGTTTTGTAGTCTTTGCGCAGGGCTGCAGGCACGCTTGCCCCGGCTGCCACAATCCACATACCTGGGATCCGGCAGGCGGTACCGCCGTCAGGGCGGAGGAGTTGCTGGAACAGGTTAAGGCCGCCAGGATGCTCAAGGGGATTACCATCACGGGCGGGGAACCATTTCTCCAGCCGGCGCCGCTGGCCTGGCTGGCGCGGGAGGTTAAAAAGCTGGGACTGGATGTGGTCACTTACTCAGGGTACACCTGGGAAGACCTGCTGGCAATGTCGCAGAAGAAGAAGGATGTAAAAGAACTGCTCCTTAGCTCAGACTACCTGGTGGACGGTCCTTTTATCCTGGCGGAAAAGGATCTGGAACTTCCCTTCCGTGGATCGAGTAACCAGAGGATACTGGACGTGCCCCAATCTCTCCAGGCGGGCAGGCCGGTAAAAGCTTATTTTTCTTGAAATGAATTTTAAGCGGGTACGTCTAAAATGACTGTACCCGCTGTTCAATTTCATGCAGGAGACCTAAAGTTGTGTATGTTCCAAGAATTTATCTAAATACCTTAAAGAGTATGAATCAGCCAGTGTTCTTTGTGGTTTCATCGCAATAGACCCATAAATAGCCAATAATATCATTCTATATGGATATATATGGTTATTATGTCATGGTTTATCCGCTCTCTTCCTAATACATTACACTACACCTGATTATTACTATTCGAGTAACCTTTTTCTTTATACAGCAATAGAATAAAAAAAATGTTTCTATATGTATTAGGAAGGAGTGAAATGAATGGCTATAAGCTACACGGTGCAGACAGGCGACACATTGTTCCTGATCGCTCAGCGCTATGGTACCACCGTAGAAAGAATAGTACAGGCTAATAATCTTGCCAACCCCGACGTGATTAGTATTGGCCAGGTTCTTACCATCCCCGATGTTGGGGATAATGGTGAGGGAGAAGGCATAACCCAGGAGGAGGGTAGCGCAAACGAATCCAGGAGTATAGGAGGGCTTCTTTATACCTTATCAACCGACAGGAGGACATATGGGCAGGGTGAATCAGTAAGAATCACCCTTACCAAGAGAAATATAACGAATAGGACCATTGTGCTCCGCTACAGGACCACGCAACGGTTTGAATTTGTAGTAAGACGAGGGACAGAGCTGGTCTGGAGATGGTCTGACGGCCGGAGTTTTGCCCAGGCGACGGCCACGGTTAGACTGGCGCCGGGTGAAAGCCAGGTGTTTCGGGCTACATGGAACCAGAGGAACACCCGCGGACGGCAGGTTGCTCCCGGGAGCTACACCATCGAGGGTAGGAATGTGGCAACAGGCCTGGCTGGCCAGGCGGTATCTACCAGGATTAGAATCCGGGGGGTAGCGCCGACTCCAACACCGACTCCCACGGCTACGCCTTGTCCTGACGTCAATATCCTGGTAAACCCCAGTTTTGAAAGATGGCCTAACCCGCAATCACCGCCTACCGGTTGGACCGGCAGCAACCTTAGCCGCAGCACCCGCTCCCTTTCCGGCAACTACGCTGTGGAGATGGGCGCGGCCAGCGGAGAGAGAGCTGTTCTGGCCCAGAGAGTGGATATCGAGGCAGGCAGATTATACGACCTAATTTGGCGGGCTGCGGAACATATCAGGGGTATTGGCGCCGGCAGGTTTGTCCTGTTGGTAGAAATTTTTTATTATGACCGGGCCGGCACTTTTGTAGGCAGGACTGAACCCAGGTACTCGCAGGAGAATATTCCGAATGACCGGTACCAGCGCTACAGCATCTCCACCGGACGCGTCCCGGCGGGAGCCAGGGTTGCCGAGGTCAGGTTTAGTTTTGAGCCGTCTGGTAATAACACAAATACGGTACTGATTGATGATGTGGAACTCCGCTGCCGTTTTTAGAGGAATTTAAGGAATCTAATTGGTAGCATGTTGGCGGAGTGTAAGTTTACTCTAATGGTATGAGCGAAAGGAGACAGACATTCTGCCTCCTTTACTGTTATTACGAATGACCGCAAGAGCTGCAGTTGCCCGAGCTGCAAGAGCCGCATTTTGAGCTCGAGCTCCTTCCACCGCCTGCTCCAGCAGCGAAAAAGGAAGACATTACGCGGGTGAGACCAAGCTTTTCGCATTGGGGGCACTTCAGGTTTCCCCCGCTTTCCCCAATCGGGCACATTTTTTCCATGCGGCTGCCGCAATTGCCGCACCTGAACTCATAGATAGGCATTTCAGACATCCCTCCTGTGGGTCTTACCTTACTTGAGAGTTGCGAAACGACACTTTTAGATTAAGCCCGGCTAATCCCTGTGTCAAGAGCGCTCTAGACTTTTTGTCGATAAAAAGAGGGTTTTTGCATGCAGGAGGGGAATATTTTTAGGTTAAACGAAATTAATCTAAACCACGGAGGATAACTGATGAAACTGCGATTTCTTGGGGCGGCAGGTACGGTAACCGGCTCATGTTTTCACTTGGAAACCGCACAGTCAAGCATACTGGTTGATTGCGGCTTGTTCCAGGGCACTAAAGATATCAGGGAACGCAACTACGGAAGCTTCCTGGTACCGCCTCGTAATATAGACGCTGTCCTGATTACCCATGCCCATATCGACCATTGCGGCCTATTTCCCAAACTGGTGAAATATGGCTTTCAAGGCAGGGTATACGCCACTTACCCTACTGTTGAGCTCATGAAGGTGCTTTTGCCCGACTCCGGCCATATCCAGGAGATGGAAGTTGAGCGAAAAAACCGCAAAAACCGCCGTGCCGGCCGTCCGCTGCTGGAGCCCATTTACACTGTCAACGAGGCCTATCAAAGCCTTTCAAACCTGCAGGGTGTCGGGTATAAAGAGAGTATCCAGGTTGCGCCGGATATACGGGCGCGCTTCGTGGATGCCGGTCATATTTTGGGTTCGTCCATGATCGAACTTTGGGTTCAGGAGAACGGCAAGGAGATCAAGTTGGTTTTTTCCGGTGATATCGGTAACAATGCGCAGCCCATTGTTAAAGACCCTTCCACCATTGACACAGCCGACTACCTGATTATGGAATCAACTTACGGAAACCGCCTGCATCATGAGCTGCAGGATGAAATAGAACTACTTCGCGAGGCTATCCAGGATACTTATCAAAAAGGCGGCAACTTGATTATACCTGCCTTCGCGGTAGAGCGTACCCAGGACCTTTTGTATCATTTAAGCTTGTTGATTGAACAAAATAAGATCCCTCCCATGCCCGTATATATTGACAGCCCTCTGGCTGCGGCTGCCACCGGGATATTCCAAAACCATCCGGAGTACTACGATCAAGAGACATCCGATTTGATCAACAGGGGCGGCAGCCCTTTCCAGTTTCCCGGCATTAAATTCACCCAGACCGCAGAGGAGTCCAAAAGCCTGAATAATATTAGCAGGGCTATAATCATTTCCGCGAGCGGTATGTGCGATGCCGGCCGGATCAGACACCATCTCAAGTATAATCTCTGGCGCCCGGAAAGCACGGTGCTTTTTGTGGGCTACCAGGCGGAAGGCACCTTGGGCCGGCAAATTGTGGACGGGGAGAAAAAGGTGCGTATTTTTGGAGATGATATAGCTGTGAAAGCCGATATCAGATTTATAGATAGTTATTCAGCCCATGCCGATCAGGCCGGACTGATCGCCTGGGTCAAGAAATTTAGCGTGCCACCGGGGGAAGTCCTATTGGCGCATGGTGAGCCGGAGTCTACCAACACCCTGGCCGGCCTGTTGCGGGCGGAAGGTTTGAAGGTGACCGTACCGGAATGGCGGCAGGTTTTGGAACTGCTTCCGGGCAGCTATATGAAGGCCGCTCTTGACCCGGTTCACACGGCTATCTTCGCCCTGGACGAAA
Organism: Pelotomaculum schinkii; assembly: GCF_004369205.1. NCBI lineage: Bacteria > Bacillati > Bacillota > Clostridia > Eubacteriales > Desulfotomaculaceae > Pelotomaculum > Pelotomaculum schinkii. Next base: position 639,051 of record NZ_QFGA01000002.1, on the reverse strand, counting down.
AAATTAAAACAGCTCTGGCGGCAGGTATTGAAGAATCGCGCAAGGATGAACTCCTGCGCCGGATTGCGGAGCTCCAGCAATTTGTCGAAGAAAATGCAAGAAAATAGCCCACAGGAAAAGGGGTCAAAGGTATTGCCGCTCACCTTTCGAAACAATATGCAGTTTTTTGTCTTTCGTCATTTTGAGGCTGCCGGCCTGGTTGTACACGGGTTTACCACCCGTAACGGCGGTGTCGGCAGTGACCCGTATGGTTCACTAAACACAGCTTTTCACGTCGGTGATGATCCGGAAAACGTTAGGGCCAACCGTTTAAACGCCTGTAAAGCTCTGGCTATAAACCCGGGCGCCCTGGTAGCTGGAAAGCAGGTGCACGGGGACAACGTTGCAGTTGTTGATGGCAAGGACATGGGCAAAGGAGCTCTTTCCTACGCGGATGCCCTGCCGGACACCGATGCTCTGGTGACCGGTACCCGGGAGGCGCCGCTGTCAAGCTACTATGCCGACTGTGTACCCATTTTCCTGCTTGATCCGGTCCGCAAAGTTGTGGCTCTGGCCCATGCGGGATGGAAGGGAACAGTTCTAAAAATCGGTAAGAAGACAGTAAACAGGATGAGGCAGGCTTTTGGCACAGACCCGGCGAAGTGCCTGGCCGGGATCGGCCCTTCCATCGGTCCCTGCTGTTATGAGGTGGATGATCGGGTGATCGTCCCTTTGCGGCAGGAGTTTCCCTGTTTTTCTGATTTTATTGAGGCACTCTCACCGGGCAGGTGGCGCCTGAACCTGTGGGAGGCCAACCGCAGGACACTTTTGGAGGCAGGGCTATTGCCTGCAAATATCGAAACAGCTTCCATTTGTACCTGCTGCCATCCCGAAACCTTCTTCTCCTACCGTGCTCAAAATGGTACTACCGGCCGGATGGCGGCCTTGCTTATGCTCAAATAATCAAACTATTGTTAGAAAGGAGATGGGGTATGTCCAAGATACTGGTTGTGGACGACGAGAAAAATATACTGGAACTGGTCCGCTTTAACCTGGAAAGGGAAGGCTATCAGGTTTTAACATCTCTCGACGGTATGAGCGCCCTGGGACTGGCCCGCAGCGAAACCCCGGATTTAATCCTCCTTGATATCATGCTGCCTGAAATGGACGGTCTCGAAGTCTGCCGGGAACTGCACCGGGACCCCCTCACCAAGGATATCCCCATTGTTATGCTGAGCGCCAAAGCTGACGAACTGGACCGGGTGTTGGGTTTGGAGATGGGCGCCGATGACTACATTACCAAACCTTTCAGTCCGAGGGAACTGGTAGCGCGGGTCAAGGCCCGGCTGCGCCGGAGTCCCCGGGGGGAGGGCAAAACCGGGGAAGTCCAGACAGCGGGACGGATGGATTACGGGAGGATGCTCATCGATGAGGAGCGTTTTGCCGTTTACATCGACGGTGTAAAACAAGAATTTACCTTGAAGGAATTTGAATTAATCCGTTTCCTGGCCCGCTACCCGGGCAAAGTTTTTTCCCGGGACCAGCTTTTAGAGCAGGTCTGGGGGTACGACTACGCGGGTGACTCGCGTACAGTTGACGTCCATATCCGTCATATCAGGCAAAAACTCGAACAGCTCCCGCAGGGGGATCACATTATTGAGACGGTCCGCGGGGTTGGGTACCGGTTTAAGGAGGGCGCCATATGTTAAACAGGTTGGGCGCGCTCTGGCGCCTGGGCTGGAGTCCGATAGCCAGCTATTTTATTCTGCTGCTGGTTTTTTTCGCCCTGGCCCTGCTTACTTCAGCCAACCGGCTCAACCTTTGGAGCGCGGTCCTCGTGGCCTTTTTGTTTTCTACCGTTTTGGCTCTGATCATGTATGCAAGGTTAATCAGCCCTCTGGAGGAAATGGCCAGTATTGCCCAGGATATGGCCAGAGGCAACCTGGAGCAAGAAATCAGAATCTTTGCACAGGATGAAATCGGTGACCTGGCGCGCTCCATCAATTATATGGCCAGGCAGTTGAAAACAAACATTGACGATATAATCGCTGAAAAAAACAGGATCCAGGCGATCCTAGCCAGTATGGCCGATGGGGTGATAGCCATGGATCCCTGGGGACGCGTAATCCTGGTTAATCCGGTGGTGGAAAAACTTTTCGGGATAACCCAGGAGGCCAGCAGGGGTAAAAATATACTCCGGATTATCCGCAACAACGAATTGGAGAAAATGATCAATCATGCTCTTGAAACCGGCCAGCCGATAGATAAACTGGTGGAAATTCAGACCCCGGATCCTTTCATATTTTATGTTAACGTAACCCCCCTCAAAAATGGCGGGGCCGAGCAGGGAGGGTTGGTGGCTGTTTTAAAAGATATTACGGAACGCAAAAGAGTTGAGGAGATGCGCAGCGATTTTGTCGCCAACGTCTCTCATGAGCTCAGGACCCCCCTTACATCTATCCGGGGATTTGCTGAAACCCTGCTGGATGGAGCCGTGGAAGACCCCAAAGTAGCCAGGCCGTTTCTGGAAATTATCAATACTGAAACGGAGCGGCTGTCCAGGCTGATTGACGAACTTTTAAACCTTTCTAAAATAGAGGACAAGAAGACCATCCCCAACTGGCAGACTCTGAACATCAGTAACTTGATTGACAGGGCCGTTACCATTCTGAAACCAAGGGCCATAGAAAAAGAAATTACCATTGATGTTGAAGCTTCTGAAACCATTCCGGTCTTTGAAGGCGATGCGGATATGATGTGCCAGGTCCTGATTAACCTTATCGACAACTCGATTAGCTATACCCAGTCCGGTGGTGAAATCCACATCAGAGCTTCTGCCGGGGCGCATGAATTAAAAGTGGACGTGCAGGACAATGGTATCGGAATCCCACAGGAAAGTTTGCACCGTGTTTTTGAGCGTTTTTACCGGGTCGACAAGGCCAGGTCCCGTGAACATGGAGGCACAGGTCTCGGTCTCTCCATAGTGAAACACATCATTGACGCCCATCATGGAACAGTACAGGTCGAGAGTAATTTGGGCGTTGGCAGCACTTTTTCATTTGTACTGCCTTTAGCCATACCCAACCATAGTGAGTAGCCTTTATATATTTTCTTATTTCCCGGATAAAACTTCAGGGATTATTGTCCAGCGTGAAGTATTTATTGCCGTTAATTTTAAAAAAGCGCTAATCCGGCGCTTTTTTACGCAGGAATTGCCTTTCTACCGTCGAATAAACTTTCCATTTGAAGGTAAAATACACGCCTATGAAAAGAGATATGTCTGACCCGAAGTCTGCTAAGCGGAGGAGGCGACGGACGGCTATATTTCGCAGGGGCGCCGGCTTACTCGTGTTGCTCCTGGTATTGGGTTTTGTCTTCTGGGGACGGTTTGTCGCAAAGGTCTCAAATGTTCAGTTTCTGACCAGGCAGGAGGTAGCCCAGGTCGTTGCCCTGGAAGGAATATTGCTTAAAAACGAAATTGTGCTCCGGGCCCCGGTGGGGGGGAAGCTGCATCTTGCCGCTGCCGATGGAGACCGGCTGGAAGCCGGCGCCAAAGCTGCCCAGGTCTTAGCGGTGCAGCAGGAGGTTGGTGGAGAAACCTATGATATCGCAACACCTGTTGCAGGTATTTGCTGCACGCACCTGGACGGATTGGAGCAGATCCTCTCTCCCGACAGTATAGACGTATTAGGTATTCCAAAATTTGAAAAAATAGATGACAAAGCCACTTCTGAGGGAGTCCGGGTTGAGAAGGGACAGCCGGTCTTAAAGATTATCGATAACCTGAGCCCGGTGTATATCTATGCGGAGACGCCCAAGTCGTATTTTCCGGACTTGAAGATAGACAAGCCCACCTGGTGGGAGGCTAACTGGGAAGGTTTAGCTCTCTCGGTCAAATCACTCAAAGTGACGGACAAAGGTGACATGTGGGCGGGATACTTCATGTTGCCGGCTTACCCGGATCAGTTGCTGCATCAACGTACAATACGGTTAAATATCACCGCCCGTACTCTTAAAGGCTTTCTTGTTCCACAGAGGGCGATCGTTTTTCGGGGAGAGCAGCCCGGTATTTTCCTCTCTATCAAACAGAAGGCCTACTGGAAACCGGTCACCATTGAAGGTGAACTGGAAGGTATGCTGGCTGTATCCGGGCCGGGATTGACCGAAGACAGCCGTTATGTAAATAACCCCTTGCTGGCCAGGGAGGAACACTGGGTCGAATAGGCGCCCTGTTCAAAAGGCCGGACCTGCAGGGGGCTGATCTAAAAACCAAGGAGTTAGTTCATTTGGATGTTGTAAAGAATCTAAGAAGGTTGCAGGAGCGTATTGTTGCGGCAGCCATGCGAGCCGGCCGCAATCCCGGCGAGATTAAGCTGGTGGCTGTAACAAAGACTGTTCCGGTTGAGAAAATCAAGGAAGCACTGGACTGTGGCGTTAACCGGCTGGGAGAAAACAGGGTTCAGGAGTTCCTGAACAAGTACCAGCAATTGCCGCCAGGGGTTGAATGGCATTTTATCGGTCACCTGCAGACCAATAAAGTAAATAAAATAATCGGCAAAGTACATCTAATCCATTCCCTGGACCGTTGGGAGCTGGCCGAGGAACTCCACCAGGCGGCCATTAAGAGGGGCCAAGTCGCCAAAGTGCTGGTGCAGGTAAACGTGGCAGGAGAAAAATCCAAGTACGGCCTCGCCCCATCGGAAACCGTGGATTTTGTCGCTTCTGCCGCGGGACTGGCCGGACTTTCCGTGGAGGGGCTGATGACTATCGCGCCCTGGTCGGCAAACCCGGAAGAGGTCCGTCCGGTATTCAGGCAGTTGAAGGATATAGCACGAAAGGTTGAAGACAGGGCGCCAGGCTCAAAGATGGACTACCTTTCCATGGGCATGTCTGGAGACTGGGAGGTAGCAGTTGAGGAAGGGGCCAATATCCTGCGCATCGGAACGGCTGTTTTTGGTGAGCGGGATGTTTAAACTATTACATTAAATTATTTACGGGAGGGAAGACAGTGGCCGTCAAACTTGTAGATAAAGTACTTGGCTTCATGGGCTTTGAGGATGAAGACATAGACCAGGAGGAGAAACAGAATCGCGAGGAAGTCCAGGAGGAACCGGGTTGGCAGAGAAAAAGGGATAGAGGAGATAGAGAAAAGAGTACTGTGGTCAGCCTGCAGCACGCTCAGCGTCAGGTAAGGGTAGTTGTGGTTGAGCCCCGGTCTTTTGAAGAGGTCAAAGAAATTACTGACAACTTGAAGAACAGGCGTCCGGTCATCCTGAACCTGGAACAGGCCGACGCCGAACTGGCGCGGCGGGTGGTTGACTTTGTCATGGGGGCCACCTATGCTTTAAGCGGCAGCCAGCAAAAAGTGGGTAACGGTGTTTTCCTCTTTGTGCCCGCCAATATGGATATCGCCAATGAGTTAAAAGAGAGCAACCGTGAAAAAGGAATTTTTTCCTGGGTGCGTTCATAAACTGCGTAAGGAGGTAGTACCGTGCCTTTGCGAGATCAAAAAATAGGCTTTTTAGGCGGGGGCGCTATGGCTGAGGCTTTAATTGCCGGCCTTTTGCGTTCAGGCCTGGTGGAGCCCGCCTCTGTCTATGCCAGCGACATCAGTGCCGCCAGGCAGGAATACCTGGAACAAAAGTTTGGAATTAAAACAGCGGATAATAGCTCTGTTGTCAGCGCGGCCGATATTGTAGTCCTGGCTGTCAAGCCACAGGCAATATCCGGTTTATTGGAGGAGATAGCTCCCGCAGCTCGCCCCGAACTAACTGTCGTTTCGGTTGTGGCGGGTATATCCACAGATTTTATTGAAGGCTTTTTCAAGACTCCCGTTCCGGTGGTGCGGGTGATGCCAAATACCCCCTGTCTGGTAGGTGAAGGCGCCAGCGCGTTATCCCCCGGCAAGTTCTGTTCGCAGCCAAATATGGATAAGGCGCTGGCAATTTTAAAGGCTTCCGGTCAGGCGGTGGTAGTTGATGAGTCGATGATGGACTGTGTAACAGGCTTAAGCGGCAGCGCACCGGCTTATATGTACCTGATTATGGAAGGGTTTATTGATGGTGCGGTGCGGCTGGGACTCTCCAGGGATGTCGCCAGGGTTTTAACCGCCCAGACCATGCTGGGGTCGGCCAAAATGGTTTTGGAAACCGGCGAGCATCCGGCCAAACTGAAGGACATGGTCACGACACCGGGCGGGACGACCATTGCCGGACTTTATGCGCTTGAGGAGGGGGCGCTGCGTTCCGTTCTGATGAAAGCGGTGGCTGAAGCGGCCTTGCGCTCCAGCCAATTGGCTCCCGGAAAAAATAGCAAAACTTAGTGTGAGGTGGACATGGGGATTATTATTACGGCTGTTAATGTGGCCTTTCAGGTATATATGTACCTGTTAATTATTCGCATCCTGCTTTCCTGGGTTCGCCATAACCCGTATCAACCTCTCATCCGGTTTATTTATGAGGTAACCGAACCCTACCTGAATGTTTTTAAGCGTTTCATCCCACCCTTTGGGGCTGTGGACTTCTCCCCCATCGTGGCCTTTTTTGTATGGCACCTCCTTTGGAACCTCGTGAACAAAATTTTAATAGCCTTGTTATGAAACCGGATCGGGAAAAACTCCTGGCCCACGCTTCTAACGGGGAGGAGCGGGCTATCCTGGCCAGGACACTGGACCAGGCCGAAACAGTGCTCAAAAGCGGCCGCACCCAGGTTACTGATTTCTTGGACCCGTACCGGACGGGCCTTATCATATCTGTAGTTCAGCGTTTAGAACTGGTGGCTGCGGCTGATGGTGGTTACCCGGGCGCCGAACGGAAGAGGGTGGCCATCTGCCTCAATGGCGTTACCCCGCTGCCGGAAGAGTTTAATTTAGGTTTTATTGTGATCAAAGGCAATTTTAAACACTGCAGGGCCACACACCGGGATTTTCAGGGAGCCCTCCTGGGACTCGGGCTGAAAAGGGAAAAGTTTGGGGACATCATCATGACCGGGGATAACGCCAACGTGGTGGTGGCCGGGGAAGTGGTCCCATATATCCTGACCAACCTGCACAAAGTGGGTCAGAACGGAGTGTTGGTGTCCGAGCTGGGACAGGATGATTGTCAGCCTCCGGCAGTCAAATACCGGGAAATCAAAGCTACTGTTTCCTCATTGCGCCTGGATGCAGTGGCGGCAGCTGGTTTTGGAACATCCCGCTCCAAGATGGCGCGGGAAATTGAAGCAGAGCGGCTAAGTATTAACTGGCGCGTATGCCCGGATCCTGCCGCACTTGTAAAAGAGGGTGACGTGCTTTCCGCGCGTGGTAAAGGCCGGGTAATTGTTGAATCTGTCAAGGGTCCGCTCAAAAGCGGCAGGACAGGGGTCCTCCTGCACAGGCTTGTTTAATCAAAGGCCTTTGGTACTTTAGACACGAAAAACATTTCAACCGTATACGTGGCGCCTCGATAGCGGCGTGTGGAATAACTCTGAACATAACTGTACAGCTGTTCAGCCCACAGAGCGAATCCCAAAAAATGTAGGTGCGAATTCATTCGCAAAATGTTTCATTAGCCACACAAGTCCGGCGCCGGCGCGCCGTGTGCGATTGAAATGGCGCCTGCACCGGCTGGTATTTTCATCATATGTGGCGCCGCCGGCGGCCGTGGGCAACCACGCTCCAATAAAAAGTTAAGCCAACCTGAGGTGAAGAGGCATTGATTACACCGCTCGATATTCAAAAAAAAGAGTTTCGCAAGGCTATGCGCGGGTACCGGGAAGAAGAGGTCGACGCCTTTCTGGATCAGGTTATCCAGGACTATGAGGCGCTGTTCCGGGAGAACCAGACCCTGAAAGAAAAGCTGGTCCTGGCGGAGCAAAGCACGGCCCGCTACCGTGAAATCGAAGAGGTGCTTAAAAACACCATGATCATGGCCCAAAAGAGCGCCGATGAGCTGAGACAGAATGCCGAAAAGGAAACCTCGTTGCGTCTGGACCAGGCCAGGATTGAGGCGGAGCAGATAACCCGTGAGGCGGAACAGGAAGCGGCGGCGCTAATTCAGGAGGCAGACCTGAAAGCCGCCGGCATGATCAAAGACGCGGAAGAAAAAGCAAAGCTTATCTATGAAGAGTACCACCGGATGGAACGGGATGCCCAGGTATTCAGAATGAAATTCCGCGCTTTTTTGGAAGCTCAAATGAAATATCTGGATGGCGAGGAAGATAGTATCCCCGCCGGGGATGAACACAGGGAAGAAACTGCCTGAATGAGTATGGTGTACTGTTCTATTCCCTTTTTTAATTTGATAGTTTTAGGCTCAAAAAGCCTCCTGGCATGGAGGCTTTTTGAACACGCATTTAAGGAGGATTAAATTGGAACTTATCAGGAGGATAGCCGGTAGGCGACCGAGAATACACAATGAAAGTGAGTGTCTGGTATCGGCTGTTCTGGTGCCCATAGTGAAAAAAGAGGGGATACCGCATGTCCTTTTTGAGGTCAGGTCTGAAAATCTCAACAGGCAGCCGGGTGAGATTTGTTTTCCGGGTGGTAAAGTCGAGCCGGAAGAAATGGCACGGCCGCAGGAGACGGCTATCCGCGAGGCTGTTGAAGAACTGGGTATTCGCCGGGACCAGGTGGTTTTGATTGGCCCCCTGGACTACCAGATTACCCCGCCCGGCACGCTGATCTATCCTTTTTTAGGGCTGATTGAGGACCTGGATATAATCAATCCCAACCCCAATGAGGTTGCAGGTACTTTTTTAGCTCCGCTGGAACATTTTATCTCTCCGCCCATGGCAAGCACGGTTGAAGTAGCGACCCGCTACCCCGCTGATTTTCCATTCCACAAGGTGCCCGAAAGCTATAAAGAGAAAGAGAATTGGTCGAAACAGTGGTCTTTCCCCGTTTACTTTTACGAATACGGTGAATATTTTATCTGGGGCGTGACGGCCCGGATCCTGAATAATTTTATCACCCTCTGCCGCCCGGGGGTGTAGGCTTTAAAAAAAGTGGACCAACAAGGGGTTTTATCATATGAAATTGATCTACCAGAAAAGCTGGTTTTGTTCGGTGAAACGGATTCATTCCGGTGAATTGCTGGCGGAGGCGTCTGTCCTGGGGACAGAGCTGGAAGCAACCGGCAGGCTTAAGGCAGACCAGACTTCTTTTGAAATTAAAGATGCCCGCTGGGAAGTATTTCGCTCGCCCGCAGGGATTTTTAACGGCAGTCAAGAGGCGCCCGGCCTGAAAGGAACAACTGCTTATTTTAATGTAGGTCGTGACCTCCGCAGAGAGGTTGGAGAACATGCCGGCGGGCTGGCCCGGGAGTTGCTTGCCGAATGCGTCAAGGGTATTATCCAGTCGGAAACTTTTCTCTTCCGGGAGAGAGGATTCCCCACCCTGAAATCCTATTGTGAACACTGGCGGAAGTTTCAGGTTGACACCTGCCGTTATCAAAGCAACCTCCATCGTGTTACACGCTGGTGGAACGAGTATGTGGACGGGCTGCAGCACGGTTTAAACCTTTTCAACCGCTCCAAAAACTGCGCTGTTTACCTTTTGGCGGACGGTCTCATCGTTCATAGCGGCTTTAGCGACTCCTACCACGAGCTGGGCCTGTTGAGCCGCCTGGACCTTGCCGGCCGGGTTGAAGAATGCTCCGGCAGCTTTCTCAGGGCGCCGGATCAGGTGTGTTTTGAGTGTGCTTTGCTCCCCGGTAGATTGAAAGGTCTGGTCCTTACAGAATGCGCCAAGAAACAGTTGTCTGAAATAGTCGGCGGGCCACAGGGTTGTGAACACCTGGCGGACCTGGCTGAGGAACTGCGTAAAGCAGTCGCCTATACGCTGGCAAATATCCGTAAAGGAGGAGTTGTATAAGGTGCTGCCGCTAAAAGAAGAAAAGGACGGCGTGTCCTTCAAGGTAAGGGTCCAGCCTCGGGCATCCAAAAACCAGGTGGCGGGAATTTTCGAAGACGCTCTCAGGGTACGGCTGACGGCGCCTCCGGTGGATGGGGAAGCTAATGAGGCGTGCCGCGCCTTCCTGGCCGACCTCCTGTCGGTCGGCCGCGGCCAGGTAGAAATCCTGTCCGGTCTGACCGGACGCAATAAAGTTGTCAAGATTAAAGGAGTCAGTGTGTCAGAAGTCCAAAAACGCCTACCTTGAAAACTGGTTCTCGAAAAGCCTTTGGGGTAGTGGTCTTGGGGTTATCCTCCGCTCGCTTCGCAATTCTACATTTGTGCAACTAGAGCGTCATATCTACCGCATCTGCAGACAGCCATCCGGCAGCTACGCGCTATTTAAGCTTTACTGCAAGCAACGCACGCGCTACGGAACGCACCCAAGTGCTCCGCTCGCTCCGGAAAACCCCAAGCCCGCAAGTCAAGCCTTTTCGAGAACAATTTTTGTGATAAGTGAAACAAAATGCAGTATATTTTACTAAGGTTGGGCAACTAATTTTCTGTTGGTTGGGGAAATTCACTTGGCAAGTTGACGCACCAGGGCCTTTTCTATATAATATTGTCTGTTAAGGCTCGATAGCTGCCTGTGAGCGGGACGAGTAGGCGTGTAATTCCGGTAAAGAGAACCCGGGTATGGTGGGAACCGGGTACGGATAAACGTTAAAAATCACCCGTGAGGCGCCGGCTGAAACCCTGCGGGGGATTAAGCCAGGCCGGATCGCCACCGTTACCGGGCGACTGGAGTGGCAGGCCTTAGCAGCTAATAACTGGCGGGCCGGCATTTAGGGTGGTACCACGGGTTATAATCCCGTCCCTTTGGGGGCGGGATTTATTCGTTCATAATAGTCAAGTTCATATATGTTTAAATTTTGGAGGGGTATTAAAAAGATGGACTACAGTAAGACTTTAAACCTGCCTAAAACAGATTTTCCGATGCGGGGCAACCTGCCCGAAAGAGAACCGGAGATCTTAAAATTCTGGGAAGATATTGACATCTACCGGCTGGTACAGGAACAACAACGTGATTGTCCCAAGTACATCCTGCACGACGGGCCGCCCTACGCGAATGGCCACATTCACCTTGGTCATGTTTTAAATAAAATATTGAAGGATATCATAGTCAAGTTCCATTCCATGTCGGGCTTTAACGCACCCTATGTGCCGGGATGGGATACGCACGGCCTCCCCATCGAACAACAGGCCATCAAGGCCTTTGGGCTTAACCGCAATAATATCCACCCGGTAGAGTTTCGCGGCAAGTGCAAGGAGTTCGCTCTGAAGTATGTCGATATTCAGAAAGAGGAATTCAAACGGCTGGGGGTACGGGGGGATTGGGACAATCCTTATCTGACCTTGATGCCCCATTATGAGGCCCGCCAGATCGGTGTTTTTGGCGATATGGCCAAGAAAGGTTACATTTACAAGGGACTCAAACCGGTATACTGGTGCGCCTCTTGCGAAACCGCTCTGGCTGAAGCCGAAGTGGAGTATGCCGACAAACAGTCTGCTTCGATTTTTGTGAGGTTCCCGGTGCAGGACGGCAAGGGGGTACTTCCTGAAGACAGCACCTTCGTGGTAATCTGGACCACCACCCCCTGGACCTTGCCGGCCAACCTGGCTATCACTCTCCACCCTGATTTTGAATATGTGTTATTCAGGGCAGGCAGTGAAAAATATCTGGTTGCCTCCGAATTGATGGAGAGTTTTGTTAAGACGGTTGGCCTTGATGACGTTGAAACCATAAAAACATTCAGGGGTACGGAGCTGGAGCAAATAGTGTGTAAACACCCGTTTGTCGACCGGGCTTCCCTGGTAATCCTGGGCGACCATGTAACCCTCGACCAGGGCACCGGTTGTGTGCATACCGCCCCTGGCCACGGCATGGAAGACTTTATAGTGGGCAAGAAGTACGGTCTGCCCGTCCTCTCACCGGTTGACGCCAAAGGACGCTTTACGGAGGAAGGCGGCATCTTTGCCGGAGAATTTTATCTGGACGCCAATAAGTCCGTCATTGAGGAACTGGAAAACCGCGGCCATCTTATGGAGCATTCTACCATCCAGCACCAGTATCCTCACTGCTGGCGCTGCAAGAAGCCTGTTTTCTTCAGGGCCACGGAACAGTGGTTCGCCTCCATTGACGGGTTTCGTCAGGCCACTCTGGACGCCATCCGGACGGTGCGCTGGATCCCGGGCTGGGGGGAGGAGCGGATTTATAACATGGTGGCCAACCGGGGCGACTGGTGCATTTCACGCCAGCGCAGCTGGGGTGTGCCAATTCCGATCTTTTACTGCCGGGACTGCGGCAAGGAATTGATCAACGACCAGACGATCAGCCACCTGCAGGGACTTTTCCGGGAACATGGTTCCGACGTCTGGTTTGCCCGGGAAGCTTCAGAATTGCTGCCGCCGGGGATGAAATGCGCTCATTGCGGCTGTGACGGCTTTACCAAGGAAACCGACATCATGGATGTCTGGTTTGACTCCGGCACCAGTCACTTCGGTGTGCTGGATGAACCGCAGGTGTGGCCCGACCTGCAGCGCCCGGCAGACCTTTACCTTGAGGGCAGCGACCAGCACCGGGGTTGGTTTAATTCTTCCCTTTCCACCTCGGTGGCCGTCACCGGGCAGGCTCCCTACCGGGCGGTCCTGACACACGGGTTTGTTGTAGATGAGAAGGGCCGCAAGATGTCCAAATCACTGGGCAACGTGGTTGATCCGGCCAAGGTTATTAAACAACTGGGCGCCGATATCCTGCGCCTGTGGGTCAGTTCAGCGGATTACCGGGGGGATCTGGCGGCTTCCCCCAGCATTATGAAGCAAATGACCGAGGCCTACCGCAAAATAAGAAACACCTGCCGCTTCCTGCTCGGCAACCTCCATGATTTCGATCCGGCCGTACACAAGGTGGACTATGCTCAACTGCCCGAAATCGACCGTTGGGCGCTGTCCAAGCTGCAGAACCTGGTGAAGAGGGTTACCGGGGGCTATCAGGACTTTGAGTACCACGTCGTTTACCACGCCGTCCACACCTTCTGTGCTATCGACATGAGCGCGCTTTACCTGGATATCATCAAGGATCGCCTCTACACCATGCCGGCCGGCTCAACAGAGCGCAGAGCCGCCCAGACAGTTCTCAACGAAGTCCTGCAGGCGCTGGTCCGGCTGCTAACCCCCGTGCTTGCCTTTACCTCTGAGGAAATCTGGCGCTACGTGCCGGGGGACAAAGGAAAGGCAATCAGCGTACAACTGGCCGGAATGCCGCAGGTTGTAGATGAATATCTTGACGAGGAACTGGAACAAAAGTGGGAGCGCCTCCTGGCCGTGCGCGGTGAAATTACCAGAGCTTTGGAGGAGGCGAGGCGGGAGAAGGTGATTGGCAACTCTCTGGAGGCTGCTGTGGAACTATACGCCGGACCCCAATTGTATGATTTCCTGAAACCCGCCGCGGATGACCTGGCCGCAATTTTCATCGTGTCGCAAGCAGCTCTCAAGCCCATGGCTGAAGCCCCGGCGGGAGCCCGCGCCATTGATACGATGCCGGATTTGTCTGTTGTGGTGAAACCCGCTTCGGGCCAAAAGTGCGAACGCTGCTGGATGTATCACGAAGAAGTAGGGCTTGATCCGGAACACCCGGCCATCTGCCCGAGGTGTGCGGGCGTTATTAAAAAACAGGAATAATCATATTAAAAAAAACCATGAAAATAAATTATGATGCAATTTTTTTGTTGAAGATACGGTAAGGCAACTAAGGCTTTATGTTTTGGAAACAAGAAACCTTCCTCACTAAGAGGAAGGTTTCTATGTTAAGAGCCCGCAATGACCTACGCTACAGCCACTACGCATCCCTGCATAGCCCATGACAATCTTTCGACTGCCATAGACCATTACGGAACCCGTAATGACCTTTGCTCGACTACCATGCATGCCTAGGAAGCCCACAGCAATCTTTCGACTGCTGTAAACCTCTTGCTGTACCGAAGTAAAAGCATGCCGACACCCATGGTAATCTTAGCTCGACCGATGAATATCCCTTACGACCCTGCAGCAATCGTTTTGGACTGCTGCAGAACCTGCCGGAACATCCACCGATCTTCCCTCCGGCCGATATCGAACCATTATGACCCGATACCGACCTTTGGCCTACAGAGCCGTTTGACCCTGTAACGCTCTTGGCTCGGCCATTATAGTATCATGCCCATAAAGGATTTAATTATTATCGAAACAAAAAATTGTACGTGGCAATGAATTGTCTGAGTGAATCAGCTGCAATTTTTTATTTTTGCGTAGAAAGATTGATGTAGCAAAACCGCCAATGTTTTTTGCATGGCAATCATCCGTTTCATTCACTTCTAACCCAAGTTTGGTTATTTAAGCCCAGAATTGGGTTATTTGCGCCAAGCGGCAGGAACTTGTAAGTAAATGTAGAAGTTTTTGGAAGGACATCAAAGCAATGCTGGCGCATCTTTTAGAGGGAAGTCCAGAATCTCTTTTTGAAGAATGCTGCGGACTGCCATGGACAGTCCCTCATACACACCGGTCTTGTTCAGTGATAAATTTACCCGTTTTTTCAGAGGGGGTTGCCATGCATCCGACACCGTTGCCCTGGTATATCGTTCTACTGCTTTCAATCCCGCAAACATTTCTCATCATTAAAATCGGGTTTCGGCTTTTCAACCTGCCCGTAAGCTGTTCAAAAGCATTATTGTTGTCCCTGGCAGTTGGTGTTGTGTCGATCTTTGCACGAGGATTGCCCCTCCCGTTTGGCGTCCACACAATAATACTTGCGGTGTCCTCAACACTTTTAGCAACTGTTGTTACAGGAACAAATCTGTGGCACTGCTTTATTTCAATTCTTACCGGATCGTTGATTCTCGGAGTCCTGGAGGGAGTGTTAGTGCCTGTACTGCTCAAGATAACAGCTGCCACTACAGATAGCCTGGCATCGGAGCCCTGGTTGAACGTATTATACTTCCTGCCTTCAGGTACCATTATGGCGGTTGTTTATCTTCTAGCGAAGAAACGCAATTATGCGCTCTTCGATTTGAGACTGAATAAGGATTGATTGCATTGTTTAAAAATGGTAGATTGCTAATCATTTCTACCATACTCCTCGAAGCATGGTTTATTGTTATGATTAATCAGCAAATATACCTTGCCAATGGCATCGACGATTTAAAGGGGTTCCTGCCATTTGTAAACCTGGTGGTTTTAGCTTTGAGTGTTCTTGCCGTTTTTTCAATCAAAAGACTTGAAGAGGGTACCAGGAAATTAATAGAATTGAACCTTTTGAAAACGCACCTCCTGCATGTGGAGGACATTCTGAGCGCTTCGCAGGCCCAAAAACACGAGCACAGCAGGCACATCCAGACCATACAGGCGATGTTGTACCTGGAAGAAACGGATCAAGCACAGGAATATATTGAGGGAATAGCGGAGAGTTACAGACATACGGAAGGATTAATTCACGTAGGACATCCAGCACTTACCGCACTCTTCAACAGTAAACAAAAAGTAGCTGAGGCCAAGAAAATCGGCTTTGCTTTTGCCGTAAAATGTGATGTTGCCAATATTAATATATCCCCCTGGGACCTATGCAGTATACTGGGCAACCTTCTGGATAATGCCTTGGAGGCCGCTCTCCAGGACCCTTTCAACCGTCGGGTGGCCGTAGAAATAAAATACGAAAATGCGAATTATGTCATATATGTGTATAATACCGGGTCTAAAATCTCAGAGGAGGCAAGGCGGCGGCTATTTAAAGAAGGGTACACTACCAAGGGTTCCAAAGCTCGCGGGTATGGCTTGTATTTGGTTAAAAAACTGGTGGACAAGTACGGAGGAAAAATCGATGTCATATCAGGAGAACGGACAACATTTATAGTACATCTTCCAGACAGGGGCAGGGAATAAATGATGAAGGCGTTTGCCCGGAGAATTGCCGTGACCATGGGAACGCAGTTGCAGGTTGAGCGGGCTAAAATAGATATTTTTGCTTACGGATTGGAAATCATACTTGGAACACTTGTGCAGCTAACGCTTTTAATATTGTTATCATTCATTATCGGTGCCTTTAAAACAACCATGGTATGCCTGGTAGCCTTTGCATCGCTGCGCTATTTCGGAGGAGGCACTCATTTAAGTACGTATTCAGGATGCCTGATTGTTGGTACCGCTTTGCTTTTGGGCCTTGGTAAACTGGCGATGACTATAGATGTAAGCCTTGCAGCGTTAACAGGTATTTCGGCATTAACCATATTGACAGGCATTTACATCATCTTGCGGTGGGCTCCCGCAGGTACGGAAAAGAAACAGATTAAAGACGAGTCAATGAGACTGCGGCAAAGAAATAAAGCTCTCTTTGTTTTAACAGTATGCTCTGCTGTTACAATGGTACTGATACAACATGAATTGACCGTTTACGCTTTTGCAGCAGTCCTGGGAACCCTCGGCAGCTTATTTCTCATAACACCCTGGGGATACAGGGCGGTTAAAGCCCTTGATAATATCCCGAATATATTCTTGAGGGGGTGAAAACAATGTTGAACAGATTGGCAGTGATCATGGTCAACACCCTGGCCGCAGTGCTGGTTTTTGTCGCCCAGACCGGGGTAAGCCCGAATTGCTGGTGGATCACTTATGAACCCGACATTCCTGAGGGCTTAAAACACGGGGACTGATATAGATGGTAAGCATTTTACTTCTCGAAGATGAGCATTACACCAGGCGGTTTCTCAAGAAGTTGGTATCTGAAAATCCTTTCGTTGACCAGGTAATCGACACTTCGAGCAGCCAAGAAGCAATCAGTCTCGCCAGGCAACACAAGCCCAGCATTGTCCTATTGGACATAGAGCTGGCGCCTGAAGAAGAGTTGAACGGCATACAGGTCGCAAAGAATATATATGATTTCAGTTCTGAAACATATTTTGTCTTTATAACCGGATATGCCCAATACGCAATTGAATCCTTCGCTGTCCATCCCTACGACTATATTCTCAAGCCGGTGAAAAAGGACAGAGTCAACGAAGTCATAAGCAGCCTTGCGGACAAGGTAAAAAGAAAGCAGGACGCCGGGAGCAGTCCCGAAAAAATGATGTTCAAGGCCGGGAATGAAATATTCATGATAGCTCCGGGCGAGATCCTGTTTATTGAGAAGCGGGATAAAGTCAGTTTAATCCACACTGGAGGCAACGTTTACAGGGTGCAGCAAACCCTGGGCGAGTTGGAGGAAAAGCTGGGAGATAATTTTTCCAGAGTTCACAGATCATTTATTGTGAACCTGAACAAAGTCAGCAGAATAGAAGAGGTAAGCAACAGATCGTATGAGATCGGCTTTGCCGGGTATGGTAAAACGGCCTTGATGAGCCGGTACAAATTTAAAGAATACAAGCATAGATTCACCCCTTTGTAATGAGAGAAGGGGTGTTTTTTTGTTCTCGCGGCCTGCCTTTTGGTTATTCACGCCCATAAATTGGCTATTAAGGAAAAAGTACTAGATATATGAAATTAATTGATTATAATTATGAGTAGCTGTAGTTCTTCCTTCCGGTGAGTGCTCGATTATACGGTACGGTCAACTGGATATACGGGAATTAAATAAATACTGATATGCTCTATTTTCGTATAATGTCAAAGTGCATTGAAACCATTTTTTCATAAGATGCTTTTATATTTTAGTATTAGCAGGGCATCGACGACAGAATTAACAATACAAAGTCAGGTTAACAACTGATGATATTACCGTCCGACGTATTGTTAATATTTAATCATATATCGATGAGGTAAAGGTAGGCAAATACCCTTTGAAGGAGGTGTAAATTCATGAATAAGATAAAGCGATTAATATATAGAACGCCGTGGTTGGTCAGTAACCGTGACGATAAGAGACTGGAATTCGAAGCCGGGTGCGCACAATTCTTTATTGCCACAGCTGCCTGTGCAATGATAGGTGTAGAATCAGGCGCGCTTTGCTAGAATAATTTTATGGCATGTCCTTGAAAATATGGTTTTGGAAAAATCTAAAATACTGGAGACATAATGATTAGAATAACTCCCTTATAAGTCTTACCTTTACCTCAGTCATTTCTGAAAACTAAAATCTATCAATGAATAGCATTACTTAAGTGTTTAAATGTTTA
Organism: Pelotomaculum schinkii; assembly: GCF_004369205.1. Classification (NCBI taxonomy): domain Bacteria; kingdom Bacillati; phylum Bacillota; class Clostridia; order Eubacteriales; family Desulfotomaculaceae; genus Pelotomaculum; species Pelotomaculum schinkii. Next base: position 621,006 of record NZ_QFGA01000002.1, on the reverse strand, counting down.
TATAGTGAGGTGAATCCGATGTATAAGGAGTTAAAAGATATATACCATTATTTCCCTATAATGATTCCTATTTATTGGATGGAAGATGAAAAAATGGGACAAATAGTAATAAGCTTGGAGGATCGAGGGCGGATGATTTTAGATAAGGATGCTTCAACGGTGTGGAAGGAACTGGACGGGTATAGTACTGTATCAAGGATTATTGAAACGACTGGGATTTCTGAAGATGAAGTTATAAGCATACTAGAAGAATTAGCCGAGCAAGAATTAATCGTTTTGAAGACTCTCGATGCAAGGATATGGAAATCGGAGGGAAAATAGTGTGGCTGATGTTGTTTTAGTAAACCCTATAATACCATCATGGTATACGGAAGTATTGGAAGTTCACCCAGAGAAGGATTGGTTAAAACCTCCAGTGGGTAGCCCTCCATTGGGTTTACTTTATATCGCCGCTTATCTTGTTTCCCGGGGGTATAAAGTAAAAGTATTAGATATAATGCGAAAAAAGATAAAGAAGAGTGAGTTTATTGGTTTTTTGGAACAAGAACAGCCTAAAATTGTTGGGTTAGTTGTCTTCTCTGAAGCAACGGTATCCGTATTTGAATTCTGTTCTTCTGCTAAAGAGTGGAACCCGAATGTGATTACTGTCCTAGGTGGCCCACACGTAACTTTCATGGATGAAGAGACATTGCAACACGAAGCAGTTGACATTATCGTCAGGGGCGAAGGTGAACTGTCCATGGCAGAATTGGCTGATTATTTTCTTCAGCAGCGAGGTTCGCTGAATGAGATTAAAGGAATAACATACAAAATGAACACTGGAAAAGATGTAGAAATAGTTAGAAATCCAGGCCGACCCTATATTAAAGAATTAGACCAGTTACCCTTTCCACTCCGCACTGCAATAGATATGGAAGAATACCCGATGCCAGGGACTATTATTACGAGCAGGGGATGCCCCGGAAGCTGTATCTTCTGTGCTGCTGGAGCAATATCAGGTGGAAGATACCGAACAAGAGGGATAGATAATGTGATATTAGAAATAGAAGAAATGAGGCGTATTTTTAAAATCGACTATATAACAGTAGTCGATGATACATTTACGGCTTTTCCCGAACGAACAAGGGCTTTCTGCCACTACTACAACAAAAGTAACAGCGGTTTTGCTTGGGGCTGCGAATCAAGGGTTGACGACGTATCGAGGGAACTACTTACATTAATGGTTGAAAGTGGTTGCGATGCAATACAATTTGGCGTTGAGTCGGGAGTCCAAAGCGTTTTGTATTCTATAAGGAAGAATATTACAGTAGAACAGATAGAAGTTGCCGTTAGGTGGGCTAGAGAGGCAGGAATCAGGTTTATTGCTTGCTCATTTATAATAGGACATCACTCAGATACTCATGACACAGTACGGCAGACGCTAGAATTTGCGAAGCATCTACGTGACAGTTACGGAGTTACCCCATTTTTTGGCATGTGTACACCTTATCCCGGAACATATCTTTACAGAAATCGAGAAAAGCTAGGTGTTACGATTTATTCTAAAGGTTGGGATACTCACCAGCTCATTTATTCCAACATAAGCACTAAGTACTTAACTAGACAGGATATTCAGAGATGGTATTATAAGGCCTCCGAGTTGTTTCGTGACGACATAAAGAAAATAGAAAATATTCGATTAAGGCGTTCGAAACACAAATCACAATCCCCAAACATAATAGTATGAGGTGTGCGATTTGTTTTCAGGGTGTATAGGAGGGAATAAAATATATTGGGGAACACTGAAAACATAATGGTTTTCCAAAAGTCTAGGAATGAAGAGAAGCTGGATTACTTGGAGGGTATAGAGTTATGAAAAGTCAAGATAATAAGTTAATAGCTAATATTTTAAATTCACGCCCGGTTTCCCCTAAAAATATAATATTTAGAAATAAAGGCGATGAATACTTAGCGGTAGATCCTGAGACTATAGCATGGATCAGAACAAATGACATTGGTCATTTAATACTATCATGTTGTGACTCGAATTATACGCTTGATGGGATAGTTAATAGAGTCGCTGATGAATATGCAGTTCCAGTTGAACTAATAAGAGAAGATATAATCCAATTTGTTCTTGATGCCAAAAAAGCGGGATTAATTTTGGGAGAACAAACTACAATAGAATCGCAATCAGGCCTAGAAAGCGTCACCATCAATGTAACTAATCAATGTAATTTGAAGTGTGCTTATTGCTATTATCAAGCAGGTAACAAGCTAGAAGACGAGATGAACACTACGACTTTACGCAATCTAATATGTGATTTGCTTGAGATGGAGGTAAGGCAAATTAATATCTCTGGGGGAGAACCTTTGCTTAGGAAAGATCTTTTTGAAATTTTGCCAAAAGGAATCGAAGCTGATACTGTTTTGGTTACAAATGGGACTCAGATAGACGAAATGAACGCGAAAACTATTGCCGAGAAATTTAGTAATGTACATATCTCATTAGATGGTCCTGATCAACAGACGCATGAATCAATCCGCCCTGGAACCTTCAATTTAATTATATCAGCCATACAGTCGTTAAAGGCTAGCAAAGTAAGAAAGATCACTTTATCGATGGTTGTAAACAAAAATAATGTCAATAAGACAGCAGAGATGGTAAAATTTGCCCATGATTTAGAATGTAACTTGTCGCTTATTCGGCTCATACCTGTTGGAAAAGATACAGAAGGTCTGGAAGTGTCAAATGCGGAATACGTACATGCTTCAAATCGTGCTTACCGAGCCTATGTGTCTACTATACGGGAAGCCGGTGAACAATTTAGATCCATAAGAGAAATTATTGAACAGCATAAGCCTATTTTTTCATTGACGGTGGCAGATCTCCCCTATGATTTCATCTATCATAGGATTCCTAAGAAGAATTGTGGTCTAGGAATTAATCAACTTAGCATTTCACCCGATGGGTTTGTATTTCCCTGCCATGCATTACAACAGAAACAGTATGTACTTGGCACTTTAAAGCAGGAATCAATAAGAAATATTTATGAAAGAGCTGCTGACAAATACAGCAAGTTTAGCGTAGATACTTCTATAAAGGGATGCCAAGCTTGCTGGCTCCGGCATTTCTGTGGTGGTGGTTGTCGAGTACGGGCATTATGGCATACTGGTAACATTGATGGACATGATCCAAGATGTTCTGTTCTTAAAAGTAGCATTGAAACTGCTATGTGGCATAAAGGGCACAAAATGGAGAGACTATTAGAAGATATGAATCAACAAATAGTAAAATTGCATGACTTATCAATTTAATGTAATAATATCACAAGTCAGTTGGGACAGAACCAACAAAATCGTTATATTAAAAACCTATTCTATATAGCTTATCTCTAGCGTTGCATAAAAAGCGACGGCTCTTGTAAACAAGAAGTTTTAGGTTACTCGCAACAGAAGAGCGTCTAATTCGCAATATTTAGACGAATTTTTTTACCAGATTAAAAGGACAACGGCTCCATAAAAGATAACTCTGATCCACATTTTCTGCCTATATTTCTTTCTACGATGCGGCCTATAAGTAAAATAGCTCTACATCAACAGTATTTAAGAACTCAGTAGCCTCAACATCAATTTGTTTTACCAATAGATTAAAGCTTTCATGATGCTCTTTTCTTCACCTGCCACGGGATGGCCTGACCGGAGACTTTTTCAGGACCTCAATTAAGACAGCATAGGGACTATAGAGTTGGTCGGCAATAAGACGCAAGATAGCCAAAAAGTTATTTTCACAGGCAGGTCAAGCGTGTCATCATCAGCAAGCAATACGTTATAAGAGCTATCCATATCTGGCCGTATACAGCGCTATCACTGGTACCAAAGAACCTTTTTATCTTAAGGTGTTGTTTTAGCCATTAAAAAAACAGCTCTCCTTGCCATCTTAACGGTATATTTCTGAATCTCAAAAGTGTCCATGCTAAAATCGGTTGTTAGAATAAAATGGGGTTTCCTTCACTGTCCCGGGTTTTATGACTGACTGATTCATACGTGATCGGTTAGTAATATGTGTTAAGAAATTTTGATACTTTAAAACGCATCCAATAAAAAATCAGATTTTTGCTCTGATTACACCTATTGCTAGTTTTATGTTTTGTTTTTTACGGTAATCAGCATGTTCATAACACGGTTATTGTAATAAACTGGTTAACCGAGCAGGGTGCTGACTAATTATGTTGATATATTATTAATTAGTGATATATTGAAACATCCTCTTAATCTCTAAAATACCTAGTATTTTGGTGGATTTACACGATTGGGTTGTCAAATGGGGGCTGAGCTGGAATCGAACCATTAAGGACTATTTCTATTAGGAAGATAATTAATGAATATTGCTAATATTAGAGCGTATAATATATCCGTTGAAAGTAACTCAAAACCATGGAAGATATTTTTATGCATACTTATTGAAGCTTTGGTCAGACTTCAACGGGTTTATTCGTTAATATTAATTTTAATGATCCTTGTTGACTTAACGAAACAACAGTTCATATTATTAAATCTAGTTAAGTATTATGTCTTTGCTGTATTGATTATATGGTTTCTTTTAGCTATCCACGAATTTGGGCACGCCGCGATAGCCATTGCAGAAAGCAAGGGTTTAGTACAGGTTAGCATTCGTTATTATACTTGGGGACTATGGCAAGCCATATCAACTGACTGTATATTTGGAATTCCTGCATCACCTTCGATCCAGTACCGGTATTTCGCTGGAGGCCCAATAGCGATGGCTACTTTTGGGTGTGTTTTTTTAGTTATTTTTATTCATCTTGGTTTAGTTTTAGGGTTTTTTGAGTCGAGCAAACCTAGAATCTATTTTCTTCCCATTCTTTTGCCGATAACTATGGCCATTAGGTTTAAATGGGCTGACATAAACGGCAATGATGACTTCAGTCGTATGAAAAGACTATCCAGACATGGTTTAGATACTGTAAAAGAAATTATTTATGTTTTTAAGTGCATCATCGGCTATATTTTTGGTATGTCTGAAGTCATATCATACCAATGTCTACTTAATAAAAAGCCTGTAAAAATAATTTCTCGTTGGAACGAAAATTATGTGTTTTCTGGTTTGCCGCATATTGGGGAAAATAGTAAGATATGGGCCATGATAGATAGCAGTACAACAATCGGGGAGATCATCCAACATTTTGGAAGCAGTGCTTTAAGTTCTCTTTTTATTATGTTGAATCATAGACTAATTAAGCTTGAGGATAAATAGCGCGGAGGGAGAATATTTGGAAAGCTCATTATTGAGATTATCTGATAATTTTGTTGTCATAGAAGATAGTTTGGGCGAGCGAGGTAGACTCTATCATGTTCCTTCGTTAACCCAAGTAAACTCTGTAAGTCCACTTATGCTAAAAACCATCAAACTATTGATGCAAGGCCAGAGACCAAAAAAAGTTCCTGTTTATGCTGCTCAAAAATGTGATATATTCCTTGAAACAGAAATCTTGGACTGCATCTCAGATATGTTTAGAGTAGGAATACTAGTTGAAGGACAACCAAAAGAGTATTGCTATGGAATGAGAAAAAGTTATACCAAGCCGCCCCTTGATATGATTTCTCTAGAGCTCACTACGAGATGCAACCTCAAATGTATTCACTGCTATGTACCTCCAATTGCTGGAGCAAAAAGTAAAGAGTTATCTAATGAAGAGATCAAGAGATTAATCGATGATGCGGTAGAGTTGGGTGTGTGGCGTTTTTCTTTGACAGGTGGTGAAATATTTCTGCGTGATGATATCCTTGATATTCTCCATTATTTGCGCTTTAAAGGCATGGTCATTGACATTTTTACCAATGCTACGTTAATTGACGATGCAATGATTGGAGAGCTTGCAAAACTAAAACTCCGCCAATTGGCAACTACTATAACTGGTTTAGGCCCAACACATGATCGCTTCCAAGGGACTAAAGGAGCTTATAATAAGGTTTGTCGAACGATAGCGAAATTGAAAGAAAAAGGAATCGCGTTACGTATTAATGTGATACTACATAAATCCAACAGAAATGAATTTTATGAGTTAATACAGATCATTAGACGCCTAGGTTTTTCGTGGAGAATATCAAATATTATGTCGCTCGGCAGAGGAAAAGAGAGCAACTATCTTAATTTACCTGAACAACAATTTGCCGATATGCTCGCATCAGCATATGAAGCAAAAATTACTAGCAATATTGTAATTCAGGGCAGACACCCTGTAGAGCAAATCGATAATGATGGACCTATCGCCCCTAGTTGTGGTGTAGGCTCTTTTCGTATGTTTATATCTGCAGTTGGGGAGACTGGCTTATGCGAGGTGTTAAGCCATTCTACGAATCCTAAATTTGGGAGCGGAAATATTCGCGACAGAAGTATAAAGGAAATTTGGGAGTATGGTGAAGGATTTAATCGTTACCGTAATTTTCAATGTAATCGTATCGATAGATGCCAACATGCATCCTTATGCAGAGGTGGATGCAGAGCTCGTGCTTATATTGAAGGTGGATCAGTAGAAGAACCCGATAAGATTGCTTGCTTTGTCCTCCCCAGAATTAAACATGATTCGGTTCCTCGCTAAATCGTGTGGGTAAACAAATGTTAGCATCAAAATTAAAGAAAAACAATATTTCTTATACGATTAGAGCTAATTGGAAAACTGTAAGCCCTTGATACAGCAGGACTTCTAAAGTATCAAAAATTAGCTTTTATCCCCAAAAAAAGAATAAGGCAATGGTAGTCATTCCAAAGCTGGTAAGTGTAAATTCCACTTGATTTTCCTTTAAACCATGTTTCCATCCGTCAATTTGCGTTCTGAAATAATTTTAAAAATAGGAGGGTGAATCTATTGGTTATTGAACTTAGAAAGGTGCGGCGTATTGTAATCCTAGTTCTTTTAGTAGTTGCTTTCGTAATAGGACCTTTAGTGATAATTTTTATGCCTTTCGGAATATTTAAGTAATACAAGGGAGATATGGTAGCAGATTTCTTATCACTATTATGCGGAGCAATGCCTTAAATCAGGTTTAATGTAATAATTCCAAGCACTAGCGTTGCAAAAAAACTGACGGTTTTTGTAAACAAGAAGCTTTAAGTGAATATGCCGCCGCAGAATGTGCAAGTTAACCGCCGAGATTGAGCACTCTGACCGCTGAAATTGTGCATGGTCACCGCGCGGATTATGCATTGGAAAATAGTGTCTGCATGCCTCTATATAATGAATTTATGTGTCATAATTTCGACGCAAATAAATTCATAGGAGGTCATGCGGATGACCAATTACAGAGAGATCCTGAGACTTGGAGACCTTGGGATCAACAAGCAGGACATAGCAACCGCCTGCGAGTGTTCAAGAAATACTGTGGCAAATGTTCTGAAACGTGCAGTTGACTGTGGTCTTGACTGGAAGCATGTGCAGGATTTGAGCAACAAGGAGCTTTCAGAAAAGCTGTTCCCACCCAACGCACTAAAGGCAAACTACAAGATGCCAAATTATGAGTATATCCATCGTGAGATGGCCAAAAGCAGCGTCACACTTACTCTTCTTTGGGTGGAGTACTGCGATCAATGTCGTGAGGCTGGGGAGATTCCGTACAAATCCACCCAGTTCAATAAATACTACAACGACTATGTCCGCAAAACCAAAGCGACCTTGCACCTAAACCACAAGCCCGGCGAAGTTATGGAAGTGGACTGGATGAAATGTAAAGCTTTACATTTGGCCCAATCGACCTCGACCTCTTCACCGGTTTTATGTTCCTTGTGCATGGTAATATCGTTAGCCTTCTTGAAGTTCCGGTAACGCTCGCAGAATTGAGTATACATGATCCCGTCAGGATGTTTGGCTTTGTATTCTTCCCACAGGAGCATAAGTGTGACACTTTTTTTCTTCATTTCGCAGAAAACATATTCCATGTTGGGTTCCTGTGGTGAATTCTTGCTTTCTATCGGAGGATAGAGCAGTGACATTAGTTGTTTGTCGCTCATCTGTATCGGCCAGGCTATTTTGGCTTTTTCTGCTCGTTCAAGTACCTCAGAAACGGTGCTTTTACCACAATTGCACGATTTGCCAATTTCCCTCAGGGACAAGCCTAAATCGTGTCTGAGCCTTAGAATTTCTCTTGCTTTCAGCATGTCGAGTCTCCTCATATTCTGGCCGCCTTTACACATTCTGCTACAAGGGTACCAGTAATTTGATAATCTCGACAAGGTGTCCGGACTATTAAGCCGAAATGCTGTCCGAATAATTCCGTTACACTGTCCGGATACTACCGGAATTCGTGTCCGGATGCGGCCGAAATACGCACGTGACAAGCTCAAGATTCTACAGTTAGTTTTTTAGCTTGTTATGCAGGTTTTCCTCAGCCACTATCATGCCCGGCAGCATCACCCGCCTGCAGTACAAATAGCTCTGTTAAAGCGGAGCCGGTGACGATAATCCCGTTAATCGCATAGCCAAGGCGCACTTTATTATTGTATAATGATTGCATTGGTAGTAAGTTGTTGCATAAGAAGAGCGTAAAGGAAGGTATCTATGTCTGAAGAAAATGAAAACATTACGAGACTATACTTAGATGGTAAAGAATTCATACTTATTGGAACTGTTCACGTATCAAAACACAGCGCAGAACAGGTAAAGGAAGTTATTGAGTCCGAAAGGCCGGACTCTGTATGTATCGAATTGGATGAGCAAAGGTATCAAACAGTAACAGAAGGGAACAAATGGAAAGATACCGATATTTTTAAAATTCTTAAAGAAAAAAAAGCCACTTTGCTTTTAATAAATCTTGTGATTTCATCCTTTCAAAAGCGCATAGCCAGACAATTTGGTATTAATGCCGGACAAGAAATGATTCAGGGAATTGAATCAGCAAAAGAAATAGGCGCCAACTTGGTATTAGCCGATCGAAACATTCAAATAACCTTTTCCCGTATTTGGCATAGTGTTGGGCTCTGGGGAAAAGTCAGGCTTATTACCGAGATCATCCTTAGTATTTTCAGTAATGAAAGTATAACGGAAGAGGAACTGAAAAAATTGAAATCTCAGGATATGCTTAACTCCATACTCAATGATTTTACAAGATCCTTTCCCAAGTTAAAGCTCCCCTTAATTGATGAGCGCGATCAATATTTGGCCCAGAAAATCAAAGAAGCTCCGGGAAACAAGGTCGTTGCTGTTCTGGGAGCTGCACATGTTCCCGGTATTAAAGAAGAGATATACAAAGAACATGATTTAGCGGCATTATCTCAGCTTCCTGCTAAATCCAAAGTACCTATGATTATTGGGTGGACAATTCCCATCCTGATTCTTGCACTTATTGTCTATACCTTTATTCTCAACCCTTCTGTTGGAGCCCAGCAATCAATGAGTTGGGTGTTATGGACAGGAACTTTTGCAGCACTTGGAACTGCGATTGCTTTTGGACATCCGCTTTCCGTTCTCACCGCCTTTGTTGTAGCACCCATAACTACCTTGCATCCTTTGATTGCAGCGGGGTGGTTTGCCGGACTTACGCAAGCCTATATACGTCGACCGAGTGTAAGAGACTTTGAGAATCTCAGTGAAGATGTTTTTAGTATTAAAGGATTCTGGAATAATAAGGTAACCAGGATTCTACTAATAGTTACTTCAGCAAACTTAGGAGGCTCAATAGGAACATTGATAGGTGGGGCCGATGTGGTACGGTTATTTATTAAAAATTTGTAACTTGGCCCCTGCTGACAAAAACATCCGGCCACTTTATTTGGAAGGCGATCATGCTCCAACACAGTTGACCTGGTATATCGTTTTACTGCTTTCTATCCAAAGTCACCGGACTGCCATTGCATATTGTAAGAAAGCAGAACCTGGGACGCACATGAGAACCGTCCCCCTGTGCGTCTGATGGCGGGTCGGGTGGCATGATGCTTAGACCTCTCCCTCCAAACGCACCATTTGCCTGAACATCTTCCGGTAGTGGAAGCCTTTGATGGAAAAGCTCACCGCTTCCGGTAGGAAGCGCGGGTAGCGGAAGGTGGTTTTGATCAGGAGCTTCCAGTAGTGGCGCCGGCCTTTCTCCAGTATGCCCAGATAGAACATCGCCTTCAGTAGTGCCTTGATGTAGACCAGTTGGAAGCGTTCGGCACGCTTCCGCTTAATCGGCTTGAACTCCTTGAAAAACTTGTATACCCGATCGTAGAAGGCAGCCGGGTCATAGATGGCGGTGATGATGCTCTGATAGCCCTCCAGCAGCTTCTGAGGGTTCATTTTGGGGATGAAGTTTAAAGAAGAGAAGTCAGTGTTGTTACCTGTAAAATCGGACAGCAACCGATTCTCCCGCTTCAGGCGCTCAAATAGCCGCGTCCCGCTGGGAGCGCTCAGCAACCCCACCATGGCGTTGATGATGCCGCTCTGCTTGATGAAGTTGATCTGCCGCTCGAAAATGGATGGGTGTCGCTGTCAAATCCGACGATGAAGCCGGCGCTGACCTCCATCCCGTTGTTCTGGATCGTCTTCACTGAAGCAATCAGGTTGCGGTTGATGTTGTTGAACTTGTTGCACTCCTTGAGGCTCTCCTCGCAGTAGAGCTTCGCAGGCTATCGCTCAGGTTTAAACAAGAAACCTTCCTCAAAAGAGGAAGGTTTCTATGTTAAGAGCCCGCAATGACCTACGCTACAGCCACTACGCATCCCTGCATAGCCCATGACAATCTTTCGACTGCCATAGACCATTACGGAACCCGTAATGACCTTTGCTCGACTACCATGCATGCCTAGGAAGCCCACAGCAATCTTTCGACTGCTGTAAACCTCTTGCTGTACCGAAGTAAAAGCATGCCGACACCCATGGTAATCTTAGCTCGACCGATGAATATCCCTTACGACCCTGCAGCAATCATTTTGGACTGCTGCAGAACCTGCCGGAACATCCACCGATCTTCCCTCCGGCCGGCATCGAACCATTATGACCCGATACCGACCTTTGGCCGACCATTACAGAGCCATTTGACCCTGTAACGCTCTTGGCTCGGCCATTACGAACCCTTGTGATAGTATCATGCCCATAAAGGATTTAATTATTACATAATTATTTGTTAATATTTTACTGGGCAAAAATTTCTCAGATTATTTTCAGGCAGTTTTGAGGAGACACTGTCACCGGAGAACGATATAGGTTGATGACTAAATGTCTCCTGGACGGGATGCGCAGAGCCTGAAAAAATGGTAAAATTAGTATTGGTGATGAAATGTTCTTCTTAATGATATTGGCAACCTTTTTGTTGGATCAGGTCTCTAAAGCCGCCGTGCAGCTTTGGATGTACCAGGGAGAGTCGATCCCGGTAGCGCCGCATTTTTTTCATTTGACCTACATCCTTAACCCCGGCGCTGCTTTTGGTCTGATGGCTTACCAGACTCCCCTCTTAGTGACCGTTACGGTAATAATGCTGGCCGGGGTAATTGTGGGATACCGGCGAATTCGCGCGGGGAGTCCTTTACTCCGCTATGGTCTGAGCTTGATCGTGGGCGGAGCCCTGGGGAACCTGGCCGACCGGTTGCGATACGGCCAGGTCGTGGACTTTTTGGACTTCCGGGTCTGGCCTGTATTCAATCTGGCGGACACCGCCATAGTGATCGGCGCGTGTCTGCTGGTCCTGGAGCTGGTTAAGGACCGGTCCAAAAAAGAACCTGAAAAGGAAAGTGGGTTGTAGCAGCATAGATGGAGAACTCCTTTACCGTTGATGATGAAGACGCTGGAAAAAGACTGGATGTTTACCTGGCAGAGCAGGTGGATGAGCTAACCCGTTCATATATCCAAAAGCTGATCTCGGAGAGAATGGCGACAGTCAACTCTCAACCGGCGCGGGCCAATTGCCGCTTGAAGCCGGGGGATTTGGTCTGCCTCCAGACGCCGGAATTGGAGGCGCTTGAGGTAGTCGCCGAGCCGGTAGCTCTTGACATTTACTATGAGGACGCCGACGTGGTTGTAGTCAATAAACCCCGCGGGATGGTGGTGCACCCGGCCGAAGGGAATTACTCGGGTACCCTGGTGAACGCCCTTCTTTACCACTGCCGCGATCTCTCGGGGATCAACGGCGTGATGCGTCCGGGAATTGTCCACCGGCTGGATAAGGATACTTCCGGCCTGCTCGTGGCGGCCAAAAACGACGCCGCCCATGCCTCCCTGGCCCAGCAATTTAAAGACAGGCAGGTCAACCGCCGCTACCTGGCGCTGGTGCACGGGCGGGTCAAGGAGAAGGCAGGCGAAGTAGACGCCCCTATCGGGCGCGATCCCCGTGACAGACAGCGGATGGCCGTGGTGCAGAAAAACAGCAAGCAGGCTGTAACCACCTACAGGGTTCTGGGCCGCTATCATGGTTATACTTACCTCGAATTAAAGCTAAAGACCGGGCGTACCCACCAGATCAGAGTGCACATGTCGTTTATCGGATATCCGGTGGTAGGGGATCCCAAGTATGGTCCTGCCAGGGCCCATTTTAACCTGCACGGGCAGTTCCTGCACGCGGGGCTGCTTGGCTTCAGCCACCCGCGCAGTGGACGGTATCTGGAATTTAAAGCCCCCCTGCCTAAAGTTTTGCAGGATGTTCTTGATCACTTAACGCCTGAGGAAGCGTGTGAACCCGGTGAATAGGGCTGCTATGCCGGCGGCCATCAGCGGCCCGACCGGCACCCCGTGCAGGAAAACAATGCCGAAAATCGACCCGATCACCAGCCCGAATACTATTTCCGGGTCAATTTTCATAAGCCTGATCCCGATGGTGTTCAGGTAAGTGGCCAGCGCCCCTCCGGCGATGGCCAGGAGTCCGGGCAGGGAAGTCATATTATAGATGATGTCCCGTTCGGATACCCGGCCGTTAGCCAAAGGCACCAGGATCGAGAGAATTAAAAAGAGCAGCCCCAGTTCCAAGCCGCGTCGCTCAAGCAGTGGAAACATCATTTTCAGGTTGGTGAATTTTAAAATCAGAAGCAGACAGGCGGCTGTAGCAATCAGGTTGCTTTTTGCCATTATTCCGATTAAAAGCAGGCCTACAAGTATATTTACCCCGGACAACAGCTTCCACCCGGCTTTCAACTATCACTCCTCATGTAATATATGAAAACCCAGGCTTAATATTGCCAACTCCTTACAGAAACGTAGCCGAAAGCCCCCGGTTTTAATCGAGGGATGAAGGCGGCTCCCGATTAGTCCCTTTGGTTTTATTGCGTAGTATCAATCAAATGATACAATATAGTCATGGGACAAGAGTATAGAAGAACACAAACCACAGTATCTCTAATCAACTATCATTTTGTTTTCTGTCCACGGTATAGGCGAAAGGTGTTAGTCAAAGAGGTTGAACAGAGGTTCCGGAAACTTCTTCAAGAGATATGCCGGGAACACGAACTCATCATTGTGGCGCTTGAAGTAATGCCGGACCATGTCCACCTATTCGTAAACGCCTTGCCGTCTATTAGTCCCTCAGAGATTATGGCAAAAGTGAAAGGAGTGACTTCAAGAAGATTGCGGCAAGAATTTAAACACTTGCAGCATTTGCCCAGTCTATGGACACGCTCATTTTTCTGTTCTACAGCAGGAAATGTATCCAGCGATACGATCCAACGGTATATTGCAGAACAAAAGACAAGGGGGTGACAAATTGCAAATCACTGTAAAAGTCAAGCTGCAGCCCACAAAAGAACAGTCCAAATTGCTAATGGAAACAACCAAACACTATATCTATTTGGTCAATCAAATCGTATCAGACTATGCTGTGGCGGACAGAAACCTTAAATACTCAAGCAAAGACGTGATCGCAGACCTTCCTAGCGCTGTTAAAAATCAAGCTATTCGAGACGCCAAGAGTGTTTTTGCGAAATATAAGAAGGCAGTCTGGGCTAACGCCAGACTAAAGCCCGATGAGCAAAGAGAAGTCAAGCTCCCTGTTCTCAAAAAGCCCGTGGCTATTTGGAACAATCAAAACTATTCTTTGAAAGAAGATGTTCTCTCTTTTCCTGTGTTTGTCGAAGGAAAATCAAAACGCATGGAGATGAAAGCTATCTTGACCGGCTACCAGAAAAATCTATTGAATAACAAACCAGGCAGCCTGCGCATCACTCAAAAGTCCGGCAAGTACATAGCGCAAATTGCCGTACAAGTGGCAGAAAATACGGCCGCTGACAGTCAAATTATGGGGGTCGACTTGGGCCTGAAAGTTCCCGCTGTCGCTGTCCTGGAGAGCGGCAAAACGAAATTCTTTGGCAATGGCAGACAAAACAAGTTTATCAAACGCAAACACCGTTCAGTACGCCGTAAACTTGGCAAATTAAAGAAACTCAAGGCGATCAAGAAACTGCATGATAAAGAGCAGCGCTGGATGACAGATCAAGACCATAAAATAAGCCGGCAGATAGTTCGTTTTGCTCAAGAAAACAATGTAACGACGATCCGCTTGGAACAACTTTCCGGCATACGTCAGACGGCAAGGACAAGCCGTAAAAACGAAAAGAATTTGCATACCTGGTCATTCTACCGGTTGGCACAGTTTATTGAGTATAAGGCAAAATTGGCGGGTATCCATGCGGAGTATGTTAACCCCAAACATACCAGCCAGAAATGCCCTGTATGTGGAGGACTCAATAAAGCTACCGGTAGAAAATACAGATGCGGTTGCGGATATAAAACACATCGCGACAGGTTAGGTGCGATTAATATCATTTCTGCAACTGTGGCAGACGGTAACAGTCTGCCAGCCTAGTCTGCTATATGCACTGGACTAGGACGGGCTGATGGCACAGCCCTGAACTTGGGGTCATACTCCGATACTGGAAACAGACTTCGGTTTAATCACCCAAGAATCCCACGGCTTCAGCCGTGCGGAGTGTCAAATTGACGCCAGTATTTACGGGAGGGTATGTATTAAAGCAGGCCTTGCTCTACCGGTTAAAGGCCTGCTTTAATTTCTTGCAGAAGGATATAGCCTGAAGCTCAGGTTTTCACTTATTCGGAAGCGTCTGTTTTTGTTTTAGCTATGGTCCGCAGTGAATCGGCCATGTCTTTTCCCAGGAGAATAAACGGGATGGTCATAGCTGCCGAAGCCAAAATAAAAAACGTCATTTCTGAGCGGGACATTCGATCATGATAGATGTCAATCACCTCCCTGCATATAGTTTTAGCAGCTTTATCCCAAAAAAACATTGAAGATCATACCGGGGGATCCATTTGCTAAACAGTATGGAAAATAAAAGTAGTAATTGAAAGTATATCATCTGTGTGATTGAAATTACAACTGCATCACCGGTGTTTATGATGCGTGACGCTGTGATACGGTATGAGCAGGATCAGTTGAAGTCTCTTGAACTGCTGGGCAGTGCGGGTGCGATTGAAATGGCGCCCGCCATAAACAGACCGGGGAAGGCGTTTTCGCCTTCCCCGGTCTGTTTATGGCATTCATCTGATCAGGTTTAGACGCTTTCCCGGCAAATCGGCCGGAGCGTGTCTCCCCGCAGCCCAACCCGCAGGGCTTCCAGTGACAGCAGCTCTGCCGGCGCGATATTTCCCAGGTTGACGTTCGGGCCGAAGCGGAGGATTAATTCCAGTTGCTGCTGTTTCAGCGGGGCCTCCCAAATCAACGGCTGCGGGTCGCCCACGGCCGCGAGCACTTGTTCCACATCGTCGGCCAGGAAGCGTCCCTCCGGGTCATAAAAGCCGGCGCCTTTGCCCGACTCGCGGCCTTCCAGGATGACCTTGAAGGCGCCTTGTTCCAGGTCACTCAGAATTTGTTCGATATAGCGGCCTACTTCGACCCGGTCCCGCGGGTCTTTATTGCCAACCTCGGTCAATACTTTTAAATCATGTTCCAGGGCCATACATATAGCCCGCTCTCTCACCTCTGGTGGTATTTTAATGGTGCCGTCGGAAATTTCCACGGCGGTGTAGCCGAGGTCCTTGGCATAAGCCAGGTAATCTTTAAGCTTTCCCTGCAGCACCGCAATCTCCAGGAAGGTACCGCCGGGGTATATGTCAATACCGCAAGCCTTGACCATGTTGATTTTCTCTTCCAGGAGATCCTGGGGATACAGGCCTGATGTCCCGAAGCCGAGTTTTATAAAATCTATGTATGCACCGGCCGTATGCAATAAATCTTTTGTTTCATGCAGGCCCAGGCCCTTATCTATGACCATGGTAAGCCCCTGGGTCCTTGGTTTGCTTAACCTCCCTGGCAGAGGAAAATCCAGCAGTTCCATCCACATACTGGAATGTGCTTGTCCCCCCATATACCAATGCTCCTTTCCCTGCCTATCATGCTTTAGGCGTATGGCTGCCATCCCCGTTGCAATATTAGGGGAAGGCCTTCGGTTCAGGATATTCATTGCTAAACAAAAGTGTTACCTTACTGAAGACGTATACGGCTTGTGACAAAATCAATCAGCTGTAAATTAAGGTCCGGCATTTATCTCCCCGGACTTGCATATGAAATGTAAAAAGCAGGGTGGAGGGATTTTCAATGTTTATTGAAAAAATAGTGTTCGGGATGGCGGGGTTAAGGATCCTGTCCGCTACCATAGAATTCACGGCGGCCATGTTGATGCTCAAGTTTGGCCGGGTCGAGACAGCTTTTAAAATTAACGCCTTGCTGGCTCTAATCGGCCCGACGATCCTGCTCACCGTGACCAGCCTGGGCCTGGTGGGCCTGGCCGGTAAGGTTTCATCAGGCGGAATAGGCCTGATTATGCTAGGTGTCGCCCTGATTTTTTTGGGAATAAACCGTATTTGAGCCGTTTCCGTAAGCCGTGATGCCATGGCAGTCATGAATCAGAACCTCCGCACCCGATCCCCGGAGCCCTTGCAGCCAAAGAAGGCCGGCATTAAAGAAAAACCCGCTAAATTCTCATTTTTTCAAGATCATCGAGACCAGGCACGGCTATGCAATAGTAGGTGGCAAACGCCAGGAGGCGATCAGGTAACGGGAGATCCTGGTGGCCACCACCCTGAGCAAACAGGAAGCGACCCCGGATCTAGTCCGGGAGATCATTCATAGGAGGTGGGATATCGAGAACACCCTCTTTCACGAACTCAAAGGAAACTGGAACATGGAGCACTGCTACATCCACCAGGAGATCGCCTTCCAGGTCATACTGTGGATCATGTTTCTGGCGGTCAACCTCCTCTGGCTGTTCCTTCACAGGAACAGGCGCAAGGACAGCGGCTTCAGCGCCCGGGAGATAGCGGAGAAGATGCGGAGCGCCCTGGAATACATCAGGGACAGGAGCCTGGCCCGCTATCTCTTCGACACGAGCTAGCATGAAGGCGGCCTCTCGATGATGTAGCAGGCGCCATGACAAAAGGATAACCGTTGTTCCTTTCCTGAAAGACGATGACTTCCGGGAAGTGAATGCTTTACACTTCTTGCCAGCCATGATAACTGGAAGCCTGATGGTGGTTGGTTTACGTGACTGTTAATAACTGGGAGCGCGAGCTCTTTTTTTTAAGGTTTTTTTAAGTTTTCTTTCAGGTTGTTGGTGTATTATACAAATAATACTTGGTAAACATTAATTGCTGTCAATCTCATCAAGAACACTGAAAGAGTCATCCATACTAAGAGATTTTTAAGGTAATAGAGGACTTAACCTTGCCCGGCGCTCGATCTTGCCCGCCTAACCACCCAAGATAGTGGGCGGTAGGACGAAAAATTCCAAAATACTTTCCGTGCGAGAGTTTTTCGCCTACTCGTTGGGAAAATATGTATTTACATTTTAACGGAAAGGGTATATATTAAGGTGTACTAGTTGTACTAATACAGGTCCAGGGATACGGCTTTTGCCATTAATAGAAGGGAGGAATTCGATGTTCGAGTTGGACTTGCGTAGCCGTGCACCGCTATTATGAACAACTGGTCGAAAGAATCAAGGAACTGATTATCAACAATGTACTGAAACCGGATTAATGAACTCTGTTTTCATTCCGATATAAGATCTGAAAGCCTTACAGATACTCGATTGTTAGAAATATAAAATTAGTCTATATTAGTCTACACATAAAAAGTTGCTGGAAACCAGTGGTGTCAATACTTATCACGATTTGTTCAGAAGTCACGCTAGCAACTTAAAAAAATTCCAACAGATGCGGCGAGAAGTCCCCTTCCACCAAAGGGAGGGGTAAATCGTCATTTTCTTCGGTAGTTCCAACTCCTGAAAATGGAGGGATGGGTCTACCGGTAAAAATATGGGTATCTAAACTATAAATGCATTAATTTACCACAGATGGCTAACCCGCTCCGCCGCGCCCGGCGCCCAAAGGGCACCCGGCACCCGTGGGCTACGCCCAGCCTTAACGCAGGCTATGAAGCTTCGCTTCATACTGAAAGCCGCCTGCGCGTCAGGAAAACGGCGTACATAATGCCCCCGCCTCTTCAAGGCGGTGGGAAAATTGCGATGCGAATTGCAAAGCCGGGTGCCCTTTGCGGACGCGAAGCAACAGCAATTCCCCCTAAGGGCGGATAACCACTATTAACTGGCTCTAAGCTCCAGTGGGGGCCACAATCCCCCGACCCACCTGCGGCGGGTACCCCAAGCTAAGACCCAGTTGAAGAAGCGGGGGCTTCCAAGAGAGCATTATTGCGTTGGTTGTTCACATAAATTATAAAGTTGTGTAGGAGTTGTGTATGGGTTGTGGGCACAACGTAGCCAAGCCTGATGAGGCGCAACAACGCAGGAGGTGATGTGATGAACCGAGAGACAGAGCGAAGCGGAGGAGGTGAGCCAATAAACCAGGTATGATGCTTTACGGGACGGCCCGGCATGCGGATGCGACCAAGGGCATGAGGTCTATGAGCCGGGTATGGTAAAACCGGTATTTCAGTGACTACGACAACCTGAGTCCAGGCAGGCCGATCATCATAATGGGCCCGGTAAAAAATCTAAGGTAAGGCGAAGTAAAATTGCGTGCAGAGCAAGTTTTCAAGAAGCGAAACCGTTGCTTACCGGTCCGTAAATCCTCGGTCTGTCCGGGGGATGAGGGAATCGAAGGGGGACGATAGCTTGATATTGACAAGGAAGACGAAGAAAGGGAGGGGAAGGGCTCTGGCGGTCTTGCTGGCTGCCATGCTCATCCTGTCCTGCCTGCCGGCGGGGATGGCTTTCGGCGCCACAGCCGCTCCGGCGGCACCGACGATCAGCCCGAACGGCGGCAGCATTACCGTGTCCACCACTGTGGGCATCGAGGCCAGCACGACAGTCAGTCAGGACGTCTACTACACCGATGATGGGAGTGACCCATCTGTCAGCAGCCCCGTCTACACGGCACCGTTCCACGCACCGTCAGTGCCGAGCACCTATACGGTGAAGGCGGCGGTGTATGATGCGAGCACCGGGCAGTGGAGCGAGGTGGCCAGAGCCTTGTTCCTGGTGGTGGATAACGCCACAGGCGCTCCGGATGCCCCGGTGATCAACCCGAACGGCGGCAGCATCACCCTATCGACCAAAATAGGTTTCGATGCCGCCCTGACGGTCAACCAGGACGTCTACTACACCACGGATGGGAGCTGGCCCTATACGGATACCGGCTCAGTCAACGCCACTGTCTACGCGGCGCCATTTACCCTGCCGACGGGCACCTATACGGTGAATGCGGCGGTGTATGATGCGGGTGCCAAGCTGTGGAGCGAGGTGGCCACAGCCGCCTTTACCGTCAGGTCTTCCGGCGGCGGCGGTGGCGGCGGTGGTGGTACGTCGACGGACAAGCCCAGCGTGAAGACGGAGGCGGCCACAGAGATCACGGATACCTCCGCCGTCCTGAACGGCAGCATTACCTCCAACAAAGGATACGACATCACCGACTACGGCTTCTACTGGGGCACCACCTCCAGCGCCCTCACCGACAAGCTGGCCGTGGGCACGGATGACCAGGAAGGCGATTTCACGGCGACCCTGGACGATCTGACCGCAGAAACCACCTACTACTTCAAGGCCTATGCCACAAATGAGAAAGGGACATCGTACGGAGCGGTGAAGAGCTTCACTACCGAGGAGTCGGGTTATACTGAGCCGACGACTCCCCCTACAAGCGAGGCATTCTCCGACGTCCCCCTGTCTCATTGGGCCTATGACGTCATCAGCCAGATGAGCAGCGCCGGCTATGTGTACGGCTACCCGGACGGTACCTTCAAGCCCGACAACACCATCACCAGGGCGGAGTTTGTCACCGTCATCGACAGGGTGCTGGAGCTGCAGGCCTATAACCCGGCCACGCCCGACTTCTACGACGTCTCCCCGGGGGACTGGTTCTATACGAGCGTGGAGAGCTCGTTCAATGCGGGCATCATCAAGGGTTATGGCGATGGCATCTTTGGCCCGGGCAGATCGATCACCCGGGAGGAACTGGCCACCCTCATGGTCAACGCCCTAGGCAAGCAGGGCGAGGCTGCGGCCAGCATCAGCGAGAGCACCGCCTTCACGGATGATGCCCAGATTTCCTCCTGGGCGAGAGGCTCCATCGTGGTTGCGGTGAAGTACGGATTGCTGAAAGGCTACCCTGACGGCAGCTTCCAGCCGCAGAACAATGCCACCCGTGCCGAGGCCTGCACCATGATCAGCAATTTCCTGAGCGCGAGAGGCGGCACAGACAGCCTCTCCGAGTAAGTAAAGCTTCCGGTAAACAGCCTTCCCGGTAAACGGAATCAGGCGGCTTCGGGCCAAGAGCCCGCGCCGCCTGATTCTTTTTTTATGGCAATTCGTTCTACCGGCGTCGAGAGGATGCCAGGCCGCCGGATAGCAGGTCCTGGTGGCCGGGTCAGGACGACAACCCGCAGCATCTTCCGGCAGCTAGACGACAGCGACCCGGCAATTCGACTTTACGGTTCGCCCCGACAGTTTGCCCATATGGCAATCAGAACCTCCGCACCCGATCCCCGGAGCCCTTGCAGTCAAAGAAGGCCGGCATTAAAGAAAAACCCGCTAAATTCTCATTTTTCAAACTCGAATAGGCAGGAAAAGCCTCCACAAATAGCAAAAACCTCCTGGGAAACACAAACGCCAATTCACCATCTCAGGAGGTGTCACCACCGATGTCACAACGGTGGCTCAAAGATTTTCTTCGATACGTCCACAAGGTTTTCCTGCCCAAGGGTTGGACCAAGTGGGCGAGAGACGAAAGAAAAGATCCCGACATAGAACCCGGCACCATCTGGGCGACACTCCTGATCGGCTTCGCCCTCCAGGCACAGAGCCTGGAAGAACTCGAACGCAGAGCCAAACCATGATAACTGGAAGCCTGATGGTGGTTGGTTTACGTGACTGTTAATAACTGGGAGCGAGAGCTCTGGTCATGAATAGTTTTAATTGACACTTTTCCTGTTTTACTGTAAGATATATGGAAGGAAAAAAGCCTTGAAGTCGGCCCCGTGAGGCCGGTAAGGATTCATAGCCAGCTTTTAGCCAACTATGGCCTGCTTACCGGTGGTTAGCAGGCTTTTTTGTGGACTGGAGGTTTTCCATGACCAAGGAAAAGGCTCAAATCCTGGATCAGGAAGGTATCCGCCGGTCTCTGACCAGGATTGCCCACGAAATCATTGAACGCAATAAGGGGACCGGCAATCTTGTGCTGATCGGCATCCGCCGCCGGGGAGTGCCTCTGGCCGAACGGCTGGCGGAGCGGATTAAGGATATCGAGGGCAGCTCAGTGCCGGTAGGCACCCTTGACATCACACTTTACCGGGATGATTTGACCACCATGGCCTACCAGCCGCTGGTCCGGTCGACCGAGGTGCCTTTTTCGGTATCCGGCAAGACGGTGGTGCTGGTAGATGATGTGATTTACACCGGCAGGACCATCCGGGCAGCCTTAGACGCGGTGATAGACCTGGGCAGGCCGAGGGTCATCCAATTGGCGGTCCTGATTGACAGGGGCCACAGGGAATTGCCGATCCGGCCTGATTACGTTGGTAAGAATGTTCCGACGTCCAGAAAAGAAGAGGCGTTAGTCAAATTAAACGAAATTGACGGTGAGGAGAGGGTGATTATCCTTGAACTCCCGGACTAAATCTGGTACCACCTTTAAAGAACGGTCCTGTGAGGCCGAAAAGGGAGGGTCCATAGAGTTTTCCCTTTTACGGCCTTGGCCCGGTGTTTCGGGCAAGGTCTTTATTTTTAAGCTTCAAGGAGGGTAGTTTTATGGCCATAAACGGGAAGGATCTGATCAGCCTGAAAAATATCCCGGCTGAGACAATCAAGCTGATCCTGGACACGGCTGAACCCATGAAGGAAATCATAAAAAGGCAAATAAAAAAGGTCCCCACCCTGCGGGGGCGGACGGTGGTGACGGTCTTTTACGAGGCCAGTACCCGTACCAGGACGTCCTTTGAACTGGCGGCAAAATACTTGAGCGCCGACGTGGTCAACATTGCCGCGGCGACCAGCAGTGTCAGCAAAGGAGAAAGCCTTAAAGATACGGCCCGTACTATCACGTCCATGGGAGCGGACGTGGTGGTGCTGCGCCACCCCATGGCCGGGGCTTCGGAACTGCTGGCCCGTACCGTGGACGCTTCAGTAATAAACGCTGGAGACGGCGCCCACGAGCACCCGACTCAGGCGTTATTGGACCTATTTACGGTAAGGGAAAAGAAGGGCCGGCTGGAAGGACTCAAAGTTGCCATAGTTGGTGATATCCTGCATAGCCGGGTAGCCCGCTCCGACATCTGGGGCTACACCACGATGGGAGCCGAGGTGAGGCTGGCCGGTCCGGCCACCCTGATGCCGCCCGGTATCGAGAAGACAGGCGCCCGCGTTTACAACGACCTCGAGGAGGCTCTGGAAGGAGCCGACGTGGTCAACATCCTCCGGATCCAGCTGGAAAGGCAGCGGCAGGGCCTGTTCCCGGGCCTGCGTGAGTATGCCGTCATGTTCGGCATTAACCGGGACAGGCTCAAACTGGCCGCCCCGGACGCCCTGGTGATGCATCCGGGTCCGATGAACCGGGGAGTGGAGATATCTCCCGAGGTGGCCGACGGCCTGCAATCGGTTATTAATACACAGGTTACCAACGGGGTTGCTGTGCGTATGGCGCTATTATACCTGTTGACAGGAGGTGCCCACATTGAAGCTGCTTATTAGAGGCGGTACAGTGGTCGAGCCTGTGGATGGCAGAATGCTTGAACAGGATGTTTTGTTGTCTGACGGCAGAATTGCCGGGACCGGCAGGAACCTGAGCGCCGCCGGAGCCGAAGTAATTGACGCGTCAGGCAAGCTGGTTGTGCCGGGTCTGGTTGATATGCATGTGCACCTGCGCGAACCAGGCTATGAAGCTAAGGAGACCTTGCTTACCGGCGCCCGCGCCGCCGTGCGCGGGGGCTTTACCTCCGTAGCCTGCATGCCCAACACCAACCCGGTAGTCGACAACGCCGCCCTGGTATCCTATATAAAGAATACCGCTGCGGCGCTTGGCTTGGCCCGCGTTTATCCGGTAGGCGCCATTTCCCGCGGCAGCAGGGGGGAAGAGCTGGCCGAAATGGGCCATATGAAAAAAGCCGGCGCGGCGGCCTTCTCCGATGATGGACAGCCGGTGGCCGACGCCGGTCTGATGCGCCGGGCCATGCAGTACGCCCGGATGCTGGGCATGACCGTCATCTCTCACTGTGAAAATAAAGAGTTGTCTTTGGGTGGGACGATGCACGAGGGTTACGTGTCTACCCTGCTGGGCTTAAAAGGAATACCCGCATCCAGCGAGGAGGTAATGGTGGCCCGCGACCTTTTGTTGGCCGAAGAGACCGGCTGCAGGCTGCACATCGCCCACGTCAGCACTGCCGGTTCGGTGCGGTTGGTCCGCGAGGCCAAAGCCAGGGGGATCCGGGTAACCGCCGAGGTTACCCCTCACCACTTCACCCTTACCGATGAAGCGGTAGTCGGCTACGATACTTCGACCAAAGTCAACCCGCCCCTGCGCACAGCTTTTGACGTGGCTGCGGTTAAAGAAGGGCTGGCCGACGGGACCATAGATGTAATCGCCACCGACCATGCCCCGCACACCATTGAGGAGAAGGATGTTGAATACGAGCGCGCGCCGTTTGGCATGGTCGGGCTGGAAACAGCGATGGGGCTGGTCTGGACCGAACTGGTGGTTGGCGGCGTGCTGACACCGCTGCAGGCAGTGACGAAGATGACACTGCATCCGGCCCGGGTGCTGAACATACCCGGAGGAACCCTGGGGGCCGGCGCCCCAGCCGACATCACCATAATTGACCCAGCCGCGTCAGAAACAGTGGACCCGTCCCTTTTTGAGAGCAAGGGCAGGAATACACCCTTTGCCGGCCGGGCGCTAAAAGGCTTGCCTTGGGCTGCCATTGTGGGGGGACGGTTAGTGATGGTGGAGCGCCGCATAGCGGATAGCTTGGAATAACTTATTGCCGCAAGTGCCTGTCTTATTAGGCTGCTACAAAGACGTTTTAGCCTAGAGGTAGTTTATTTCATAAAAAATAGTCTTTTAGATAGCGGAGGTGTTTTTATGCAGGCAATGCTGGCTCTGGAAGACGGAACCATATTTACCGGCGAAGCTTTTGGCTCAACCGGTGAGAGATGGGGGGAAGTTGTATTCAATACCGGTATGACCGGTTACCAGGAGGTCCTTACCGACCCCTCCTATTGCGGTCAAATTGTGGTGATGACTTATCCTCTCATTGGCAACTACGGTATCATGAAAGAGGATTTCGAGTCCAAAAGATCGTTTGTCCGCGGTTTTGTGGTACGGGAAGAGTGCAGGCATCCGAGCAACTGGCGCCTGGCCGAAACCATCGACAGCTTCCTTAAAAAGGAGAATGTGATAGGTCTCTCCGGCATCGATACCAGGGCTCTGACCAGACATCTCCGTAGTTTCGGGACCATGCGCGGCGTAATCAGTACCGGTACCAACGACGTGCAGGCACTGGTGGAGCGGGCCAAAAACTGCCCCCAGTTGACCGGGCAGGAGCTTGTACCCACCGTGGCTACGACGAAAAGCTACACCTTTCCCGGGCCGGGGCGCCGGGTGGCGCTGATCGATTTCGGCGCCAAACAGAACATCATTCGCTGCTTGCAGGAGAGGGACTGCGAAGTGGTAGTGGCGCCTTACAACATCACCGCTCAAGAAGTCATGTCCCTGAACCCGGCCGGGGTGGTCCTTTCCAACGGACCCGGCGATCCCACCGACGTACCATATGCGATTAAGACCGCCAGGGAACTGGTAGGTCACGTGCCCATCCTGGGCATTTGTCTTGGCCATCAGATTTTGGGTTTAGCCATGGGTTGTAAAACCTACAAGATGAAGTTCGGCCACCGCGGAGCCAACCACCCGGTGAAAGATTTGATTACCGGCCGGGTTTACATTTCTTCACACAACCACGGTTTCTCTGTTGACGAGGAATCAATGCGGGGCTTGGATGTCATTGTCTCCCACCGCAACTTGAACGACGATACGGTGGAAGGGCTAAAGCATAAATTCCTGCCCGTTTTTTCAGTGCAGTATCACCCTGAAGCCTCACCAGGGCCGAAGGATTCAGAATACATCTTTGATCAATTCATGGACATGATGACCGGGAAGGAGGCGTAACATGCCGCTCAAGCAAGATATCAAGAAGGTTATGGTAATTGGCTCCGGCCCCATTATTATCGGCCAGGCGGCAGAGTTTGATTATGCCGGCACCCAGGCCTGCCGCTCCCTGCGGGAAGAAGGACTGGAAGTGGTCCTGATTAATTCCAACCCGGCCACGATCATGACTGACGCCAATATGGCCGACCGTGTCTATATCGAGCCCCTGACCCTGGAATTTGTAACCAGGGTTATCCGGCAGGAAAAGCCGGACGGTTTGCTGCCCACTCTGGGCGGGCAGGTGGGCCTCAACCTGGCCCTCCAGTTGGCCGAGTCCGGCGTACTGGAACAGGAGGGGGTGAAGCTCCTGGGCACCCCTCTGGACGCCATTAAACGGGCCGAGGACCGGGAAATGTTCAAAGATATGCTGCAGGCCATCAACGAGCCCGTCCCTGACAGCGCCATCGTATCCACCCTGGATGAAGCAATGGCCTTTGCCGAAAAAGTAGGCCTGCCGCTGATTGTCAGGCCGGCCTATACCCTGGGCGGCACCGGCGGCGGCATTGCCCGCACCATGGAGGAACTCAGGGCCATCACCACCAAAGGTCTGAAATACAGCATTATCAACCAGGCGCTGATCGAGCAGTGTGTGGTGGGGTGGAAGGAAATTGAGTACGAGGTGATGCGGGACGGCGCCGACAACTGCATCACCATTTGCAATATGGAAAACATTGACCCCATGGGAATCCATACCGGGGACAGTATCGTGGTGGCGCCCTCCCAGACCTTGAGTGATAAGGAATACCAGCTTTTGCGGACCGCCTCGCTGAAAATTATCCGCGCCCTGGGTATCGAGGGCGGCTGCAATGTGCAGTTTGCGCTTGACCCGGCCAGCTTCCAGTACTATGTCATTGAGGTCAACCCGCGGGTGTCCCGTTCCTCGGCCCTGGCTTCCAAGGCCACCGGCTACCCTATCGCCAAGGTGGCCGCCAAGATCGCTATCGGCCTGAACCTGGATGAAATCAGGAATGCCGTTACCGGCAAAACCTACGCCTGTTTTGAGCCTGCCCTCGACTACGTAGTTGTCAAGTACCCCCGCTGGCCCTTTGACAAATTTGCCAAGGGGGACCGTACACTGGGCACGCAGATGAAGGCCACCGGAGAGGTCATGTCGATCAACCGCACCTTTGAGGGGGCGCTTTTAAAAGCCGTCCGCTCCCTGGAAATCGGCCTCGATCACATGGATCTGCCCGGTGTGGAAACATTAAGCCTTGAGGAACTTGAAGCAAGGCTGGCTGGCGCCGACGACGAGCGGTTGTTCCTGGTGGCGGAGGCGCTGTACCGGGGCATGACCTGTGAGAAGGTCCACGAAATAACCAAGATTGACCACTTTTTCCTGGAGAAAATCCAGGGCATACTGCTCCTTGAGGAAGAAATCAAGGCCGCCGGAGCAGCAAAGCTTAGCCCCGGGCTGCTGGAGAGAGCTAAAAAATTCGGTTTTTCCGACGCCTACCTGGCTAAAAAGACCGGCCTGAGCGTCACAGATATACGTTCCCTGCGCAAAGAGCAAGGAATCCTGCCTACGTTTAAGATGGTCGACACCTGCGCCGCCGAGTTCGAGGCTGAGACGCCCTACTACTATTCATCTTACGATCAGGAGGACGAAGCGGAGGCCTCCACCCGCCGTAAGGTGGTGGTGCTGGGTTCCGGGCCCATCCGCATCGGTCAGGGAATTGAATTCGACTACTGCTCGGTGCACTCGGTGTGGGCGCTGCAGGAGGAAAATTATGAAGCCATCATCATTAACAATAACCCGGAAACTGTCAGCACAGATTTTGACACGGCCGACCGGCTGTATTTCGAACCTCTGGTTGCGGAGAATGTGCTGAACATTTTGGACCGGGAAAAACCGGAGGGGGTTATCGTCCAGTTCGGCGGCCAGACCGCCATCAACCTGGCCAAGCCCCTGGAAAACGCCGGTATAAAAATCCTCGGCACCTCCGTTGAAGATATTGACCGGGCGGAGGACCGTGAGAGGTTTGATCAACTTCTGATTGAGTTGGGCATACCCAAACCGCCCGGGCGGACTGCCTTTTCCGTGGAGGAGGCCGTGGTTATAGCCAATGATATAGGCTACCCGGTGCTGGTCCGGCCTTCCTATGTCCTGGGCGGGCGCGCCATGGAGATTGTATATAACCACGAGGAACTTTTAGGCTACATGTCCAGCGCCGTCAAAGTTACCCCCGAACACCCCGTGCTGGTGGATAAATATATCTCCGGCAAGGAACTGGAGGTTGACGCCATCTCTGACGGGACGGACGTTTTAATCCCGGGCATCATGGAGCATATCGAGAGAGCCGGGGTGCACTCCGGTGACAGTACCGCTGTCTACCCGCCCCAGACGCTGAGCCGGCGCACCAAAGAGCAGGTGGTGGCCTACACTACCCAGCTGGCCAAAGCGCTGAACGTCAAAGGCCTGATTAATATTCAGTACGTCCTGCAGGGGGAACAGCTGTATGTGCTCGAGGTAAACCCTCGCTCCAGCCGGACGGTACCGTTTATTAGCAAGATTACCGGTATCCCCATGGTCAACCTGGCGACCAGGCTGATTATGGGCAGGACCTTAAAGGAACTGGGCTACCAGGGCGGGCTTTACCCGGAAAGTGAATTTGTAGGCGTCAAGGTGCCGGTCTTCTCCTTCGCCAAGCTGCTCCAGGTCGATATTTCACTGGGGCCGGAGATGAAATCCACCGGTGAGGTGATGGGGGTTGACCGTGATTTTTACCGGGCGTTTTATAAGGCCATTTTGGCGGCGGGCAGAATGTTCCCCAGGGAAGGGACCGCCCTGGTTACCATCGCCGACCGGGACAAGGAAGAGACCCTGCCCATCATCAAGGGGCTGGCGGAGCTGGGCTATAAAATCCGGGCCACCGCGGGAACCGCGGCTATGCTGAAGGAGGCAGGGCTGCCGGTCGACCAGGTCAAGAAGGTACACGAGGGTTCCCCGAATATAGTTGACTGCATCAGGGCCAACAAGGTCAACCTGGTCATAAATACCCTGACCAGGGGCAAGAACCCGGAGCGGGACGGCTTCCAGATTCGCCGCACGGCAGTGGAGCATGGTGTGCCCTGTATGACCTCACTGGACACCGCACGGGTGATCCTGGACGTGCTGGCCGGCCATAAAGAAGACGGTGATTTCAAAATGGTCCCGCTGCAGGAGTACCTCCGGTAATATGGGACGTGAGACGTGAGACGTGGGACGTGAGACGTGAGAACCATCCCTTGTCTCACGTATGCGAGCACGAAATATCGGCAAAGCCTTATTAAACTCATTAGAAATGCAGTATATACCCATGTCCCACGACACACGACTCACGAAAAAAATGTAGGTGCGAATTTATTCGCACAAATGCTACCTCCGATCCGGCAAGTGCGGCGCCGGCGCGCCGTGTGCGATTGAAATCGCACCCACACCGGCTCACGTTTTCATCCTACTGCCGGCGTAACTTCTGCGGCAGGTTATCTAATCTATTAGAAATGCAGTATACCCATGACCCAATAGAAATGCAGTATATACCCACGACTCACGACCCACGTCCCACGACCCAAAAGGGGGGTTTCAGATTTGTCTCTTGTCACTGACGCAAAGGTTATTCAAAACAAACAAGTCATCCCGGGGTATTACCGGATGGATTTGGCAGCTCCATCCGTGACGGAACGGGCCAGGCCGGGGCAGTTTCTGCACGTGCGCTGCGGCAGTACGCATGACCCCCTCCTGCGCCGGCCAATAAGTATAAACGCGGTGGACAGGCGTACCGGCGAGGTGTCTCTGCTCTACCGGGTCGCCGGCAGGGGAACATCTCTTCTGGCCGGGCACAGATCCGGCGATATGGTCAGCATCGTTGGTCCCCTGGGGCGCGGCTTTACAATACCTGAGGGGAATGAAAAAGTTATCGTAGTGTCCGGAGGCATTGGAATTGCGCCACTTTACTTCTTTTTGCAGGAGCTTGCCGGCCTGGGCATCAAAGCCACTGTCTTTCAGGGCGCCGCTACCTCCCAACAGGTCCTTTTGGGAAACGAGATTAAGGAGCTTGGCCACAGCGTATTTATAGCGACTGATGATGGTACCAGGGACTTCCACGGGAGTGTAACTACACTTTTTGAAAACTATCTGCAAAATAGTGACTTTGCTCCCGGCCCTGGAGCAGGTGAGAATTTAATTATGAATAAAAGTTATGCCTGCGGGCCACACGGCATGCTGAGAAAGCTAAGTGAGATTACGGCACGGTGGGGGATACCGTGTGAAGTATCCCTGGAGGAACGGATGGGTTGTGGCGTGGGCGCCTGCCTGTCCTGCGCCTGTAAAGTAAAGACCGGGGATGGCGGGTCCGTATACCACCGGGTCTGTGTGGAAGGCCCTGTCTTTCAATCAGGGGAGGTGAGCTGGGAATGATTTCAGACAGTGACAATGCTTCAATATCCAAGCCTGACCTTTCCGTCAACGTCGGCGGCATCAGGATGAAAAACCCGGTGACCACAGCCTCGGGGACCTTTGGGTTTGGGCCGGAATACGCTCCTTATATCGATTTAAACCGGCTTGGCGCTATAGTGGTAAAAGGGACAACCCTGGAGCCGCGCGCCGGGAACCCGACCCCCAGGTTGGTGGAGACGCCTGCCGGGGTGCTCAACTCAATCGGCCTGCAGAATCCCGGTGTTGAGCATTTTATCGACGAGGCTTTGCCCTACCTGGCCGGCTTCGACGTCCCGGTCATTGTTAATATTTCCGGTGACACATTGGAGGATTACGCCGGGCTCGCTGCCAGGCTCAGCCGGGCTGGTGGTGTGGCCGGGCTGGAGGTTAATATATCCTGTCCCAATGTCAAAAAGGGCGGCATGCAGTTCGGCGGCGACCCGGCCATGGCGGCTGAGGTAACCCGGGCGGTCAAAGAGAACAGTGAGCTGCCTGTGGTAGTCAAGCTATCTCCCAATGTCACCAGTATCGCGGCTGTTGCTGAAAAAGTGGCGGAAGCCGGAGCGGACGCTATTTCCTTGATTAATACCCTGCTGGGTATGTCTGTTGATATCAAAACCAGGCGTCCCATACTTGGCAACACTATGGGAGGGCTTTCTGGTCCCGCCGTCAGGCCTGTTGCGGTGCGCATGGTCTGGCAGGTCTACCAGGCTGTAAAACTGCCCATTATCGGCATGGGCGGCATTGCAACCGCTGCAGACGCGTTGGAATTTATATTAGCCGGAGCCACCGCCGTAGCCATAGGCACCGCCAACTTCGTCAACCCTCGCGCCACTATCGATGTGCTGGAGGGTATTGAAAAATACTTAAGCGAAAATGGTGTCGGCGATATCAAAGAACTTATCGGGGCTGCGCACGGTTAATTGGCCCTGTCGCTGCAACTCTTAACGAAGTAGACTGTACCGCTGAGAAGTGCCGGCGAAGAATGAAGACTTAGGCAATCATACTGTTGATGCAGCACCCGTAGAAGATAAGATCGCGATGCGTACCCGGAACATTTTTTTTGGGATATTGAGGTTATTTCTTTAAGGATAGGGGTTGTTTTTATGCATATGGAAGATTGGGTTAGAGATGCCAATGTTGCAGTTACCATTTGCGATCCCGAAGGAATAATTTTGGATATGAACGAAAAATCCTGCCAGGTTTTTGCAAAAGACGGGGGTAAGCTGTTGATAGGCGCCAACCTGCTGGAGTGTCATCCGAAGGGCGCTCGAAAAAAACTGGCAGCGATGCTCAAAGATCAGACTGTAAACTGTTACACGACCGAAAAGAACGGTGTCAAGAAGCTTGTGTACCAGACTCCGTGGTACAGAGACGGTCAGTATATGGGATTTGTTGAAATGTTAATTGAAATACCTTTTGAGATCCCTAATTATCTGAGATAGCATTAATTTAGTACGGAGGACGAGATGCACAGTTTTAAAAACCCGCTAATTATTGCCCTTGACGTTGACAATGTCGAGGAAGCGCTAAAGCTCGCTGAAAAAATTGGACCTTATGCCGGTGGGTTTAAGGTTGGCATGCAGCTTTATTACAGTGCCGGACAAGAGGTCCTGCTCCGGCTGAGGGAGAAAGAATTACCCGTGTTTGTCGACCTGAAACTGCATGACATCCCCAACACTGTGGCCGGGGCGACCCGGGCTCTCACCAGGCAGGGAGCTGCAATTTTGAATGTACACGCTGCAGGAGGCAAAGCGATGATGCGGGCAGCGGTTGAGGCTGCACGCGATGAGACTGAAAAAGCCGGTACAGTTCGCCCTCTTGTAGTGGCAGTTACGGTCTTGACCAGCTTTGACCAGGAATCATTCAAACAAGAGATGGGTCATTCCGGTACAATTCAGGACCGCGTCGTTGCCTGGGCTTTGATGGCGCGGGAGGCCGGCCTGGATGGGGTGGTAGCTTCACCACTGGAGATAGCTGCGATCAGGAAAGCCTGCGGACCGGACTTCACCATCATCACGCCCGGTATACGTCCGGCAGGAACGGCGATTAATGACCAGAAGAGGACCCTGACACCCGGGGAGGCTCTGAAGCAAGGGGCTGACTACCTGGTTGTCGGAAGACCGGTCACTGCGGCTCATGACCAGCTAGAGGCTGTAAAAGCCATACTAACTGAAATTCATAGCATGTAATGAATATGTATAGTGATAGCATTTGGCAAGCAGTACAGCAATGGGCCAACACTTAAGCGGTGTGGCCTTATTTATTTCTTGGAAATAGGAGTATATTCAAATGTGGTGGAAATTTATTTAGGACTCCGGTAAGTGTATTACATAAATTGTGAATTTGTTGAAAATAGCTCACCGTATCGGTCTTGTCATGGTAATTTATTGAAATTAATTAAAGACTTAATTATTTATTACAATGAGGTTAACGAGAGATATTATTTTGATTTTACGTTGTTATAGCTTGTCAGGCTGATGATTAAGTTTTGTATGTTGGCTATTTATTTGAACGCTTTCCCACAAGTTTTATTAAGATTTAAATATAATTTGAAGGAAAATATAGGAGTTAGTAGAATACTTAAATTTCAAAACAGCACAGTAGTTCAAGTGCCTTATTTTTGCAGTAATGGCAAGGCTCATTATTAAATGGGATTCAATTATTATAATGTTATTATTTGGTATATTTAATAGTGCGAGCTAATTCCGAATTACATTACAATTTAAGGTAAAAAAGCAGGGGGCTGAAGATGCTGCAGTATCAAAAAGAGTTGCTTTCACTACTGTTTCAGGACTTTCCTGAAAGTTTTATATTTGCGTTAGCAGTTTTTGCCTTGCTGCGTCTAAGGTTTGATTATAAAAAGATATTAATTGTAGCCATATTACAGACCTTTACCAACCTTATTCGTCTTTTACCGATAGCTTTTGGAGTACATACATTAATTTTGATCATCACACTTGCTGTATATGTGAGATTGGTTACCAAAGAAAAAATTACAAAAATATTTGGCTTTACTATTTTAGTTTTTGTAATATTGCTATCTATGCAGATATTGTATGCGGAACCATTACTT
Source organism: Pelotomaculum schinkii (assembly GCF_004369205.1). Taxonomy (NCBI): domain Bacteria; kingdom Bacillati; phylum Bacillota; class Clostridia; order Eubacteriales; family Desulfotomaculaceae; genus Pelotomaculum; species Pelotomaculum schinkii. The sequence continues at coordinate 587,906 of NZ_QFGA01000002.1, read as the reverse complement.
AATATTACTCACCTGTCATATGAGGATGTTAATGTTTCACCGCTTTTGAGAGGTATTTTTTGTTTGCCTTACGAAATCGTTTTACTTGGACTTGCTATATTTCTAAACTATAAGAATAAGAAACTTAACCGGTTTAATACAACAACAAGTGAAAGAAGGTTATGATATTTAATGGGTATTAGCCAGCGTATCGCATCCTATATGGGTGATGCACTCAACCTCGACAGTGATAACCGGGAAGTTGTGGCTTACAGTCTAGAATTAATATTTCATACATCCGTAACATTACTTTTGGTGTTGCTAATAGCATGGCTTATAGGACCACTTAGAGAAGCTGTCATTTTAATAATAGTTATGTTTCTTTTTAAGAATTTTGCCGGTGGCGCCCACTGCAGCTCTGCAACTAGATGTACGATATTAAGCATGTTGTTAATACCTTCTTTTGCCGAGCTTTCATTCATTGCCGGCCAATACTTTACATTATATGTTTTAATAATCCTTACAGTCCTTAGTGTTTTATTTTCTTATACTATAGTTTACAAGTTGGCTCCAGTTAATTTGCCAATTGTTTCGGAGCGGCACATTCAAAACCGGCGGTATTTTTCTTTTCTGTTGCTTGTGTTGATAACAATAGCGCAAGTCATCTTAATTATCCTTATTTCTGATAGAACTGCTTCATTTATTATCGCAATTGATATAAGTATATTCTGGCAGTCTTTTATGCTAACAAAACCAGGACATGCTCTTGTAGGTTATTATGATAGGTTATTGCTTTATTTTACTGATAAAGGAGGTGATAAGAATGAAACATATTAAAAACGCCGTTCTTTTTAGTTTATTTACACTTCTTGTATCATTTGCTAGTAGCGGTGTAATAGGACCAATGTGTGCTAACATGTGGTATCAACCCAAGGTTCCGTCTTCTTTACTAAAATAAGGTGTCCTTTTAAACGAGGCCGGGATTACCCGGCCTCGTTTAAAATGGGGTGTATTTATGAAAAGATGGGAAGAAATAAGAAAAGAAAGCATCTCTGAACACATCCTGGTAGCACATGTTATAAGCGTGCTTATTTTTTTCATGGCCTTTCTTACTATGACTAATGTTCCTTTGGATGGTGGTCTCTATAAATTAATACTTATTTCATTAATGGGAGCTTTCATTGGACTGGCGGTCTTTTATTATATCGTGAATAGGATTGTTTCGGGTGTATTGCTGGCAAGTAATCCCAACCTAACTGATTCATTTTTACTTTTGTTTTCTTATATAACCGCTGTCAGTATTTTGTTTTTGACCGGAAAAGCTGACAGTATCGTTAAAATTATCTTTATTATACCGGTTATCATTGCCTCGACAAGCCTTGGTAAAACCGCCGGGCTTATAACTGCGGGTTTTTCCGGTGCAATCCTGTTTTATTTTGATTTTAAAGCCGGTTTTGAACCCGGCCCAAGTGTCAAGTTTCAGGCGGATATCATCAACAGTATGGTTTTATTTACGCTGGCCTGGCTGTTTGGGGGTTTTGCCGATACCGAAAGGGTGGCCAGGGAAAACCTGACCCTCTTAGCCAACACCGATGACCTGACCGGTATGTCAAACCACCGGCACTTTCAGGAAGTCCTGCGTGAGAGCGTTGAGTCGGCGGAAAAAAACAACAAGTCTCTCTCATTAATTAAGCTGGATATCGATTACTTTAAGTTCTATAATAAAAACTACGGCTATCAGCAAGGGGACGAAGTGCTCATACAGGTCGCTGGTATTATTAATAGTGTGGTGAAATGGCGGCCATGCTTTGCGGCACGCTACGGTAGTGACGAATTCACTGTAATAGTGCCGGACACAAATAGTGAGGGACTGAAAATAGCAGAGAGAATTCGTAAAAAAATAGAAACACATTCCTTTCCGGGAGCGGAAGTCCTGCCCAATGGGAGAATTACGGTTTCTCTCGGTGTGGCCGGCTTTCCGGAGCAAGGCAGTACCCCCGAGGGGCTTCTCCGCCTGGCCGATGAAGCAATGTATAAGGCCAAGTACAGCAGGAACAGAGTACAGTTGTACTTTTCAGTAATAGATGACCTTCGTGATAGTTTTAATGGCGCTGAAAGAGATTTTTTTCATTCCATCAAAACCTTACTGACGATAATCAACGCTAAGGACAGGTACACCTTCGGCCATTCCGAAAGGGTGGTGTATTATTCCCTTAAACTGGCGGAGAAACTGAATTTCACCACCGAAGAAATGCTTATACTGAGATATGGCGCTATCCTGCATGATATCGGCAAACTCGAAATTAGCCGCGATATATTGAATAGTACAGAGGCCTTAAAACCTTCAGATTTGGCAATTCTACAAAAGCATCCGGAATGGGGCGGCGATATAGTACGGCCAATAAGTTCCTTGAAAAAAGTAATCCCCACTATAATTCACCATCATGAAAATTACGATGGAACGGGTTACCCGGAAGGACTAGCCGGAGAGGGGATACCTCTGCAGGCAAGAATCCTCCGGATAACCGACAGCTTTGATGCCATGACTACAGACAGGCCGTATAAAAAAGCAAAAAATTTCGTTGAAGCATGCGCGGAGTTAAAGAGCTGCAGCGGCTCTTTATTTGATCCAGGATTAGTTGATGTGTTTTTAAAATTGATTGCTGAAATAAAAAATGAACACCCGGACTTTAATTACTTGAGCTCAACGCAAGCCGGGTTTACATACACTTAGATTTAAGAATAAATACAAGGGAAAAAAACTCCTGCCGGTGACAATTGAACTGGCGGGTTTTAGTCTTATCAGGGAAGTGTTGTTTTTTATGAAAGACGAAAAAACTCTTTAAAGGGCAGTGTGAAATTTCCGGTGAGCAAGTTATAATTAGTTTTAATGATTTTCGCAATTCCATTACAGACGGGTTGGTAATGAAAACACAACTAATGCTGTTCCTGGCCGCATTTATCATGATTTTTGCGGGTCTAAACTACTATATCGGTATCCGCGGCTGGCAGGCTTTCGGCAGGCTGATACCCGCCGGGTATGGTGTGGTTTACTGGATTGTTTTTTCTTTCCTGGCCTTTTCTTATCTGATCGGCCGGTTTGCGGCTCAATTCATGCCGGACTCGCTAAGCGCGGGCTTGACGGTGGTAGGCTCATACTGGCTGGCTGCCATGAATTTTTTTGTACTGGCATTAATCCTGGTCGACCTGTTACGTCTGGCAGACCGCTGGCTGCATTTTTTACCGCACGGCCTGAAGCAGTTTCCGGCTGTAACAGGCCTTGTTGTAGTCGTGGCGGTGTTGGGGATTGTTCTGTACGGCTCCTGGAATGCAAGGAACCCGCAGCTCACCAGTTATGATCTTACCATTGATAAACAGGCCGGCAGTCTGCAGTCGCTTCATATGGTAGTGGTGTCGGATATCCATCTTGGTAATATTGTCCACAATGGCAGGCTTATGGCCATGATCAACAGGGTAAACAGCCTTGACCCCGACATAGTGTTGTTGCCGGGAGACATTATTGATGAAAATATAGGACCCTTTGTAGAGCAAAAGATGTCGGAAAGCTTCTTAAAGCTAAAGTCCAGGTACGGGGTCTACGCTGTCTTCGGCAACCACGAATACATCGGGGGGCATGCGGAAGAGGCCTGCCATTATCTTTCGGAGGCTGGGGTTACGGTGTTGCGCGATGACTGTCTTAAAGTTGCGGGCAGCTTTTATATCGCCGGACGCGACTACAGCTCGAGAGAACGTTTCGGAGGGTCCGGCCGCAAAGAGCTGTCAGCAGTGATGGCTGGCGTTGACCGCTCCTTTCCGGTGATTTTGCTGGACCACCAGCCTAGCCATCTGGAAGAAGCCCGGCTGCAGGGCGTAGACCTGCAGCTATCCGGACATACTCACAGGGGGCAGTTGTTTCCGTTTAACCTGATCACCAAGAGGATTTTTGAAACCGACTGGGGGTACCTCCGTAAGGGGGATTTCCAAATTGTCGTGTCGTCTGGGTTCGGGACCTGGGGTCCGCCGATCCGGATTGGGAACCATCCGGAGATTGTTGATATTACGATTCACTTCACTGGCGAGGGGAAATAGCATTATTTCATTCTCAGCAGATGCTGCTCATGCGGCATGAGTGTCTAAGATATCAGTGTTTACGGATACTTGAATAGAGAGGTGCGTCATGTTATCACAAAATGAGGTTGTTAAAATCTTTCAAGATTCCGGGGCTTTGCTGTCCGGCCATTTTCGCCTGACTTCGGGCCGGCACGGGGACCGGTACTTTCAGTGCGCCCTGGTTTTGCAGCATCCCAATTATACGGAAACACTCTGCCGTGAGTTGGCGGAACGGTTTCAGGGGGAAGGGGTGTCGGCAGTTATCGGTCCGGCCATGGGCGGCATTATCGTTTCGTATGAAACGGCACGGGCGCTGGGTGTGCGCAGCCTGTTTACAGAGAGAGAAAACGGCATGATGAAACTCAGGCGGGGCTTTTCTATTGAACCGGGGGAAAAAGTCCTGGTCGTTGAGGACGTGGTTACGACAGGCGGCTCGGTACGGGAGGTCATTGAAGTTGTGCGCGGTCTGGGCGGCGAGGTCGTGGGCGCGGGGGTGCTGGTTGACCGCAGCAACGGCACGGTGGACCTGGGGGTCAGGACGGAAGCGCTCCTGACCATGGAGGTAGTATCTTACGAGCCAGAGGAATGCCCGCTCTGCCGGCAGGGCATTCCGGCAATCAAGCCGGGCAGCAGAACTTAAAGACAAGTACTGTTTATCGCGCAGGATTAAACACAGGTTAAGATAGAAGCATTACGCTGTTCTATAAACAAGTATAAGCTACCAATGAAAATGCACACTGGAGAGTGACAATGGGGAGACATATTCCACGTCATTTACCTCACCTGTCTCAAGAATATTGTTCGAAAAGGCTTGACTTGCGGGCTTGGGGCTAAAATAGCCGTAGGCCGTAAGGCGTAAGGCGTAAAAAATAATACCCGGGGATCATCACCTTACGCCTGACCCAGATACAAGTCAGTATAAGCCTACGCCCTACGACTGACCGGTAAGAAATGCAGTATAAGCCTGCACCTGGGTGCGTTCCTTAGCGCGTGCGTAGCTTGCAGAAAAGCTTGAATAGCGCGTAGCTAGCGGATGGCTGTCTGTAGATGCGGTCGGCATGACACTCTTGTTGCACAAATGGAGAATTGCGAAGAGAGCGGAGGATAACCCCAAGCCCACTACGCATGAGGCTTTTCGAGATCCAATTAACAATGACCTTTACATTGCGATACACTCGTATATATCGGGCTGTAAACAATTTCACATTAATTCATACCAACATTTTTTGGGTTTCGTTATGGTATGATGAATATCTATTTTCAGCTCTATTAGGCTTGACTTTGGTCCGGCTCCGGGGCTCTTAGCATTTCAACTTTATCCTCATCGGGCGCCGCCATTATGGTCTTTTGGTGTTCGTAGATGACCATGCCGGGCCTTGCTCCCTTGGGCTTGTGTACATGCTTGACCAAGGTGTAGTCTACCGCCACCTTTGTCGAAGAGCGTCCTTTACTGAAGAAGGCGGCCAACCCGGCGGCCTCCTCCAGCGTCCTGGCAGGGATTTCCCTCCCTTCCGCACGGATAATCACGTGCGCTCCGTGGATATCCTTGGTATGCAGCCAAAGATCGTCCTGGACGGCCATTTTCAAAGTCAGGTAGTCGTTCTGCTTGTTGTTTTTACCCACGAAAACTGTAAAGCCATCGGAAGAGCGGAAGGAGTGAGGCTTGGGTATAAGCCGCTCCTTCTTGTTTTTCTTTGTGCCCGGTCGTGGGACGGGCATTTTCAGGTAACCCTGCTCGGTTAGTTCCTGCCTGATTTCATCCAGTTCGGCCTGGCTGCCGGCCTGCTCCACGGTTGTTTTAACCCCTTCCAGGTAGCTGAGCTCTTCCCGGGCCAAGGCCAGCCTCGACTCTACCGCAGCACGGGTATGCTTTGCTTTAACATATTTTTTGAAATAAACCCGGCAATTTTCCAAAGGCGTTAACTGCGGGTCGAGGGGTACGGTTACGAGGGGGCAGGAGGGATCGTAATAATTTTCCAGGCGAGCTTCCGCAATCCCTTTATCCAGGCGGTAAAGGTTGGCCGTCAGCAGTTCACCGTATAGCCTGAGCCGATCAGCCCCTGCTGTATCATCCATACTCTCGTTATATATAGACACCTTTTTGGCCAGCCGGGTAATCTCTTTGTTCAGCAAGCCGGTAACAACGTTTTTCTGAAGGCTGAATTTTTGCTGGTGGCTGCGGGCGGTGAAAAAAAAGTCCAGCAGCGCATTCATGCCGTTGTACTTGCTATTCTTACCTGTGTGGCTGAGGTCGATTGCCGCGAAGTCCAGGGGTTCCCTTTTCTTGCCGGTAAGCAGGCAAGGTTCAAATTCTCCCTTTCTGGCGGGGATGATTATTGTGCAAAGCGCTGTCCACAGGGCTCTCAGGTCATAATCACCGCACTGGTCCAAAGGCAAGTCGAGGGGCAGGTTGGCCCGGTGCACAATTTCCCGGCAGGTGACAGGGCTTAAGCCTTCCAGACGTTTCTGCAGCAAGTTTGGCAGGGTGGTTTCCAGCGGCGCGTCAAGACAAATCTGGCGGAATCCATCCTCGTCCAGCGCCAGGGGATTGAGCTTGCCCTGGGCAGGCGGAGGGAGGTAATCCCGGCCCGGCAGTACTTCCCGGTAACGGCTGACCGAGTGCGAGTAGCGCCTGATCCCGTCAAGGATAATTCTTGAGTCCGGGTCTAAAAGGATAATGTTGCTGTGTTTGCCCATAATCTCGCAGACCAGGTGTTTTTCAGATAAACGTCCCAGTTCATCGCGGGATTCAATCTTAATAATCAGTACCCGCTCCAGTCCAGGCTGTTCAAATGCAAGAATTCGCCCGCCTTCCAGGTGTTTGCGCAGCACCATGCAGAATAGGGGAGCGCTGACGGGATTTTCTTTTGCGGTTGCCGTCAGGTGGACCCGCGCGTCCCGGGCATGGGCCGAGAGGAGCAGCCGCTGCCGCAGGCCGGGCTGGTGCAGGATAAGAGCAAGTTCATCCCTCTCCGGCTGGTAGATTTTTTCTATGCGGGCACCTAAAAATCTTACCTCAAGTTCTTGGCGCACGGCAGCCAGGACCAGGCCGTCAAAAGGCATGGTATATTCCTCCGTTTGAAGACTAAAACTGTTCTTAGGGGATTCGACAAGATAGTAACCTGGCAGATCCTGTTACATTATATTACATAGAGGCCGGTAGATAAAGGGCATCTCGAAAAACAAGCCGGGGTGGCTCCCCGGCTTGGCTACCAAAAGGTATTAAGAACTGGGGTTGACGGCAGGTCCCCTGGGTCCGGTATGATCCGGCACAGGCATGCTCCTTTCTTGGTCAACATCCTTTATAGTATAGCCCGCCTATAACAAAGCATGAGCCAAACGAAAAAGAATCTCTATAACTGTAATGGGCATGTTATTATGTGATTACGAAGGAGATGAGCATATGTATGAAGCAAAGCTGGAAAGTATGGGTTTGAGACTGCCCCCGGTCCCCAAACCTGTAGCGGCCTATGTACCGGCGGTTATGGTCGGCAAGTATATCTACACTTCGGGCCAACTCCCCCTGGTGGATGGGAAGCTTGCGTACAAGGGCAAAATGGGGTGTGAACTGACGGAAGACCAGGGCTATACAGCGGCAAAAATCTGTGCCGTCAACTGTTTAAGCGCGGTCAGGGAGATGACAGGCAGCCTTGATCATGTGGAAAGGATTGTCAAAGTAACCGGTTTCGTCAACAGCGCAGCGGGTTTTGTCAACCAGCCCAAGGTGATCAACGGGGCTTCAGAGTTACTCGGTGAAATTTTCGGAGAGGCGGGACGGCATGCCAGGTCCGCCGTCGGGGTAAGTGAACTGCCGCTGGGAGCTGCCGTGGAAGTTGAAATAGTTGTAAAAATTAAATAAGTTCAGACACTTATAACAAAACGTTGTATATGTATGGCCTAAAAGACAGTAAAAAGTAAATTTGTAGGATAATATGTACCTGCGTGTGCAAATAGGGTAAAATATATGGCGGATCAAGTTTTAAAAGCTAAAGGAGGTTCCTGTAGGCTTGCGATTTACTAAAGTGCAGGGTCTGGGCAACGATTTCGTTTTGGTCAACGGTTTTGAACAGGAGCTGGATTTAGACCGTTTTCCAGAACTGGCCGTCAAAATTTGCGATCGTCATTTCGGAGTCGGCGCAGACGGTTTAGTGCCGCTGCTCCCCTCGCGTACAGCCGATGTTAACATGCGCATCTATAATTCCGACGGCAGTGAGGCCGAGATGTGCGGCAATGTCATCCGCTGTGCAGCCAAATACCTGTTTGAGCACGACCTGGTTAAAAAGAAAAAAATACGGGTGGAAACCCTGGCCGGCATTCGCATTCCAGAGTTGATCATAGAGAACGGCCAAGTAACGCTGGTCAGGGTGGATATGGGTGAACCGCGCCTTGAGCGGGCAGATATCCCCATGTTGGGGGCTCCCGGCCGGGTTGTTGATGAGGAATTGGAGATCGATGGGACAGCTTACCGGATTACAGCGGTTTCCATGGGGAATCCCCACTGCATTATCTTTGTCCCTGACGTTGAGGCAGTTTCTCCGTCCCGGTTGGGTCCCCGTTTTGAGACTCACCCAGCCTTTCCCCGCAAGACCAACGTGGAGTTTGTACAGGTATTGAACCGTTCCGAAGTGAATATGAAGGTGTGGGAAAGAGGGGCTGGCATAACCATGGCCTGCGGCACCGGCGCTTGCGCGACCGGTGTAGCCAGCGCTTTAAACGGGTACACCGGCCGGCTGGTTACGGTCCATTTAAGTACGGGCGCCCTTTTAATCGAGTGGGCAGGTGATAACCATGTCTACATGACCGGACCGGCCGAAGAGGTGTTCAGCGGGGTATATCCCTTCTAATACAATTCTGTTGCACACCGCTTCGACAGTCTCTTGTTTAAAGCAGGGTTTTGCTGGCAATTTAGTTGGTTATTAACGGTACATCAATTTCATAAAAAATTCGTCATAATAACGTAATGATTTTATAAAAATGTTGCAAGTTGAGGTCGCAGTGATAAAATGTATTAGGTAAGCTTGAATTAGCTTGACCTTGATAATACATATATGAAAGGAAAGTATAGGTTGAAATTTACAGAAGCGCAACGTATCCGCAACCTGCCGCCCTATCTTTTTGCCAGGATTGAGAATCTTATTGCCGCAAAAAAGGAAGAGGGAGTCGATGTAATCAGCCTCGGTATCGGCGACCCGGATCGCCCGACACCGGACCATATTATTGAGGAACTGATAAAAGAGGCCAGAAATCCTGCCAACCACCAGTACCCGTCTTCGGTTGGTATGCTCAGCTACCGCCAGGCTGTGGCTTACTGGTACAACCAGCGTTTCGGGGTTGGGCTCGATCCCCGTACCGAAGTTGTGTCCCTCCTTGGCTCCAAAGAAGGTATCGCCCACATATCGTGGTGTTATCTCGATCCCGGAGATACGGTCCTGGCGCCCGATCCGGGTTACCCGGTCTATTCCGGCGGAGCTATTCTGGCCGGAGCGACGCCCCATTATATACCTGTTTGCGAGGAAAACGGCTACCTGGTCGATTTCGACGCGATATCCCCCGATGTGGCCAGAAAGGCCAAAATGCTCTTCTTAAACTATCCCAACAACCCAACCGGCGCGGTGGCCGGCGGTGATTTTTACCGCCGGGCCATTGACTTTGCCAGGGAGTATGAAATCCTGATCTGCCATGACGCCGCATATTCCGACGTTGCTTATGACGGCTATAAGCCCCACAGCTTTCTGGAATTTCCCGGCGCGAAAGAAGTCGGTATCGAATTTCACTCGGTATCCAAGACTTACAACATGACCGGTTGGCGGATCGGGTGGGCCGCAGGCAATCCGGAGGCGGTTGAAGCTCTGGGCAGGCTCAAGTCCAACATCGATTCCGGTGTATTCCAGGCCGTTCAGTATGCCGCAGCGGCAGGTCTCACGGGTCCACAGGAAATTGTTGATAGACAGAACGCAATCTACCAGGAACGCCGCGACATTCTGGTTGACGGATTGAACAGCCTCGGCTGGAACCTGACGAAGCCCAAGGCGTCCTTTTATGTATGGGCGCCGGTCCCAAAAGGGTATACCTCCGCGTCCTTTGCCGAATTGGTACTGGAACAGGCAGGCGTAGTCATCACCCCGGGCATCGGGTATGGCCAAAACGGAGAGGGGTATTTCAGGATGGCCCTGACTATTGAGAAACAACGGATCCGGGAAGCGCTGGACAGGTTGGCTGCAAATATCGGCCGGGTTTCGTTTTAACGGATTGTTCCATAAAGTATTTTTACATTACATTATTGAACAGTGTGGTTCAAAGAGCTTTAAGCTATGCAAGGCAGAACTGTGAAGTCGCAAGATTAAATTTAAGCGCCTGGTTGAACACGGTAGCTGCTAATCGAACCACGAAGGCCGGGAAACATAATTTATACTGGCTTATAACAAGCCGGCCCTCATATATACGAAGGAGGAAGTACCTGTGAAACTAGCTGACCGGGCGTTAAATATCAGTCCGTCCCCGACCCTTTCGATCGACGCGAAAGCTAAAGAGATGAAGTCAAACGGTGACAGCGTGGTTACCTTTGGGGCCGGGGAACCGGATTTCGATACACCCGACCATATTAAAGAAGCGGCCATCGCGGCAATCCGTTCGGGTATAACCAAGTATACAGCAGTTTCGGGCACCAAAGAACTAAAAGAGGCTATCTGTCACAGGTTTCAGATTGACCAGGGGCTTGACTACCAGCCAAAGCAGATCGTTGTATCATCGGGGGCTAAGCACACCCTTTACAACGCCATGCAGGTACTGGCGCAGGCAGGTGACGAAGTAATCCTTCCCGCTCCATACTGGGTAAGCTACCTGGAACAAATCAAGCTGTCCGGCGCTACCGCCCGGATTGTAGCCACCAGGGAAGAAAACGGGTTTAAGTTGACGCCGGACGAACTTGAAGGCGCCATTAATTCCCGTACCAGGCTATTGATCCTGAACAGCCCCAGCAACCCCACCGGGGCTGTATATAGCAGAGAGGAACTTGAAAAACTGGCCGGGGTTATCGCCCGGTACGACTTTATGGTCTTGTCCGATGAAATCTATGCCAAGCTGATCTATAGCGGTGACAGGCATGAAAGCATAGCCTCCATTTCTCCTGAACTCAAAGAGCGTACCATGGTTATCAACGGCGTATCAAAAGCCTATGCCATGACCGGCTGGCGGATCGGTTACGCCGCCTGCAGCGCCATAGTGGCCAAAGCCATGGGAGACCTGCAGAGCCACTCGACGTCAAACCCTAATTCCATCGCCCAGGCGGCCAGCGTGGCGGCTCTGACCGGAGACCAGACACCCACCGAACTCATGAGAGTAGAGTTTCACCATAGAAGGGATTACATGCTGGAGCGGTTGCGGGCGATTCCAGGTGTCAGCTGCACCCGGCCAAACGGCTCATTTTACCTTTTCCCCAACGTTAAGAACTATTTTGGAAAATCCTATCAAGGAACCTTAATTCATAACGCCACTGACCTTGCAGCTTTGTTATTGAAAGAAGCGCGTGTTGCCGTGGTGCCTGGTGTCGCCTTTGGGAATGACGACTACTTCCGTCTGTCCTATGCCTGTTCCATGGAAAACATCAAGGAGGGCCTGGACCGTATTTCCAGTCTGATGGAACAAATTAGATAGAATATAAGACTCCAGTATTTTTCCTTGAAATACTGGAGTTTTTGTCTTTATGAAAAGGATTTTCTTTTTTTGGGTAGAAAAATAATTTCATGGTAATTGCCAATAATAATGAGTAGTGGGGACAGACCTTTAAAGAATGAAGGAATGTCCCCGATTAAAATGTCCCCGATTGGGGAATGTTTCCATTAGATGGGTTTTGGTGATGGACTTTTATTTTGCTGTGCTGGTATCAACTGACAGGTGGTGTTGAATTGATTAAAAGCATGACCGGCTACGGCCGTGGAGAGGCTGTTGCTGCCGGGAAAAAATTCATTTTCGAGCTGAAAGCGGTCAACCATCGCTATAATGAGGTTGTCTTACGGTTGCCGCGCTCACTTTCCCCCCTGGAAGACCGGATCCGCCGGTTCATCCAGGCCCGCATCGCCCGTGGCCGGGTTGATGGCTTTCTCGGAGTGGAGGAGTGCGGGGAAAAAAACGCCACAGTGAAAGTTGACAAAGCCCTTGCTGCGGCGTATTATAATGCAATGAAAGAACTCCAGGAAACCCTTGGCATTGGTGGAGAAATACAGTTTCAAGAGCTGGTTGCCTTACCCGGGGTAGTGACCGTGGAGGAACCTGCCGATGATGTCGAAGAATGGTGGCCTTCCATTCAGAACGCGGTGCAAGAAGCGGTTGATAACCTGGTCCGCATGAGGATGGTGGAAGGTGAGCAGTTGGCAAGGGATCTTTTAAGCAGGTCGGAGCGGCTTTTTTATCTCAACCAGAGCATCAGGGAGCGCTCGCCGTTTGTCGTGGAGGAGTACCGGGAGAGACTGGTCGCCCGTTTGAATGATTACATGCGTGATGGTATTATAACTCCCGACCGGCTGGCCGCCGAGGCCACGATCTTTGCGGAGCGCTCCAGCATAACCGAGGAAAACGTTCGCCTCGAGAGCCATTTGCAGCAGCTGAAAAGCTGCCTGACAGCAGGAGAATCAGTGGGAAGAAAGCTGGATTTTTTGATCCAGGAGATGAACAGGGAAATCAATACTATCGCTTCTAAGGCAAGCGACCTGGAAATAAGCCGGGCAGTGGTCGAAGCAAAAAGCGAGCTGGAAAAAATAAGAGAACAAGTACAGAACATAGAATAATAATAATAGAAAGTATTAAGGGGGAAGCAGTATGGAGATTAAATTAATTAACATCGGTTTTGGCAATATCGTATCGGCCAACCGCATTATAGCTATTGTAAGCCCGGAATCTGCCCCCATTAAGAGGATTATAACCGAAGCCCGCGATCGGGGTATGCTGATCGACGCAACCTACGGACGCCGGACCAGGGCGGTTATCATCACCGACAGCGATCACATTATCCTTTCCGCGGTACAGCCGGAAACAGTGGCCCATCGCCTGGTTTCCAAAGACGCTCCGGTACAGGCTGAGGAACCCGGCGAATAAAGCATGGAGAATTAGCTGTGGGTAAAAAAGGTTTATTATTGATCATATCCGGTCCTTCGGGGGCCGGTAAGGGGACTATCGTGAAAGCGCTGCAGCGAGAAATCCCAACCTTAATCGTATCCATTTCTGCCACTACCAGACAGGCCAGGGGCGGCGAGGTGGATGGGGTTGATTATTTCTTCCTGGAACGGGACATCTTCAATAAAATGATTGACGAGGGCCAGCTTCTTGAGTGGGCTCAGGTTTACGGAAATTATTATGGCACACCCAGGCATTTTGTCCTGGAAGCCCTTGAGCGGGGTAACGACGTTATATTGGAAATTGATATCCAGGGCGCCCTTCAGGTTAAGAAAAAACTGCCTGAGGCGGTGCTGATTTTTATTGCCCCTCCATCCAGAACAGAGCTGCAGCAGCGCTTATTTGGCAGGAAATCGGATTCCCGGGAAGAAATTGAAAAACGTTTGCAATGTATGGCCGGGGAGATGAAACTGGCGGCGGGCTACGACTACATCGTAGTAAATGACAGTATTAGAAGGGCAATTGATAACATCCGGGCTATCATATTAGCCGAAAAGTGCCGTACCTGGCGCCTGCAGCCAATCATTGACCATCTCTCCCAGTTGGGCGGTTAGATTTTTTTGAAGATGGAGGAACGCTATGAATGCACCAACTCTTGATGAGCTAATGCAAAAGGTTGACAGCCGGTATACCCTGGTCGTGGTTGCCGCCAAGCGGGCCAGGATACTGACCGAGAGGGGAAGCGCCAAGGCCGACGAAGCTTCCAGTAAGCCGGTAACTGCCGCCCTGAAGGAAATAGCCGGCAACAGAGTTGGATACAAAAGGACCCACGCTGGTATCAAGTGACTTTTGTGCGAATGAATTCACCCCTGCATTTTTAGATAGGAGGAAGCCCATGCTGGCTGGAAAAACGATCACCCTGGGAGTGACCGGCGGCATAGCTGCTTTTAAAGTTGCCCAATTGGCAAGCAATCTTAAAGCAGCCGGCGCGGAGGTCCATGTGGTTATGACCAGGTCGGCCCAGGAATTTGTCCGGCCTCTTACCTTTCAGGCGCTTACGGACAACCGGGTCTACACCGATCTCTTTGACCGGGCCTCCGGCTGGAACGTTCAACACGTTGAGCTTGCAACCCAGTCCGACCTGATCGTTGTTGCCCCCGCCACCGCCAATATCATTGCCAAGGCGGCAGTTGGTCTTGCCGACGACCTCCTGTCCACCGTTATAACAGCCGCAGCCTGTCCGGTCCTTTTTTGCCCGGCTATGAACAAAAACATGTACGAAAACCCGGTTGTCCAGCGCAACCTGACTGTCTTACGGGAATTGGGCTATCATTTCGTCGAACCAGGCCGGGGGAGGCTGGCCTGCGGGGTGGAAGGGATTGGCAGGTTGGCCGAGATAGAAGCTATTCAAGAAAATATAGAAGTCCTTTTGGCTTCTGATCAAGATTTGAGCGGCATGAGCGTGCTGGTAACGGCAGGCCCAACTGTCGAACCAATTGACCCGGTGCGCTACCTGACCAACCGCAGTTCGGGTAAGATGGGCTACGCGGTGGCAGGCGCCGCGTTGCGCCGGGGGGCCAGGGTTATTCTGGTCAGCGGCCCAACCGCATTGAAACCGCCCCACGGGGTCGAATTTATTGGAGTGGAGACCGCCAGGGAAATGTTTGACGCCGTGCTGGCACATTATCCCCACGTCGATGTGGTTGTTAAATCAGCTGCTGTTGCAGATTATAGACCTAAAGAAGCCGCTCAGCATAAAATCAAAAAGAATCAGGATCAAATGACCATAGAGCTCGAGAAAAACCCGGATATCCTGGCAGAACTGGGACGGAGAAAGACCCGCCAGATCCTGGTGGGCTTTGCGGCTGAAACCAAGGAGCTCGAAAAAAATGCCCTCCGCAAGCTGGAGATGAAAAATCTTGATCTCCTGGTCGCCAACGATGTGACCAGGCCAGGCGCGGAGTTTGGTGCTGATACTAATATTGTAAAACTGGTTTATCCGGGACAAATCATTGTCCAGTTGCCCAAAATGGATAAGAAAACTTTGGCTGACCGGATCTTGGATGAGGCGCTTAACTTGAGAGCATCCAGCCAGTAAATACAATACTTCATTTTTAGTCGTTCACCTGATAAAGATGAAAAAACGTTGTTTTGTCATAACCCATATCCCATGGGCAATGGTAGCGGTCAACGTTATGGGCGTTGACCAGGGGATAACCTTGTGAGTCGGTCCCCACGACTATAGCCAGGTGCCTGGAATAACCCGTCTCTCCATAACCGATAACATCCCCCGGCGCCAACTCCCGGACAGCTCCTCCCGGAAATTTGCTGGTGGGTTGATTTAATTCAGAGAAAGTTCCCCGCGCCAGCCGCCGCCCCCTCCCGCTGTAGAGGATCCAGTCGCCGAAGGACTCAGCCCGCACCCAGCTTTGGCTCCCGGCATTTTCCTGCCGGTCGTAATACCAGAGGTCGTCCATCACCATTTTGCCGCCATCCTGGTCGCCCAGGCATTGGGATACGAAGTTGGCGCAGTCTCCGCCACGGTCATTAAAATCGCGGTAATTCCGGTTATAACTATTGTCATTGCCGGCGCCCCAGGCCAGCCCGGCATATTTATCGGCATATCGAACAGCTCCTTCGCGGTCGAAAACTACCGGTGTACTATTTTTTGCTGCAGGCCTTTTTCCCGGCTGCCCTACCACTGCGGCGCCGTCTGCCGGCGTGGGGTTGGGTACCTGGAAATTATCACCCAGACCATCGGTATAAAAGTCCTGCAGAATTAACCACTTGCTCCCCCGGCACACCAGCTTTAACCAATGCCTGGAGCCTGTACCAAAGCGGTTGACAGTGGGGCTGCCGGGATAAACATAGCCAAGTTGGAGGGTCTCGTTGACCAACAGCTCGGCGTAATTCCCTTCCATCCTGTACCAGGGGATGCTCAACGATGATTTTGCTTCAGTAAAATGTACACCTCTTTTTTTCGCCCACTGCTGGACGTAGTCCAACCTCTCGCGCTCATGGATTTGCGCCCAGAGTCCCAGTGTTTCCGAGGTTTCGTAAGCGGCCAGGACAGGCGCCGGGTCCGCGCCGGTAATTATAGCCAGGGCGCGGGCCTCAAACATTTCCCTTACGCCATTTTTTAGTTGGTTTTCCTTATATTCAGAGTTGGCGTGGGCTGTCCCGCTTACAAATCCCACCGTGAAAATGATTAATAAAACCGCCGCGATCCTGCATGTAGACATAAATCTCCTCCTAAAAAGCCTATATCCCTTATGTTGTTTTGCTTCAGGCGGAAAATACATGTTTTTTTATGCCATAATCCATATGATTTATCGCTATCAGTATGGCCTGCGTTGATGTCGCTGCTTGTGAGGATTAAGCGACGGAACAAGATGATAAACTAAGGAAAAATGGATAGGGGCGTGCTCATTGTGCGCAAAGCTGACGGAAAAAGGTTCACCAGGCCCGAAAAAGGCGTATGGCCGCTTGTTCTGAAACGTCACAATATGGAACCCGGTACGCGGGAGTTGACAGCCTTGTGCTCCCATCATAAGCCGGCGCGTCAGGATTAAAAGAGGTACGGGAATAAGGATTGACCCTGCCGGTATGGCGCCTTTTTTGTTATAATAAGGCTGGTATTTGTAAACATGTTCCCTGGAGGGTATAATGGTAA
The DNA here is from genome assembly GCF_004369205.1 of Pelotomaculum schinkii. Classification (NCBI taxonomy): domain Bacteria; kingdom Bacillati; phylum Bacillota; class Clostridia; order Eubacteriales; family Desulfotomaculaceae; genus Pelotomaculum; species Pelotomaculum schinkii. The sequence continues at coordinate 571,036 of NZ_QFGA01000002.1, read as the reverse complement.
AAAACGGTCTCTGTGCCGAGATAATCGTCGATTTGGCTGTCAGGAAGACTGACCGTGTGTTCCATTACGCCGTGCCCAAGAAATTTGAAAACGTCCTGCAAATTGGCGCGCGGGTACTCGTCCCTTTTAGGGAAAGGTGTTTGACGGGCTATGTGGTGGGTTTCGGGGCGCCGGAGAGCCAGGTTAATATCAGAGAAATAGCCGGGGTACTGGACGAGGAGCCTGTCTTCAGCCCGGAGCTTTTAGAGCTGGCCCGCTGGATGTCGGAAAGTTATCTCTGCAGCACAGCTGAAGCGTTGCAGCGGATTATTTCCCCCCGCTTGCAGGTAAAGTCAGGCCGCGGGGTAAGAAGGATCATTCCCGCCCTTGACGGGGAGAAACTTGAACAAGCAGCAGCCTCCCTGGCCCGCGCGCCCAGGCAAGCAGCCGTGCTGCGGGCAGCCATGGCCAGTCCGGGGCTAACTGTAAAGGAACTGGCGGCTGCTGCGGAGACTACCGGCAAAACAGTGGAATTGCTGGTGCATAAAGGGTATTTGGCGGCTGTTAACAATACGTCCCAGGCGCCCCCCGGGTATGGCGGACCGCAGTTCACAGCCGGTTACGGCGAATTGCAGCTGAATGCGGATCAGGCAACAGCCTTAGAGCAGATTGAAGGCGCCTTAAAGGCCGGCAGGTTCAGCGTGTTTCTGCTGCATGGGGTTACCGGCAGCGGCAAGACCGAGGTTTACCTGCGGGCCATTGCTGCCGTGTTGCAGGAAGGCCGCCAGGCGGTGGCTCTGGTCCCGGAGATTGCGCTGACCCCTCAGATGATCGAACTTTTTCGGGCGCGCTTTGGCAGCCTGGTAGCGGTACTGCACAGCGGCCTGGCCGGTACGGCAAGGTACCAGGCCTGGCGGCGGGTCAAGAGCGGTGAAGCTCCGGTGGTCCTGGGCACACGTTCGGCAGTATTTGCGCCGGCGCCCCGGCCTGGACTCTTTATTATCGATGAAGAGCACGAGTCAAGTTACAAGCAGGATGATCACCTGCGCTATCACGCCAGGGAAGTGGCTCTGAAAAGAGCGCAGCAGTCCGGGTCGGTAGTAATCCTGGGGAGCGCCACTCCGTCTCTGGAATCCTACCTGAGAGCCGGGCCAGGCGGCCTCTACCGCCTCCTCAAACTACCCGTCAGGATTGACAACCACCCCCTCCCGCCGGTGCAGGTGGTCGATATGAGGGATGAATTAAAACGCGGCAACCGGGGCATATTCAGTGTACCCCTGGTTGAGGCCATAAACCGGCGTCTGGAAAGACACGAGCAGGTGATCCTGTTTTTAAACCGGCGGGGCTATGCCAACTTTGTGGTATGCCGCCAGTGCGGGCTTGTGATCAAGTGCCCGAGCTGCGACATATCCCTCACCTATCACCTGGACGGCACCCTGCGATGTCATTACTGCAACTACAGCACAAACCGGCCTGTCCTGTGCCCCCGCTGCGGCAGTGATGATATCAGGCATTTCGGAGTGGGCACCCAGAAGGTGGAAGAAGAGGCGCGGCGATTGTTCCCGGAGGCGAGAGTTTTACGCATGGACAGCGACACAACCTCCCGCCGGGGAGCGCATGAAAGGCTTATCAGTTCTTTTCGGGATGGTCGCGCCGACATATTGATCGGTACCCAGATGATTGCCAAGGGCTTGGATTTGCCGAAGGTGACCCTGGTTGGTGTAATCAATGCGGATACGACTCTGCATATGCCGGATTTCCGGGCCGCCGAGCGTACTTTTCAGCTTTTGACGCAGGTTGCCGGCAGGGCCGGGCGCGGCAGTCTGGCCGGAGAGGTCCAGATTCAGACATACACACCGGACCATTACAGTATCATAGCTGCGGCAGCTCACGATTACGAGAGCTTTTACCGGAGCGAGGCGCCGGTCCGGCGCGCGCTGGATTACCCCCCCTTCAGTCACCTGGCCAGGTTGCTGTTGACCCATACCGACGAGGAAACATTAACAAAGGGAGCGCTGCTGGCGAAAGAAGTGCTGGAGAAAATAGCGGCAGGTGTGAATATACCTGTCGATGTCCTGGGCCCGGCCCCCGCCCCAATGAGCAGGATCAAGGGGCAGTATCGCTGGCAGTTGGTACTGAAAGGACCGCGCCGCAATACTTTGAAAGATGTGATCAAAGAAGCCTTAAATATTCTGGACAAGGAACGACCGGCTTTTAAGCCGTCCGTCCACGTAGATATTAACCCACAGGGTATGGTTTAAAGGAGGCTCCGGTTTTGACTGTATACAATATTGTTGAATTGGGAGACGATGTCCTGAGAGAAAAAGCCAGGGCGGTGCCCAAAATTACCCCCAATATCATTAAGCTTCTGGATAATATGGCCAGGACTATGTACATGGCGAAAGGCGTTGGTCTGGCCGCTCCCCAGGTCGGGATATCCAAACGGGTGATCGTTGTGGATACCGGGGATGGCCTGCACGAGCTGATTAACCCGGAAATTGTCCGCTCCGAAGGACAGGAAATTGATAACGAAGCTTGCCTCAGCATCCCCGGACTGATGGGGGAAGTGGCCAGGGCAACCCTGGTTGAGGTAAAATCACTTGATCGCAACGGCAAGGAATGCCGGCTCCGGGCAAAGGGTTTTTTTGCCAGAGCCCTCCAGCACGAAATCGACCACCTCGACGGGGTGCTGTTCATAGACCGCGCGAAAAATATATCAAAAATCAAGAAGAAGGAAGATTAGAGGAGTTGCAGATGCGGGTTGTATTTATGGGGACCCCTGATTTCGCGGTCCCCACCTTGCAAGCCCTGGTACAAGCCGGCCACGACCTGGCTGCTGTTGTAACCCAGCCTGACCGGCCCAGGGGAAGGGGTAAAAAGGAGGCGGCGTCCCCGGTTAAAGTCGCCGCTCAAGCTTTCCAGACCCCGGTTCTTCAGCCGCAGCGGGTTAAAGATCCGGACTTTATTGAGGTTTTAAAAAAACTGTCGCCGGAAATAATTGTGGTAGCTGCCTACGGGCGCATCCTTCCCCCGGCTGTTCTTTATCTTCCCGTATACGGCTGCGTCAACGTACACGCTTCCCTGCTGCCGAAATACCGGGGCGCCGCCCCGCTGCACTGGGCTGTTATGAACGGGGAAAGGGAGACGGGGATAACTATCATGCGTATGGACGAGGGAATGGATACCGGCGCAGTTCTCCTTCAGGAGGCCGTGCCGATTCGTGAGACAGACAATGTCGGAGCGGTCCACGATAAACTGGCCGCCCTTGGCGCGCGGTTACTGCTGAAGGGGCTTGCCCTGACCGGCAGAGGCGAGCTTGCAGGCGCGCCGCAGACCGGGGAGCCTTCTTACGCTCCCATGCTTAAGGCAGAGGATGAAATAGTTGAGTGGGCGAGGCCCGCACGTCATTTATTTAACCAGATCAGGGGTATGGACCCCTGGCCGGGCGCCCGTACTACCCTTTGGGGCAGGGTACTCAAATTATGGCGGGCGGAGGTATTGGATGAGGACGCTATGGGTCACGTTCCAGGCCAGGCGCTGGCCGCCGGCCGGGAGGGTATCACGGTTGGTACCGGGCAGGGCCTGATCCTGCTCAAGGAACTTCAGCTGCAGGGCGGCAAGCGCATGAGCGCGGCGGATTTTGTCAGAGGCAACCCACTCCCGGCTGGAACTGTGCTGGGCAGCAGATAAACACCGGAGGTGATCCCAAATGTTCGTAAGCAACTTAATTCCGGTGCGCAAAAGGCTATTTATAGGCCTTCTCGCCGTCAGCTTGCTGTCAGCGGCCCTCTTTCTGGGCGGTATATACTACTTGGCCACTAACCCCAACAGGACGGCGTTTAACCAGATCCTGCTGCTGACACTGGCAGGCATGCTGTTTGGCGGGATGGTCGTAGCCGCTTTTGGCATTGGCGGAATAGTCCTGACCATCCTCTACGCCAGGGATATTAACGCCCTGCACGGCCCGATGCGGATTGCCGTCAGCCTTTTCTTTCCTATTGTCCTTACCCTCGGCAGGATTTTTCATATTGATGTGAACAGGATTAAAAGTTCATTTATTGAAGTCAACAACCACCTGGTCCGGTCCAAGGAGTTGAATATCCTGCCGGACCAGCTCCTGCTGCTGGCGCCTCACTGCCTGCAGAACAGTGATTGCCCGCATAAGATTACGGTTGATATCGACAACTGCCACCGCTGCGGGAGATGTCCGGTCAACAGCCTGCTTGACCTCAGGGACCGCTATGGTATTAAGGTGGGTATGGCCACCGGCGGGACCCTGGCCCGCAAATTTGTGCAGGAATACCGGCCCCGGGCCATAGTCGCCATAGCCTGTGAACGTGACCTGACCAGCGGCATTCAGGACTCAAACCCGCTTCCGGTCCTCGGTGTCGCCAACGAACGGCCATTTGGGCCCTGTTTTAACACGAATATAACCCTTTCCAAAGTGGAGGAGGCAGTCCGTTTTTTTATACATGACAGGTGGCAGCCTCTCACGGGGACAGGGAAGGACATAGGTATAAACGACAATATGGAAGGGGTTAGCGTGGTTGCCCAGAATATCAGCCAGAGGACTGGCGCTAAGAGTACTCATAGATGTTGAGCAGGATGGCGCTTATGCCAACCTGGCGCTGCATAAGGTCCTTGAAAAATACAGGCCCGGCAAGCTTGACCGGGCCTTTGCCACAGAGCTGTCCTATGGCGCTCTGCGTTCCCTGAACACGCTGGATTGGGTCCTGGCACAGTTTGTCAGCCAGCCCCTGGCCCGCCAGTCGCCGGCTGTGCGCAACATCTTGAGGCTCGGAGTTTACCAGCTGATGTTTATGGACCGGGTGCCTCCTGCCGCAGCCTGCAATGAAGCGGCGGAACTGGCGCGCCAATACGGCCACCAGGGGGTGGTACGCTTTGTCAACGGCGTGCTGCGCAACGTAGCGCGGCGGCTTGGCGACATTAAATACCCGGCGCTGGAGGAGGACCCGGTGGAGCATATTGCGCTGAAATACTCCCACCCTGTCTGGCTGATCAAACGCTGGCTGGAAGAATTTGGACTTAAGGATACTATTGCCATCTGCCGTGCCGACAACGAGCCCGCCCCCAATACCATACGCACCAACACTCTAAAAATTAACAGGGACGGCCTGGCGGACAGGCTCACCCGGGAAGGACTGTCGGTTGTTAAAACCGGTTTTGCTCCGGAAGGACTGTATATAGAGGGATTCCTCTCCCTTGGTGCTCTTGACAGCTTCCGGGAGGGACTCTTCCAGGTCCAGGACGAGAGCTCCATGCTGGCCGGGAGGGCGCTCATGCCGCTGCCCGGCTCATTTGTAATTGACGCCTGTGGCGCTCCCGGAGGGAAAACCACCCACCTGGCCCAGTTGATGGAAAACCGGGGCAGGATCCTCGCCTTTGACATCCACCCCCATAAACTGGACCTGATTAAAGAAAACTGTGCCAGGCTGGGGATCGGAATAGTAGAGGCGGCTGCCGGTGATGCCAGAGAGCTGCCCGCCGGACTGCATGGACAGGCTGATTTCGTGCTGGTCGACGCCCCCTGTTCCGGGCTGGGCGTGCTCAGACGGCGTCCCGACGCCCGCTGGCGCAAGGACCCGGGCGAGATCCCGGCTGTTGTTCAGCTGCAGTCGCAGATTCTGGAAAGCGCTTCCCGCTGTGTGAAAGCCGGAGGCGTCCTGCTTTACAGCACCTGTTCCATAACGCATGAAGAAAACCTGGGGCAAGTGGAAGATTTCCTGAACGGAAACCCGGAGTTTGGGTTGGAAGGACTGAGTGCGACCCTGCCCGGCGAGTTGGACGACAATGGGACCTTGAGCCGCGGCTACATCCAGCTTTACCCCGGCTGCCATGGTATGGACGGCTTTTTTATCGCCAGAATGAGAAAAAAGGATCGGGTAAAATGATGGAGAATAGTTTGTATATAGGCATAGAAGAAAGGATTCTAAAGTGAGCTCAGCAAAGGTTAACCTGAGGGACCTTACCCTGCCGCGGCTTGAAGTTTTTTTTACCGGGTTAGGGGTTGAAAAATACCGGGCCAAACAGGCAGCTGAATGGATTTTTAAGAAGGGCGTATCCAGCTTCGGGGAAATGACCAATCTCTCGAAGGATTTAAGAGAACGGATAGCCGGCGCCGCCTGGCTCAGCCATCCGGAGATCCATACCAGGGAGGTTGCCCAACAGGGGGACGCCATCAAGTACCTTTTCCGGCTGCATGATGGTGAGGCGGTTGAGAGTGTTTTTATGAGGCATGACTATGGCAGCGCCGCCTGCGTTTCAACCCAGGTGGGGTGCCGGATGGGATGCCGCCTCTGTGCCTCCGGACTGGGGGGACTGGTCAGGAATTTGAGCTCCGGCGAAATGTATGATCAGGTCCTCGGGATCCAGCAGGACACCGGAGAGCGGGTGAGCCGCGTGGTCTTGATGGGTGCGGGCGAACCGCTTGATAATTACCGGGCTACTCTTGATTTTATTACCAATATCACCGCCGGATACGGCTTAAACATCAGCGGTCGCCACATCACCGTATCGACCTGTGGTTTGGTCCCGGCCATTAGAGATCTGGCTGCTCAGAAGCTGGCCCTGACCCTGGCTGTTTCTCTGCATGCCCCTGAAGATACCCTGCGGGATACTCTCGTGCCTATCAATAAAAAGTATCCCCTGAAAGAGCTGATAGCGGCCTGTCGTGATTATGCCGGACAAACCGGCAGGCGGGTAACCTTTGAGTATGCCCTGATGGCAGGGATCAATGATCGTGAGGAACAGGCGCTGCAATTGGCCCGCCTGCTTGAAGGAATGCTGTGCCATGTCAACCTGATCCCGGCCAATCCGGTTGCCGAGAGGGGTGTCGTACCTTCTGCACAGGCGCAGGTTGAACTTTTTAAAGGTGTTCTCGAGCGCCATGGTATTGCTGTCACCGTCCGCCGAAAACTGGGCGCCGACATCAATGCCGCCTGCGGGCAACTGCGGCGCAGATTACCGGCGCCTTAATAAAATCTTCTACACTTTATTATGTGTACGGTTGCTGGTGTGGTCCAGCACGGATTTCAATCGCACTTGCACTGCGAAGCAGTTTAAGGGATTTCTACCAATGCTTGTATATACTGCATCTCTGCGGGGTCTGTGCGAAGGAATTCGCACCTGCTGTTAGCGTATTGAAGGAGTGGTGAGCGTCATGGGGGTTTTCTCCGGCTTGGAGGGAAGCCTGGAAAAATACATTGATAGTTTTTTTAAGGATAATTTTGGGGGCCGCGTCCAACCTGTCGATATCGCCAAAAAACTGGCGCGCGAGATGAGGGACGCACGGCGGGTCAGTATTAGAAACATATACGTACCAAACCTGTACACTGTTTTTCTTCATCCCGCCGATTGTGAAAACATAGCCACTTTTAGCTCGCTGCTGGCCAAAGAGCTCGGGGACTATGTTACCAAGAAGGCGGCAGAAAAAAAATATACGCTGACCGGGCCGCCGTCTGTGAAATTTGAACAGGACCAGGCACTGCCTGCCGGGGGACTGCGGGTAGCCGGTGAATTCAGTGAATCTCCTCCCGAAAAGGAGCATACGGCCCCGGATGAGAAACCTATCGAACATACCCAGCGTTTTCGCCCGGTCAAGGAATATTCCAGGGGGGAAGCAGTATCACCCGCCTGCGGGTCCCTGCGGGTGAATGACGGGCCCGACCGGGGAAAGGTTTTTCAGCTTAAGGCGGCTTCTATTGTCTTGGGAAGGCATGAAAGCTGTGACATCGTCCTTAACGACAGCAGTGTATCCCGCCGCCATGCCAGGCTGGAACTGCACCGGGGGCGGTATACAATCGTGGACCTGGGAAGCACCAACGGTACCATGGTTAACGGTGTCAGGATCGGGACAAAGGTCCTGGAACCGGGTGATACGGTTATACTTGGGACAACAACCTGCTCCTTTAAGGTGGAATAACATTGTTAAATATCGCGATTATGGCTTTGCGCTACATTTTCCTGGTGTTCTTGCTGGTGTTCATCTTCAGGCTGGTTAAATGGATGGTTGGCGACCTTCAACAAACCAGGCGCCACTATTCCGGCCTGCGCCAAAAAACCGGGCAGCCGGCAGGGGTAGGCAATGCCGCCAGTGGCGGCGCTCTGCTGGCTGTAAAGGATAGCGCCTCCCCTGATTTCAGGCCGGGGGATTTCCTGCCCTTAGGCCGGCAAAACCTGCTTGGCCGGGGGGAAGCCAGTGATATCCTGATCAGGGATTCGTTTGCTTCCAGCAGACACGCCAGGGTCTTTTTTAACGAAGAGCAGTACTGGCTTGAGGACTTGCAAAGCACCAACGGCACGTTTTTAAACGAGGTTAAGATTGACCAGCCTACTCTGCTGGCCGACGGAGACATAATCAAAATCGGAGGCATTATTTTTCAGTTTGTGAGGTGGGGACATGAGGTGGGCTCAGCTAACTGATAGAGGTCTGGTCCGGTCTCTTAATGAAGACAGCCTTTGTGTTTCGCCGGAAATCGGCCTCTTTGCCGTAGCCGACGGGATGGGTGGTCATTTGGCCGGTGAGGTGGCGAGCGCCACAGCGCTGCAAATGTTGGAGCAGGACCTTGGCAAGCGGCTGCAAAACGGAGAATTCCCGCAGCATGCTCTGGTTAACGCAGTTCAAGGAGCAAACCGCAAGATATTTGAACTGGCAGGCAGCAACCAGCAGTGGGCGGGTATGGGCACTACGCTCACGGCCTGCTTAAAGCGGGAGGAAGTAATTTATATAGCCCAGGTAGGAGACAGCCGGGCCTACCTGTTACGCGAAGGCCGGATCGCGCAGCTTACCGAGGACCATTCTCTGGTGCGGGAATTGGTCAAAAACGGGGGGCTAACGGAGGAACAGGCCTTGCAGCACCCGCAACGCAACGTCCTGACCAGGGCTTTAGGGACTGCGCCTTCCTTAACCGTTGATCTTTATCTTCACAAGGTAGGCCCGGGCGACCTGCTGCTGCTCTGTACAGACGGGCTCACAGGGCACCTTCGCCCTGAAGAAATTATGTTCACCGTCCGCACTTCACCCAACCTGGATACCGCTGCCCGTGTTCTTGTGGATAAGGCGCTGGGCGCCGGGGGGAAGGATAATATAACGGTTATCCTGCTGGAAATGTAGTGGGACGTCATAATTCAAGATTATACCAAGTTATTTGTGCCGAAAAGACCTACAAAAAAATGATATCAACATCGTATTTAATGTTTACGGAGGTATTGCATGAATTCTGCGGACCATGACAGGCCGGGCTTGTTGTCCAATGCCGCCTCTCTTTTCGGGAGCCGCAAGGCCGAGCAAAAGCTGCTCTTCCTGACCGGGGTTTATACCCTGGCCGGAATGCTGGTGATTTTCCTGACCATGCCCGGCGCGACCGGCCGCATCGCGCTGCAAGCAGGGTTGGCGACGGTCGCAGGTTTTTTCCTGGTGCATATCTATTGGCATTTTACGGGTTTTAAGGGTGATTGCTTTTTACTTCCGGTAACTGCGGTTCTTTCAGCTACAGGTCTCGTCTTTTTGTTCCGGCTCAACTCCGCCTATGGAACACGCCAGTTTATATGGCTATTGGCCGCGCTGCTGGCGCTGCTGCTGACCACCAGGCTGCTAAAAGATTTCCGGTTTCTTGGCGACTATAAATATATCTATGCCCTGGTGGGACTGGTGGCCCTGATTTTGCCCATATTTTTCGGCAGGGAGCAAGGCGGGGCCAAAAGCTGGCTGGACTTCGGCCTCTTCCAGTTCCAACCTTCTGAGTTTGTCAAAATACTGGTAGTCCTTTTCCTGGCCAGCTTTTTGGATGAAAACAAGGAGGCTCTGGCCGCAGGCACGAGGAGTGTGGGCTGGCTCAATATTCCAAGCCCGCAGGAATGGGCGCCGCTGGTGGTGATGTGGGGAGTATCGCTTTTGCTCCTGGTTTTCCAGAAAGACCTGGGTACAGCCCTGATCTATTTCGGTACTTTTTTGGCTATGGTCTATGTGGCCACTTCCCGCATTGTTTACGCTGTTTTTGGCATGGGGCTCTTTTTGACGGGGGCGTCGGCGAGTTATTTTCTTTTTGACCACGTGCGTTCCAGGGTTGAAATCTGGCTCAACCCGTGGCCCCTTATTGACACAACCGGGTACCAGGTTATCCAGTCCATCTTTGCCATCGGTTCAGGTGGGGTAATCGGCGCCGGCCTGGGTCAGGGCTTCCCCAACCTGATACCTGCCGTCCATACCGACTTCATTTTCGCTGCCATATGCGAAGAAATGGGACTGGCCGGCGGTGTGAGCGTCATTATACTTTTTATGATTTTTGTTTACCGCGGGATTAAAATTGCTCTTAAGACCAAAGACGATTTTGCTTCCCTGGCGGCTGCGGGACTGACCGCGCTCCTGGGCCTGCAGGCTTTTATCATTCTGGCGGGGGTGACCAAAATGCTGCCGCTTACCGGGGTAACCCTCCCTTATATGAGCTACGGCGGCAGTTCCCTGGTTGCCAACTTTATCCTGCTGGGACTATTGTTAAACATATCTCACGAGGCAGAAATGCGCCTATGAAACAAAATATTTTAAAACTGGGTTACCTGTTGCTGGGGCTGTTGGCGGTTCTGGTGATATATCTATCCTATATGCAGTTGTACAGGGGGCCTGCTCTGGCGGACAACCCTTACAACCGCCGCTATCAGGAATACGAGGCCCAGGTAAAAAGGGGCACAATTTATGACACCAAAGGGATAGCCCTGGCCAAAAGCGATTACAGCCAGAGTAAGAACAGGCGGGTCTACCCGGCCGGTCAAAACACGGCTCAGGTTATCGGGTACATTAATGAACGTTACGGCCGTGCCGGGCTCGAATCAGCTTACGATCGCAACCTTCTGGGTATGGAAGGCGCCGACCGTTTCAGAAACCTGCTCAACAGGCTTTTAGGCAGGGAACAGCTGGGCGGCGACGTTACCCTGACGGTGGATTCAGCCCTGCAAAAGCTGGCCATGGATATGCTGGGCGGCCGGCGGGGAGCAGTGGTACTGCTGGATCCCAGGACCGGGGCAGTGCGGGTGATGGCTTCGAGCCCCAGCTACGACCCCAACCGCCTGGAAGATATCTGGCCCCAGCTGCTGCAGGATCCCCAGGCGCCCCTTATCAACAGAGCAACCCAGGGCGCCTATCCGCCCGGATCGACTTTTAAAATCATTACCGCGGCTGCAGCGCTGGCGACCGACCTGAGCCTGGCTGAAAAAAGGTTTGACTGCCCCGGCTATCTGGTGGTGAACGGCTTCAAGCTCGATGATACAGCCGCGCACGGCGAGGTTGACTTGACCAGAGCGCTTGCTGTTTCCTGCAACACAACTTTTGCCCAGCTCGGTTTAATAGCCGGGGCGGAAGGTCTTCAAAGGGCTGTCAAAGCTTTCGGATTGCTCCAGGAGCCTCCGGTAGGTATTCCCGCCCGTGCCGGGACAATGGCCGCCGCCGGGGCGATGACCCCCACCGAACTGGCCAGCAGCGCCATCGGCCAGGGGGAAGTACTGGTAAGCCCGCTGCAGATGGCGCTTTCTGCCGCGGCCATAGCCAACAGGGGTATCATCATGCAGCCCTATCTGGTCGATACAGTCAAAGATTCTCTGGGAACAACGGTAAAGCAGCAAGTGGCGCGAACCTGGTTGACTGCGACCACCCCGGAGATAGCGGAAAAAATTAAAGCCGGGATGACAAGCGCGGTCAAAAACGGTACTGCCCAGGCCGCGGCTGTTTCCGGCATGCAGGTGGCCGGCAAGACCGGCTCCGCCCAAAACCCCCAGGGACAAACACACGCCTGGTTTATCGGTTTTGCCCCGTCTGACCAGCCGAGATTGGCAGTGGCGGTAATATTGGAAAATGCCGGTCCGGGCGGCGCAGTGGCCGCGCCTGTGGCGGGAAGTCTCCTTGCGGCCGCCGTGGCGGCCGGCTACTAGCAAGCCGGCTGGAGAAAAGAGGACTGTTTCGTAAAACAGAGATTGTCTCCAAGAGCTTTAAGTTAAAATAGCAACAGCCTTCTGCTTTGGCGGGAGTCGTGGTAAGATTACATCAGAATGCATAATGGCGCATCGCATAACCGGATCAATGGGCACAGGACTCTTTACATAATGAATTAGGGGTGAATAGATTGATCGGGACACTATTGGGGAACCGGTATGAAATCCTGGAACAGTTGGGCGGCGGTGGTATGGCTATCATTTATAAGGGACGGGATACCTTATTGAACCGCCTGGTTTCCATCAAAGTTCTCCGGCCTGAATTCACTTGCGATGAGGATTTCATTCAACGGTTTCGCAGGGAGGCCCAAGCCATTGCCAGTCTTTCCCACCCGAACATAGTGAGTATTTACGACGTTGGCTTGGAGGACAAGGTCCACTACCTGGTCATTGAGTATATTGAAGGAGACAACCTGAAGAATTTAATCAGGGCGCAGGGTACAATCCAGACGGAGCGGGCGGTGGAAATTGCCCGGCAGATTAGTGACGCCCTCCAGCATGCCCATGAAAACAATATTGTGCACCGGGACATAAAGCCCCAGAATATCTTGATCACCAGGGAAGGGCGGGCCAAGCTGACTGATTTTGGTATTGCCAAGGAGGCGACAACCGCCACACTGACCCAAACCGACACTATCGTAGGATCAGTCCATTACATCTCTCCTGAGCAGGCACGGGGAGAAACCGCGGGTCCCCGTTCCGATATCTATTCTTTGGGTATAGTATTATATGAAATGGTTACCGGCGCACTTCCTTTTGAGGGAGAAACGCCCATCGGCGTAGCCCTCAAACATATCCGGGAGGCTCCGCCCCGCCCTTCCAGCCTTAACCCGGCAGTTTCACCGATGCTTGAAAGCATCATTGCGCGGGCAATGGCTAAAAATTCGGTGGAGCGCTATGAGACGGCGAGGCAGCTGTCCCTGGATCTGGATAAGGTAGCTAAACCGGTTTTCCAAAAGGCGGTCAAAGCTGATACAGACGATGAATTTGCCACCAGAGTGATCCCGACAATAACCAGAGGAAACTTATCTCCCCAACCCGCTTCCGCTGCGCCGGCGCCCGAACAGAATAATCCGGGCAGACGCCGTACGGCCTGGTTGTGGGCGGCGCTGGTGGCCCTGGGATTACTGGCTGCAGGAGTTGCCGCCTTTCAGCTTTATATAAATGTTCCGGAGATTCCAATGCCCGCGGTGGAAGGAATGACCCAGGAAGAGGCGAAGAGCGAACTCCTGGCCAAGGGTATAAAAGAAAAAAATATTCAGATTACCTTGAGCGCCCACCCGACCGTACAGGCGGGCCGGGTGATTTCCCAGGACCCTCCCGCGCAAACAAGCGTCAAGGTTACCCGTACCGTAACCCTTACGGTCAGCCAGGGTCCGGAAGTCAGGACTGTCCCTGATGTTGTAGGGTACTCTGTAAGCGATGCCAGAATCAAAATCAGTCAAAATGAGCTCAATGTTGCCGAACCCCAGCAGGAACGCTATTCCGACGAATACCCGGAGGGGGTGGTGATGGACCAGGACCCCGAACCCAACACCAAACTGTCCAGAGGCTCCGGGGTTACCCTGTATGTAAGCAAAGGACCACAGCCGTCCGACATTCAGGTGCCCGGCCTGGCAGGCATGACCGTCGAACAGGCCCGGTCGGCACTGGATAAAGTAAAGCTAAAGCTGGACGACAATTTTACCAAGGCTTCCAGTGCTGCCTACATGGAGGGGCAGATTATCAGCCAGAGCCCGGACAAAGGTACAGCTGTGGTAGAAGGCTCCACGGTCCAGGTAACTGTCAGCAACGGGCCTGGCCCATCCCCGCGCACGTACAGGGTGGAATTCAGAGTTCCGGATGACGATAAAACCCATGAGGTTAAAATCGTGGTCAATGACGTCAGAGGAAGCAGCACTGTCTACGTCGATACCGAGCAACCGGGGAAAAAAGTCGTTAGAGATATTCAGTGCTACGGAAAAGCGGAGGTCCAGGTGTATATCGATAATGAGCCGTTTTCCAAGAAAACAATTGAATAGCAGCGGCAGAATGATGGAAGGAATAGTTGTCAAAGCCTACGGTGGTTTCTATTACGTCCTTGCCGGTGAAACAGAGTGGGAGTGCTCGCTCAGGGGGCGTTTCCGCCACGAGAAACAGCAGGTGCTGGTGGGTGACCGGGTAGAATTGACCCCGCGCCACGGGCGGGCCGGAGTGGTTGAGAAAGTGCTGCCCCGGACCAACGCTTTGGTGCGGCCGCCGGTAGCCAACGTCGACCAGGCCGTGATGGTCTTTGCCCTCAGAGAGCCCGAGCCCAACCCGGGTCTGGTAGATCGTTTTCTCATCGCCGCTTCGGTTAACCATATAGAACCCATACTCTGTTTTAACAAATCAGACCTTGGCGGGGATACCCAGCTTGAGTTTGTTGCCAGGTATGGGCATCTTTTTCGTGTCCTGGTGACCAGCGCCAAAACCGGTGATGGTTTAAACGAGTTGCTTCAGGCGCTCCAGAACAGGGTTTCGGTTTTTGCCGGGCCGTCCGGAGTCGGCAAGTCCACCCTGCTTAACGCTCTAATACCAGGCCTCAGGCTTAAAACAGGGACCATCAGCGATAAGACCAAAAGAGGAAAACACACAACCCGGCATGTGGAATTGATTAGCCTGCCTGCAGGGGGTCTGGTGGTTGATACACCGGGTTTTTCCAGCCTTGATTTACCTGATATGAAGCTGGAGGACCTGGCGGGTCATTTTCCGGAAATAGCCCAATTGCAGGGGGAGTGCTACTTCACCGGGTGCCTGCATGACCAGGAGCCCGGCTGTGCGGTTAAAAAGGCCGTTGATGCCGGCGCCATCCAGCAGTCGCGTTACCTGCAGTACCTGGAGTTTTTAAATGATTTAAAGGAAAGGAGGAGATACTAAGCGTGGTAAAGCTGGCCCCTTCTATTTTGTCCGCCGATTTCACAGCGCTGCTGGCAGACGTGCTGGAAGCGCAGGAAGCCGGGGCGGAGTACCTGCACATTGACGTTATGGACGGTCATTTCGTGCCCAATATTTCGATCGGGCCGCTGGTAGTTAAAGCTTTGCGGCCAAAAGTAAAGATGTGCCTGGACGCGCACCTGATGATTGAGAACCCGGACCTTTATATAGGAGACTTTATCAAGGCCGGGGCGGACCTGGTCACCGTCCACGCGGAGACAGGAACGCATCTCCACCGGACGCTGTCTTTGATCAAGGGTCAAGGCGCTCTTGCCGGTATAGCCTTGAATCCGGCCACTCCTCCCTCAGCCATTGAATATATCCTGCCGCTGGTTGACCTGGTTTTATTGATGACGGTAAACCCGGGTTTTGGCGGACAGACCTTTATACCCGAGGTGCTGCCAAAAATACGGGCCGTCAAAAAGATGCTGGAGGAGCGCGGCCTGGCCGCCGAAATCCAGGTGGACGGGGGCATTAACCGCGAAACGGCAGCGGCTGTGGTCAAAGCCGGGGCTACTGTGCTGGTGGCCGGTTCAGCCGTATTCGGCGGGAGAGACATAGCGCGGTCGATCAAAGAGATTAGAAGAGCAGCGGAAGGTGGTGAACTCTGATGGCAGTTTTTAAATGCGCTGCGTGCGGCGCTATCCTGGAGGCAAGGTGTAAGCCCGCCAAATGTAAAAGCTGCGGCGCCGAAAAGGACAAGCTGGTCAAGGAAGCCGCCCCAAAAAAAGGTTAAGTTCGGGAAGCAAGGGGACGGTTCTCCTGCTTCCAAAGCATTGCTTTGGAAGCAGGAGAACCGTCCCCTTGCTTCCTTTTTGGATAGACTTGCGGACTTTAGGCAAAACTTAAGGCATATAAGGGGAGGCTGCATAAGATGCCGTCCATATCTATACCAAACAACACCCTCCTGGTTTTAAGCGGGCCGCCGGGTTGCGGTAAATCTACTTTTGCCTTGAGCCACTTTGAGGAGACGGCTGTAGTATCCTCCGACCGCTGTCGACTTCTCGTCAGCGATGATGAGACAAATATCTCCGCCTCTAAAGAGGCGTTCAAACTCTTCCGCTCTCTCATTGAATACCGCCTGGCTCTCGGGCGCTTAACGGTCGCTGACTCCACCGCCTTGACCCGGCGGGCCCGCAGTGAACTCCTGGCCATAGGCAGAAAATACAAATTCCACGTGGCGCTCCTGATATTCAATACTCCTGAGCCGGTCTGTCTGGAATGCAATGCGGGCCGGCAGCGGCAAGTGCCCCGCAAGGTGATCGGAGCTATGAGCAGGCAGCTTGGCAGAACTCTGCAAACAGCGGAGGAAGAAGGCTTTAACCAGGTCTTAACGCTTTCCTGGGAGGACCTGCAGGACCCTGATTTCAAGGTGGATATACGAAGCTTTGAGGTAACTTATCCGGGGCCTTTTGACTTGATTGGAGATCTGCACGGCTGCTATGATGAACTGATTATGCTCCTGGGTAAACTGGGTTATCTCAGGCGTTTCGGCCGTTTTTTTCACCCGGCAGGCCGCAGGATTGTGTTTCTGGGTGACCTGACCGACCGAGGGCCGCACAGCCTGAAATGCTTCTGGCTGGTGAAGGCCATGGTCGACGCCGGCAGCGCCCTCTATGTGCCGGGCAATCACTGCCGGAAACTTGCTCGCTTTCTGGAAGGAAGAAACATCAAGGTTGCCCACGGCCTGGAAAAAACAGTAGCTGAAATAAAAGAACTGCCGGAGGATGAAAGGCGGCATTTGAAGGAAAACTTCCTCTCCCTGTACCGCCAGGCTCCTCCGTACCTGGTTCTTGATAATGGTAAACTCGTGGTGTCGCACGGGGGTATCACAGAAGAAATGATTGGGAAGGTCACGGAACGGGTGAAAAACTTCTGTTTCTTCGGAGATACCACCGGGGAGGTCACGGACGAAGGCCTTCCGGTCAGGCGAGACTGGGCCGGGGATTACTCGGGGGATGCTCTGGTTGTCTACGGGCATACCCCCGTGCCTGAGGCGGTGTTTGTGAACAATACCATAGACATTGACCAGGGTTGCGTATTGGGCGGCAAACTTACGGCGCTCCGTTACCCGGAAATGGCAGTGGTCCAGGTCCCTGCGCTGGCCGCCTACTATGAAAGGGCCGGTTTTAACAGTGAAGCTGTTGAGACCGGTGAGGATCGGTCCAAATATGAGGAGCAGCCTTACCATAGTATTTGATTACGCAACCATAGTATTTGATTACACACCCACCGGGTGTATTTTTTTTGCACTTAAAACAATGCAATAGTAATCCATCCAACTCTGAAAATGTGTTAAGCATATGGAGCGATATCCCAAAAATGTGGGTGCGAATTCATTTGCGCAAATATGACATTAGCCACACGAGTTTGGCGCTGGCGCGCCGTGTGCGATTAAAATCGCACCTAAATCGCTGGTGTTTTCATGATACGTGGCGCCGCTGCCGGCATGGCGACTATCCTACACCAAATCATAGCTGCAAACATATTCTGGCAGAAGGATGAATTTATTTGAAGGAGTGGCTCAACTTGTTGGAACAATTGAAAGCCAGTCAAGGGAAAAAAATTGTTCTTGAACTGGTTAACGGAAGAATAATAGGCGGGACCATTGTAGCAGTAGATGAAACTTTATTACGTATGGAAACAGAAGAGGGAGTCGGGATCATCCCTGTCAGCGCTGTTCAAATTATCTGGGACACTTTGAAGCGATCTTTAACCGGGGAGGATATGGAGCAATTAGCCCAACAGCTAAAGGATAAACTTCAGGTTCAAATCGCCTGTTCCGGTTTCCAATTCAACTGCCGGCAATCGTACATCTGCAGGCCGCCGGATTTCTGCACAAGCGCCTTTGGCTGCCCGGGCGGCTACGCGCCCTCCCAGGGAGGTTCTCAGTGCCCCATTACCTTTGGTTGTGGGAGCGCACAGTTCTACGGCTTTGCAGGGCCGCAGGGAAGCGGGCAAACGTATGCCGGTGAAGCGCCTAAAGCTGAGATCGCCTGCACCGGCTTCCCCGGTTTCTCCTGCGCCAGGAGCTATATCTGCAGGCCCCCGGATACCTGTACTTTCTCGTTTGCCTGCCCGGGCAGCTATGTGCCTAGTTTCCCATCCGGTGGCGGAGCATGTCCCATCTTCTTCTGTGGCCCCTTCCAGTTCGGGCAGCCCTGCGGCCCCTTCCAATTCGGGCAGCCGTGTGGTCCCTTCCAATTCGGACTACCCTGCGGTCCCTTCCAGTTCGGACAGCCGTGCAGTCCTTTCGTATTTGGGCAGCCCTGCAGTCCCTTTGTCTTCGGCGGTTCGCAATGCGGCGTTCCAGGCGGATTTGTTTGCCCGGGCCAGCAGTTTATAGGTGTGGCGCCAATGACAGGAACAAAGTCTCAGGAACCGCCCCTGCCGCCTGCTGACTTTGCTGTGCATAAGCAAAATAAAGATCACAAGGAATAGTTATGAGTAAAAAAAGCCGGGGCGGTTGGTTAAACCATATCGTTGACTTTATCGGAGAGTACACCGGAACAAATCCGGTTTACTCTCCCCTGGATTTAACCGGGGTTTTGCAGGCAAAATTTTTCATAGGACCGGAGGATGCCGGAAAACTCGTCAATATTGTGGAGAAAGAACTGGCCAAGAGAAAACTTGGCCTGGCTGCTATTGAGTTGAATTTGACCTTTAATTGCAACTTAACCTGCGCCTATTGCTTTATTCATGAAAAAGACCCCCTGGAAAGAATGACCCTGACTACAGCTAAAAATGCAATTGACCTCCTGCTGGAGCGGGCGGCATTTCCGGCGGTAAACATAACATTAATCGGCGGCGAGCCCCTCCTGGAGTTTGATTTAATTAAACAAATTGTACCCTATGCCCAGGCGGCTGCGGGAAAGCGCAGCCTTACTGTCACCTGGTCCGTTACCACCAACGGGACGCTGATCAACGAAGAAATCCTAAAATATTTTGCCATAAATAAAATCAACATGCTTTTAAGCATGGACGGTGGGGAAAAAACCCACGACCGCTACCGCAGGACGAAGAGCGGCAAGGGTACATGGCATAAAATCGCTGAAATGATACCGCTCATAAAAATGTACCAGCCCTGGCTTGGTGTGAGGATGACTGTCAGCACCGAGGCCATAAGCGATATGAGAGACGATTTCAAGCAGTTGGTGGGTTTGGGTGTCAACCAGTTTATTATTGCTCCGGCTCAGGGCGCAATGTGCTGGAGTAAAGAGCAGATCAGGCAGTACGGGCTTAACCTCGTAGATATACTTAGGGACTACCATGAGTTAAAACACAGGGGAATCCCCATATTTATAGAGGAATTTGAAAAGGATGAGAATGAGTACACAGGGTGGGGCTGCCGTGCCGGCAGTACCTCATTGGCCGTGGCGCCCAACGGGGATGTAAGTCCCTGTTCAAAACTGCTGGGATTGACCAGTGCGGAAGGTAAATATATAGCCGGCAATGTCAATACCGGTGTTGATGTTAATATGCTGGAACCTTTTCGCAATCCAATCACCAGGCAGCCGAGGCACTGTAAGCAGTGTACAAGGAAATGCAGCGGGGGTTGCTACGCCGTAAACTTTGAGCAGACCGGTGACCATTTTACCGCATCCGAGGAAAACTGTCTGTTCTGGGTGGTTTGCCAGGAAACCAAGAGGCTGTCAAAAATGATACGCATGGGTGCCCAGAGTTATTTGTCAGGCGGCAAATTTTAAGTTGCAAGCGCCGGGGGTGATTAACCCCGGCGCTTGTTCTCTATAAACGAAAGCTATGCTGTTATTTAATCTCAAGCCGTTTTATCTCCTGAAGGTCATCCAGCCGGTTCGCCGCGATATAACTGTTGGATAACGTGTAAAGGTCGTCATTGATATAGAGGATGCGTGCAACGTTCTTGTCGCTGTCATACCAGTAATTGCCTGCTTTAAGGTAGTCTTCCGCAGAAAGGTGGGTAATCTTCCCTTTCATGGAAAAGCCGTGGGTCAAATCCAGGTTGTAAACATACGCCCCCTGGAAGGCGAAGGTCCCGTACTGGGGTATTGCGCTGTCAGGCGCCGCCTGGCTATCGTCCACAACCATCACCCTGACCGGGAAAGCCAGCAGGTTTTTGTCTTTGTCAAACAACAGCGCTTTATGGTTGTGCAGGAGCTCGGAGTCCGTGCCCCTGTCTCCGATTGTTTCCCTGAACATCTCAACCGGGTTATTGACATCGGTCACATCAAAAAGCGCCATTTTCATGCCTGTGTAGAACGCCATGCTCTCGTCTGCGCTGAAAGCGTTGCCGCCGCTTAGCTCGACCGTGTCCTTGCCGAATCCGATGACGTGGTTTTCGTCGTACGGGTGGAGGTAGTCACTATAGCCCGGTATCTTCAGGGCGCCGAGGATGGCGGGGTTGCCCGGATCTTTTAAATCCAGCACAAAGAACGGGTCTACGGTTTTGAAAGTTACCAGGTACCCGCGATCACCGATAAACCTTGCGGAATAAATCTTTTCACCGGGCGCGATGTTTTCCAGCCTGCCGGTAATGTTAAGGTTTTCATCCATGATGAAGACATTGTTACGGGAGGTATATTGGTCGGTCCGCCAAATATCACCCTGGGTAGTGGCGATCCTGAAATTGCCGAGGTGCTCATCCATGGAAAACTGGTTCAGGATATGGCCCGGCGCCTCTCCTTTAGCCGCGTAGCTCACCCGGCCTTCACTGAGCGTAAACCTGTAAATTCTGGTGACATTGCTGCTATAGGGCGCCGGCAGCAGTTCCTGGTCTGCTTCTTTAAATTGCCGGTATCCGGTCACCGCGACGTAGAGGTTTGCGGTGGAGGCGTAGATATTATCGCCGGAACCCAGGTAACTGGAGACACTGGCTTCCTGATCCGGTTGGTCCAAATTGATCCCGGCCACGAGCAGGTAACCTGGCTGGATGAAATCAGGAAAGCATTTTATGTTGGGATAGTCGATTTCGATGAAGCTGTCCTTTACCGCTGTGTCGCGGTATAAAGGCCTGGGGTTTTCAATTTCACTCCCCGGGGAATAATAGAGGTGCTGGTTGGTGACCAGGTAAAAGGATGACCCGATCTTGCGCGAGGATATGTAGCTGCCGTTCAGCTCCAGTTCGCGCAGTTGTTTAATACCGGACTTATCCTCGATGTTGTAAATGATAGCCTTGACCGTATTCCGGGAGTAAGGGGGCATAATCCCGATTCTTTTCTGTCTTTCATCCTTATACATGGGCTCGTACACCTGGCTGTGGGTGGTCCCGATCACCACCAGGTATTTTGCATCCACATACATCTCCAGGGGAGAAAAGTCCTTGCCGGTAAAGTCGAGGGTGCCGGCCACCGTCATATCTGCGGCGGGCTGCGCCCTGGTGACCACTACCCGCTCCCGGTTAACCTGGTAGATGTAGACTCCGTCGGTTTTGACGATATCCGCTTCGTCCACACCCTCAACCTGAATATTGGTTTTAGAATAATCGGCGTCAGACTGCGGGGCGGCGGCCCCGGTTGCCGAAGATTCAGCTTTTTGGTTGGCAGACTGCGGCGCCCTTAACGTGAGGGCCTGATCAACAAGAACTTCGTTGTAAAAGCCTCCGCTGCGTGACTGTGCATTTGCCAGCAGGTCTTTTAAGTTTTCGTAGGAGCCTATGGAGGGTAGAGGCGCGGCTTCATTAGCCGGTTTATGCGCTATACTGCCGGGCGGACCCACCAGAACGGTCGAGGTGGCCTCATCCCAACCCACCTCATACCCCAGGGCTTGCGCCAACCATCTGACCGGCAGAAATATCCGCCCTTCCTTGAGGAGGGGAGGCGCATCTATAGCCTGTTCACTGCCGTCCACGGTCAGGACCGCCCGTCCAACGGTAATGATGATTGTTTTCCCATCTGTGGAAGTGAGGGTTGCTGATTGGTTAAGAGCGTCCCAAATGACACCGTTCTCCGGGATACCCAGGGCGTAGGCCAGGTAGCGCGCCGGGACGTAAGTGCGGTTGCCCTCAACAAAGGGAACTACGTCCATTGCTCTGGCCTGCCCGTCTGCTATGAATGTCGCCTGATTAACCACAAAGCTGGCGTTATGGTCCGGCGCCGCGCTTGCGCCCCGCTGCTGGTTTAATATGATTGCCGCAGTGAGGGCCAGGACCAGGACTCCGACAGGTAACAGTTTTTTCATGAAAAGAACCTCACTTTAAATGGTTTTATCTGTTAGACAACGGGCGCAATGGTTTGGTTCAAGCTGCTGGAATTAATTCTTTATCCGGCTGGCAGCTTTTTAACACCAAAGTAAAAATATAGCTATTTTTTTGCCTTAATTGGCTGTATAATTTAATACGGATTTTTAAAATAAAAGGAAAGGTGAGTAATGGAAAACGGGAACACAACATCACCCCTGCATACCGCCCGCTATATCACCATTGCCATGGATATTGCGGAGAGAGTGCTTAAGGGTGACTACAAAGAGGGTCAGAAAATCTCAGGACGATCCACTCTGTCCGGCCTTTATAATGTCTCACCGGAAACCGTGCGCCGGGCTCTGACCCTGCTGCAGGAGGCGGACGTAGTGAGGGTACTGCCGGGGGCAGGTGTGCATGTAAATTCTGTAGAGGCGGCGCGGGATTACCTGGCTGAATCCGGCCAATATAAGGTGGTCAAGGAAATGCAGGAGCGTCTCGCCAGGATGGTCTTGGAGCGCAACCAATTAAACGCTAAAATTGAGCATCTTACCACAGAGCTTTTGGAATATATCTCCAGCATCCTTTCGGCAAAACACAAAATATGATACAATCAGACTATAGGCCTTATCGAATTGCTTACTGTTGACATTCGACAGAATGTCTCATATAATAACACTATAAGTGAATACGGTGGACCTTCAGGGACGGGTGTAATTCCCTACCGGCGGTATGGCTGCCAAGCCGAGCCCGCGAGCCCTTGCATGGGGCTGATCCGGTGAGATGCCGGGGCCGACAGTAAAGTCTGGATGGGAGAAGGTGGAAGCCGGCCGCGAGAAAAGACTTTTTCCGGGTCTGTTTTCCTTTATTGTCCAAAAAGCCCTGAGGCGACGAGCTCAGGGCTTTTTTACGACCCTTTATAATAACAGTGAGGCTCTATATTAATATGGACAAAAGCTATATGAAATTAGCCCTCAAGTTAGCGGCCAGGGCGCGGGGCCGGACCAGTCCCAATCCCATGGTGGGAGCTGTGGTCGTTAAAGACGGCAATATTGTGGGACGCGGTTTCCACCAGAAGGCCGGTACGCCTCACGCGGAAATCCATGCTCTAAGAGAGGCCGGGTCAGAGGCCAGGGGAGCTACCATCTATGTGACCCTGGAACCCTGCTGTCATTACGGACGCACCGGTCCCTGTTCCGAGGCGGTAATCCAGGCCGGTATTGCCAGGGCGGTTGTCGCCATGGCCGATCCCAACCCTCTTGTAGCCGGGAAAGGTTTGAAAAGGCTTGAAGAAGCCGGGATCAGCGTGACACTTGGAGTAATGGAAGAAGAGGCCCGCCGGTTAAATGAGGTCTTTCTCAAATACATAGCCACACGGCTGCCTTTTGTAGTGGCCAAGGCTGCTGTCAGCCTTGACGGCAAGATTGCCACCCGTTCAGGCAAGTCCAGGTGGATTACCGGCCCCGAAGCGAGGGCTTACGGCCATCTGCTGAGAGACAGGTACGACGCTATCCTGGTCGGCATCGGCACGATTTTGGCCGACGACCCTGCTCTGACTACCCGCTTGCCGGGTGGTAGAGGCCGTGACCCGGTGCGGGTTGTGCTTGACAGCAGGGGCCGTACTCCTCCGGGGGCGAAGGTTTTAAACCAGAGTTCAGAGGCCCCCACCATTATTGCCGTGACCAAAGAAGCTCCTTTTGAGCGTATTGCGGCATTACGGGGAGCAGGGGCGGAAGTGCTGGTGGTTAGTGAGGGACCCCGTGTCGACCTGCCTGCGTTAATGAAGCTCTTGGGCGCAAGGGAGATTACCTCGGTCCTGATCGAAGGAGGAGCCGGTGTGCACGGCTCCGCCCTCGAGGCCGGGATTCTCGACAAAGCGGCCTGGTTCATCGCCCCGAAAATTATCGGCGGGAGCGAGGCGCCCGGCCCGGTTGGCGGGTTTGGCGTTGACGACCCGGCAGAGGCTCCGGAATTGGAACGGGTTAAGATGAGGCGACTGGGTAAGGATTTTTACCTGGAGGGGTATTTTAAATATCGAGGTGGATAGATTTGTTTACCGGGATCATTGAGGAAATCGGGACTCTGCGCAGCATCAGGCGCGGCTCTGATTCTGCCCAGCTGGTCATAGAGGCAGAAAAAGTTTTGCAGGGCAGTCAGGTCGGCGACAGCATCGCTGTTAACGGAGTATGCCTGACGGCTGTTCGTTTTGAAACCGGCCGGTTTACCGCCGACGTCATGGCGGAGACGCTGGACAAAACCAACCTCGGCCTCTTGCACAGCGGAGACAAGGTCAACCTGGAACGGGCTTTGCGCCTGGGGGACAGGCTTGGCGGCCACCTGGTCAGCGGCCATATCGACGGGGTGGGGACCATAACCAGGCAGGAAAGACACGACATCGCCACTCTGGTAACGGTCAGGGCGCCCAAAGAGATTATGCGCTACATGATCAAAAAGGGCTCGGTGGCCATTGACGGAACCAGCCTTACCGTGGTTGATTTGGAAACTGAATATTTTCGGGTGTCCCTGATCCCTCACACCGCTCATGCTACCGTACTGGGCCTTAAACGGGTGGGGGACACGGTCAATCTGGAAGCCGATATCATTGGAAAATACGTTGAAAAACTGGTCTCCCCCAAAGAGGAAGCCGGGAGGGAGTCCAGGCTTAATATGAGTTTTCTTACCGAACATGGCTTTTTATAAACGAAGGAGGCGCACGTTATGAAATTCAGCAGCATACCAGAGGCAATCGAAGATATCAGACAGGGCAAAATGATTATCGCCGTTGACGATGAGGACAGGGAGAACGAAGGCGACCTGATGATGGCCGCCGAAAAGGTGACACCGGAGGCAATAAATTTCATGGTGACAAATGCCCGCGGCTTGGTCTGCCTGCCCATTGACGGCAAGCGCCTGGATGAACTGGAAGTGCCGGCCATGGTCACCCGCAACACCGACAACCACGAAACAGCTTTTACCGTCTCCATTGACGCCAAGGACACTACCACCGGTATTTCGGCCCATGAAAGGGCCATGACGGTCAGGGCCGTGCTTGACCCCGACACCAAGCCCACCGACCTGCGCCGGCCCGGCCATATTTTTCCTTTACGCGCCAAAGACGGAGGGGTTCTAAGGCGGGCCGGACATACCGAGACAATCGTGGACCTGGCCAAAATGGCCGGCCTTTATCCTGCCGGGGTAATCTGCGAGATCATGAATGAAGACGGTACCATGGCCAGGACACCGGAACTGGTAGAGTTCGCTCTCATACACGACTTGAAAATCATCACCGTCGCTGACTTAATTGAATACAGGCGCCGTAACGAGCGACTCATCCGCAAGGTAGATACGGCCAAGCTGCCGACCAAATACGGGGAATTTACAGCAGTCGCCTACGAGAGCCTTTTGGACCAAAAGGGGCATCTTGCCCTGGTCATTGGCAATCTTCAAAATGTTGAAGCGCCGTTGGTACGGGTTCACTCTGAATGTTTGACCGGTGACGTTTTCGGCTCGCTCCGTTGTGACTGTGGTGACCAGCTGAGGCACGCTATGGAGATGATCGCCGGGGAGGGCACAGGCGTACTTCTTTACATGAGGCAGGAAGGCCGCGGCATTGGCCTGCTTAACAAAATCAGGGCCTACAACCTGCAGGACAAAGGCAAGGATACGGTAGAAGCGAACCTGGCCCTGGGCTTCCCGGCAGACCTCAGGGACTACGGTTTGGGCGCCCAAATCCTGGCCGATCTGGGACTGAAAAAAATCAGGCTGATAACCAACAACCCGCGCAAGATCGCCGGGCTGGAAGGTCATGGCCTGGAAGTTGTAGAGCGGGTACCGATTGAAATTAAACCGGGCAGGTCCAACAGTTTTTACCTCAGCACCAAGCAAAAGAAAATGGGGCACCTTTTACACATCAGCGAAATACGTTAAAACCTGCCGCTAATTATATGATATGATACGAGGGGGATTATTGATGCCAAAAGTATACGAGGGGCACCTTTTAGGCCAGGGTTTGAAGTTTGGGCTGATTGCCGGCCGCTTTAACGAATTTATCACCAACAAGCTTTTGAGCGGTGCGCTTGATGCTCTCAAACGGCACGGCGTGGCTGACGAGGATACAGAGGTGGCCTGGGTGCCCGGAGCCTTTGAAATACCATTAGTAGCAAGTAAAATGGCTTTAAGCAAGAAATACGACGCGGTGATCTGCCTGGGCGCGGTAATTCGCGGGGCAACCCCACATTTTGACTACGTCTCCAGCGAGGTGACCAAGGGCGTGGCCAAGGTCGGTCTGGACAGCGGGATCCCTACCATTTTCGGGGTGATTACAGCAGACACCATTGAACAGGCCATCGAGCGCGCCGGCGCCAAGGCCGGCAACAAGGGCTGGGACGCCGCGGTAACCGCGATAGAGATGGCTAATTTATTGCGCAATATCGCCGGCTGAAAGTCTTAAAAAGCTTTTTCTTGACAAATAGGAGAACAGATAATGATTTAATCATTCAAAGATGAAATGCCGAAGGCCCCGGAAAAAGCCGGGGCCTGTATAATAGGCGGCCCCCCGCATTTCATGACTAAACCAAAAAAAGGACAATAGAATGTAACCCAACAATGCTCATTGAAAATGGAAATGCCATAACCATATTAAATTTAGGATTGTTCTTGTTTGATGTTACTTAACCTCCCCCAATTAAACTATATGCATATACAATATCTCCATCTGATAAAGTACTGTTTTCTTTAGCAAGTTTCCCATTAATTGCAATAAACCCAATAGCATTTCTATTTTCAAAAAATAATTGTTGTAAAAAATCTTCTAAAGTTGTATTATATTCCACCCTGATTTGAAATGGTTTTCCAAGTTCGAAATCCTTAATATTAGCTGATGGAGCCACGTGTGATCTAAGGGTTACAGTAATGAAATTATTTTGGGACATATGACTTACCTCCCGGGAAACATAAATTATGGCCTTAACCTTATTATTTCCTGATTATTTCACATAAGGTGTGCATAAGTAGTTGTCCATGCCGCCGGGGCACCCCATAGCATGAAAACACCACAGCAATGTTTGGTGCATAAGCCATCATCAGGTACGATATGCCGAACAGGAAAAGACCAATTGAAAGTGTGGGATTCTTAGCCGACGCCGCAACTTCACATATTAATTTTATTTGTGGTACCGGGTACCGCAGGAATACCGTATGATTTCATTATCTCCACCAGATGCTTGATATTTTGTTCCCATACACTTCTTTCCACGGGTTTAAAATCAGCCATAGGATATTCGATGCCCAGAGAGGTATACTTTTCTGTTCCCAATTGCCGGTACGGTAACAACTGTACCTGGTTAACCCGGTTGTTCAATTCTTTAACTATGAATTCAGCTGTTGCCCTGATATTTTCTTCGCTGTTATTGTGCTCCGGCACCACAGGGATACGAATCACAAGGGGTTTATTCAGTTCAACAGTTTTCTTTATGTTCTTTAAAATGAGCTCGTTGCCTACTCCCGTGAATTCCATATGTTTCACCGGATCCATGTGTTTGATGTCAGTGAGCACTAAATCCACATAAGGATAAATCAGCCCCAAAATATTAGTTCTGCAATGTAAGGCTGACTCAACACAAGTATGCAGGTAATTTTTTTTGCACTCTTTTAAGAGCTCCCGGGCAAATTCCCATTGTATGAGAACCTCGCCACCAGATAAAGTAACCCCGCCGCCAGATTTTCGATAAAACTCGCGATCGGCTAGAATTACCTTCATCACATCAGGAATGGACATTTTTTGACCCCAGGTCATCAACGCGTTTGCCGGACAACTTTCCGTACATTTGTTGCAATTTGTACACTTCTGCCGGTCAATTCCTGCAACCTTATTATCAGCTGTAATAATAATCCGATCTTGATATTGAGGGCAGGTAGATAAACAATAGCCACATTTATCAACTCCAATGCAGCGGTCGGTATATACCCCCACCTGAAGTTCTGTTTTCATGCTTTCGGGGTTGCTGCACCACTTGCACCGTAACGGACATCCTTTAAAAAACACTTCTGTTCTTATTCCGGGGCCATCATGAATTGTATATCTTTGGATGTTAAATACGGTTCCCTCTATCCCAAAATCATTTTTCATGCTAATTTATACCGCTCCTTTTTGGAAACTCTTCAATCCTGCTTCAGCAATTTGCATGTCCTGCTCTACAGTACCTCCACTGCAACCTATTGCTCCAATAACCTCATCTCCGTCAACAATAGGAAAGCCGCCGCCAAAGACAATAAACCGGCCCCCGTTAATGGTATTAATTCCATAGAGTTCCTGTCCGGGTTGACAGAGGTTGGCAAACACATGGGTTGGCAGCTTTAGCACAGCCGCCGTGTAAGCCTTGCCTGTTGAAATCTGAATACATCCAATCGGGGCGTTATCCATACGATGCACGGCAATAAAGTGGCCTCCTTGGTCAACTACAGTAACAACAGATGGAACAGCGATAGTCTTTGCCTTTTCTTCGCTCGCCTTGATCATGCTTAACGCATTTTCCAGGGTTATTTTCATTTCTTGTTCTCCTCATGTACTTCAGTTTGTACCTGGTACCTAAGTTATTATTTTTAAGTTTATATGCACCCATATCATCATCTTTAAGCTGGTTTTGATGTGGGTGCGATTTCATCGCACAAAAACTGCGTAGCAATTTAAGGGATTTCAACTGCATCCTTTGTGTGTCTGTGTGAATGAATTCGCACCTACATTTTTGCAAAAAGGGCGGCAGAATACTATTCCACCGCAGTACGCCCATAAAAATCTATCAGTACTTATCCGATTTAGTCGAAAGACAACTCGGTTCTTCCAATAATATCGTCCTGCAGCTCTTTACTCAGTTCTACGAAGTAAGCGCTATATCCGGCTACTCGTACCAGCAAACCTCTATAATTATCCGGATGGGCCTGAGCATCTAGAAGGGTATCCCGGCTTACAACTGTAAACTGGCTATGCATACCCTTTCTTTGCACGTAGGTCTCCAGTAATGAGATGAGGTTATCACGGCCGGTTTCACCGGTTAGAGTTGTTGGTGTAAACTTCCAGTTGAGCAGGGTTCCGTTGGCGCACCTGCCATGGTCCAGTTTGGTTACTGATTTACATATTGCACTCGGACCCTCAGTATCATGACATGCCTTGTGGGTATGAACCGCTCCCATGCAGTCTGAAATCGGCTCAAAAGCTTCTCTGCCTTCAACCGATGCCCACTGGAACCCGCCAAATGCAACATTAACCGCTACGGAATAGGAACCCGGCTGGAACCAGCCACCATGCGCATTTGGTCTTTTTTCAATGTGTTTACAATAGGTATCCAGTCCAAATTTGGCAAGTTTATCTACATAGTCATCGTCATTGCCATAATGGTGAATTTTATCGCTGTTTACCAGAGCATAAAGAGGCTCATAGCCTTCCCAGTTCTTTTTCACTGCAGTGAGCAGTTCTTCACCGGTTACTTTTTTTTCTTCAAATACCAGCTGTTTTATTGTTGCCAGTCCATCGCCTACCGTCCCTATGCCAACCGCCTGGGGCCCGCTAAAGTTGTATTTGGCGCCGCCGGCAGTGACATCCATACCTTTTTCAATGCAGTCTTCGTTCAACAAGGACAAATACGGTAATGGTTTTATTTCCTGATGGACAATGTCAATAGCATTCAGGAATTTAACCATCCTGTCGCACCAGTATTTCATCTGTCTATCATAAGCCTCAAGAACCTCATCAAAGGTCTTAAAGTCGGCTAAACTTCCGGTCTGAAGTCCTAGTCGTTTGCCTACACTTCCGCATTTTTCCCAACGGGGGCAAGTGGAACTGCATTCCAGACATCTACCGTCGTTGATGGCTAATTCCAGAACCTTGGCCATATTAAAATAAGCAGCATCATGCCAGCCATACTCTTTACCTGTTGCATCAGGCTCGACACAGCCAACAACCTGGTAGTCACGGCAATCTTCAACGGATCTGCCATTGGAAAGCATGCTGGGAATGGTAGCTTCATCGTTAAAGATCTTGGGTTCACCAGTTCCCAGTTTGATTAGATTGGCCAGCTTGACTTTCAACTCCCAGGGAGTATTGTTATGAAGTCTTACCGCCATCCATGGGGTTGGTATTCTGGTGTGGACGTGCGCGTCCATGGTCATGAAAGTAAGATCATTGGTTGCATCCAAACCATCTTTACCAATACCGCCAACCGTCAGGCAAGGTCCGCCAATTCCTCCATTGGCGAAAACGGTAATACTGTTAATATCCCTGACCTTGTTCTGCTCAAAAATTTTGATAAAGAAACACTCGATCAATTCCTGCATAAATTCTCTGGTTGCTGTGCCATTCTTAATGTCGTTCTTATAAAAAGGATACATGTATTGATCAAATCTGCCGTAAGAAATTGAATGTCCATTTGACTCCATCTGAACCATATTATTAGCAAGTAGTTGAAGTTGAATTGCTTCCCAGAAAGTTCTGGGCGGGTTTGCTGATATCCATGCTAAATTATCTGCCATTTGTTGCAATTCCTTTTTCCTGCCAGCAGATGGTTCACTGGCTGACATTTTCCTTGCCAAGCGGGAGAACCTCATAATATATTCTGTTGCTGCATCACAGGTTATTAACGTTGCCTCATAAAAATTGTTTTTCTTGATATCTTCCGGCAAGCATAAATCAAGCTTTCTCATCTGCTCCTCAATCTGCTTTCTAATACCACCGAAACCTAACTTGAATAACTTTTCATAATTGATGCTTGTATGGCCGGCTCCTGAGTAAATGTAGGCATTGGGCAAGAACAGGCCTTTGCCCAAATAGGAACCTTTTATTTCTTCATCAGTTAACATGGGAAGTGTTACATCTTCAATACACTGCCCGTGCCAAAAGTCTCTTATTTCCTTAAGGCTTTTTTCAGTCTCAGCAGTATAATCAAAAAAGTCGTGGGTTCTCTTTTCGCTGTAGTTCAAAAGACCGTTATCAATTTCACCTAAAAGCCAATCAAGGCCGAATTCCGGAAACACCGGTGCATGTTTTTTAGGGACACCCAATCCCCCAACCAGCAATTCGTCCTGGTAAATAAAAATAGGAGTATTTCTCAGCATATTGGAGACGCCATGGGCAACCTTAACAATTTGGGGATATCCTGCATATTTTTTATATGCTTCAGTTACCAATAATGCCCTGTTAGCGTCAATTGTCCCGCTGGTGGTTTTTGCAGTATCCTTTAATATTCTGTTAACACGTGGAAAAGGTGAAGGGTTATCGACCATACCTGAAACGCCGACACCCCAGTCCTTATCAAAGGGCTCAATAGCACAAGGTTCCGTACCGATTAATTTCTCAGCAACACTCATCATCGTTCCTCCTTAGGGTTTAGGTTTAGATTAAATATAATTTAAAAACGTCGTGTTCTTTACAACACCTCCCTTCCATTGGTTCTCCTCCAAAAACAGTTTTACATTACCGGTAACCCGGCCTTAATTCTTTTACCCATGGCATCTGCGCTAATTACGGCTTCATAGATCATCTGACCTGTAATAGGGAAAGTATGATTATGAATAGGCCTGCCCGGTTCGGCTGTAATAAAGGCCGCTTCCATAAGCTTTTCCGCGCCAACCTTAGCGCATAACGCTTGGTATTTTCAAATTATTTGCGACTGCTTTAGCTGCGTCTATTGCCTTACCTCCACCACAGGCAACAAGCACATTGCAGTTATGCTGTTTGGCAATACCGGTTAACCGCTCAATTTCTGAATTGCAAACTTCTCCGCGAAACAATTCTTCTACCTGAAAAATTTCTTTTTCAGTAAAGCTTTTATTTCGACCTTCTCTGGTTACTGCCAGTCCTCTCTTTCCCCCAATAACCAATACCCTGTCACCCAATAAAGAAACATGTTCCCCAATTTCATAGATAGCGTTCCTGCCTTGAACATATCTACCGGGAGCTATAATTATTTGAGTATGTTCTCCCATGATGATTGCATCTCCTAACTTACTATCACCTGGATAGGGCACTGCAGCACCACATAACTTATTTTTAAAGCTTAATCAAACGACAACTCGGTTCTCCCAATAATATCGTCCTGCAGCTCTTTACTCAGTTGTACAAAGTAAGCGCTGTAACCGGCAACTCTGACCAGCAGGCCCTTGTATCTTTCCGGATTGGCTTGAGCGGCTAAAAGTGTTTCGCGGCTTACAACGTTAAACTGGCTCTGCATTCCCTTTTTCTCGAAAAATCCGTCAATCACGGAAATCAGGTTATCCCGTCCGGTTTCGCCGGTAAGGCAGGTAGGTGTAAATTTCCAGTTGAGAATAGTTCCGTTACCGACTCTTTCAAGATCCAACTTTGATACGGAGTTGGCAATCGCAGTAGGACCATTTACATCGTGAGACCCGGCATATGTGTGAACCGGTCCCAGGCAGTCAGAAACCGGTTCAAAGGCTTTCCTGCCATCAACAGATGCCCCACAGAAAAAGCCTGCCCCAACATTAACCGATACGGAAAAGACACCCGGTACAAATACACCGCCGTGGGCATTGGGTCTTTTTCCCAAATTTTTGCAGTAGGTACTCAGGGCGAAATTTGCAAGTTCGTCGGCATAATCGTCGTCATTGCCGTAATGGTGCACCTTCTTGCTGTTTACCAGGGCATACAGGGGTTCATAACCTTCCCAGTTGTTTTCCACTGCTTTAAGAAGTTCCGCTCCGGTAACCTTCTTTTCTTCAAACACCAGTTGCTTGATGGTAGACAGTCCGTCCCCGACGGTGCCTGTACCTACACCCTGAGGTCCGCTGAAGTTATACCTTGCTCCACCGGCAGTCACATCAACACCCTTTTCTGTACAATCATCAATCAATAATGACAGGTAGGGCAGCGGTTTAAGAGCCTGATGGGTTAAATCCATGATGTTAACCATACTAACTAGTCTGTCGCACCAGTAGTTCATCTGTTTATCATAGGCGTCCAGTACTTCATCAAACGATTTAAAATCAGCAAGGCTGCCGGTTGGGGCTCCAAGCCTCTTGCCTACGCTGCCACATATTTCCCAGCGCGGGCAAGTTGAACCGCACCCTATACACCTGCCGTTATTTATGGCCATTTCGAACACTTTGGCCATGTTGAAATAAGTTGCATCATGCCAACCATATTCTTTCCCCGCAGCATCAGGCTCTACACAGCCAATTCCCACATAATCCCTGGCATCTTCCAACGTTCTACCATAAGCCATGGCAGCGGGAATGTTAACCTCATCATTGAGAATCTTGGGCTCCCCGGTTCCAATTCTAATAACATTGAACACCTTAATTTTGAACTCAACCGGTGTATTGGCATGAAATCTGACCGCCATCCAGGGATTGGGTATTCTTGTGTGGGCATGGGCGTCCAACACCATGAAGCTGAGATCGTTCGTGGCGTCATGTCCTTTCCTATCGACCCCACCTACATCCAGAGCCGTTCCGCCCATTCTGGTATCGCTGGCGACCATTGTATTTCCGGTATCCCTGAGTTTATTTAGCTCATGCAATTTAATGAAAAAGTTCTCGATCAGTTCCTGTACAAAGTCCTTCGTCACGGTTCCATTCTTCATGTCGTTCTTGTAGAACGGATAAAACAACTGGTCGAATCTGCCATAGGTAACGGAGTGTCCATTGGATTCGATAAGAATAATATTGGTGGCAAGGTGATAGAGCTGAATTGCTTCCCAGAAGGTCCTGGGCGGGTTTTCCGATACCCATGCACAGTTATCTGCTATTTGCAGCAGTTCTTTCTTCCTGGTTGCGTCCTGTTCTTTTACAGCCATCTCACGGGCCAGCCAGGCATACCTTTTGATAAATTCAATTGAAGCATCCACGACTATCAATTGGGCCTGGTAGAAATTTCTTTTCTTAATATCTTCAGGTAAACTCGGGTTGATGCCGGCAAGCTTTTCTTCAACCTTTTTTTTAAGCCCGCCGAAACCTTGTTTAAACAGCATTTCGTAGTTAGCACAAACATGCCCGACCCCGCCGTACATATAAAGGTCCGAGAAATAAACTCCCTTTCCCATTTGGCAGCCCTTCAACTCTTCGTCGGTGCAAGTGCCCTTGATCTGTTCTTCCACCGTCTTGCCGGACCAGTAGTCGGCCAATTCAAGCAGCCGCTTTTCCGTTTCTTCTGATATTACATGAACGTCATGCGTCCTATTTTCCCAGGGGTTGTTTTTGATTTCATCCACAATCCAATTGAAGGAGAACTCGGGGAATACCGAGGCACTCTTGGCCGGAGCGGCTATTTCGCCAACAATCAGTTCGTCGGGATAAATTCGTACGGTTACATTCCTCAGTACGTTGGAAAGCGCCTCAGCACACTTGACAATTTGCGGCTTATAGTTGTGTTTTTGGTACGCTTCAGTGACCAGGCAGGCTCTTTCGTGGTCCGCGCCGGGCGTAACTGCATCCAACCATTTAAGCATCCTATTGATCCTGGGATACGGTGACGGGTTGTCCACCATACCGGAAACACCGACTCCCCATTCCTTGTCATAGGGTTCAACACCACAAGGTCCGGCATAAAATGATTTCTCAATAGCGCACATTATTTTTCCCTCCCTAAGAATTAGTTAAATTTGTGCAGTTCCTTGGTAAAACAAGCTACCCTTGACATAGAGGGTACCTATGTTATTCTTTGCCGGGTCTCCATTAACCAGGAAAACATAGTAAAAATCTCTATACAAGGGTAGCTTAAGAATCTAAAAATTTAATTGTTCCGCAATATCCCGTTATGTTATTGGTTCCGAATTGTTTTGCTAAAAAACAATCTTACTTCCCTCTATGCCAAATAATCTTATTTAACCAAGAGAATATATAAAATTCGTTTTTTTAGACAGTTTTTAAATACAGGCTAAGCAGCTAAATGCTGCTGCTTTCTATCTTTTGCAATACCCCAGAATACTGCCCAGACAGCCATGACAATGCCCAGGGCTGCGGCAAATAGATAAGCTGATTTATTGACGTCTCCACCCATCGCTGCTGCAATAGGCGTCGCGATATAAGGGCTCACGAACTGTGCAAGGTTCTGGGCGCATAGTACAACTGAAATAGCCATAGGTGCAGAAAATGCATCAACTGATTGCGATGCCCCAACGATAACGCAGGGCATAACGATGGAGAAGGCAAAACCACAAACTAAACTGCCGGCATATACCACAGCAATGTTTGGTGCATAAGCCATCATCAGGTACGATATACCGAGCAGGAAAAGACCAATTGAAAGTGTGAAATTTTTCGCTGAGGTCGCTACCTTTCCGAAAACCAGACCCATTAAAAATCCGCCTAAAGCAAAGAACATGAGTGTTTGTCCGGCCTGTGCGGGAGTTCCCAGCTTTTGACTTTCTACAAGGAAGGAAATAAATACGGAAAATATTTGACCGGATATAAAGAATAAGAACATCGTGATTACCCAGCCGTACACTCCGGAAAGATTAACCTTACCGGCCGGTGCACCCTCCGCTGCTGCATTTCGGGCTGGCTTGTCATGCGGCAAACATATCAGAACTATAATTAGTGAGATTATACCGATAAGGTGCAAATAAAAGATAGTCTGCCAACCTATTACAGCAAGATAGCCACCTAAAAGAACCATTACAGCGCAGCCCAGCATTTGGGCCGCAGTTTGCTGCCCCATAACCTTTGAACATTCGTCGCCCTCGAAGTATTCTACTACAAGAGCCGAAGATAACGGCTGCGTAATTCCGATGCCGACTCCGAGGATTGCTCTAAGTACCAGTATTACTGTGAATGATGATATGAATGCAGGAAGTGTACCACCTACGATGAAGCAAAGGATACCAATTATAACAAGCGTCTTTTTTGACACATATTCTTGAAGCTTGCCTGCTAAAAAGCTAAAAACAATAATCAGAATACATGGGAGCGATATGAGCAACTGGATAGATGTCTGAGGCAAATTGCTAAAATGTTTACCAATAACACTAAGTCCGCCGGCAATACCGATGATGCCCATCAACAAAATGGAAAAACTTAATATGGCTAATTTGATTTTACCTTTTTCGTTTTCCATGATCCTGCTCCTTTCTATTTTGCAACATTACTTGGAGTCCCAGCCATAAATACCAGTTCTGCATTTATGAAGCCATGCAGTGCCCTGAGCAAACGCTGCCGTTGTTCTAGTCGAAGCCATTATGGGTTGCCGGCCATTTACATTGCATTGGTTTGATACGATGCAATGTAAATGGCGAATCCCGATCGAAGTTTTATAGATTAATTTGATGAAGATAGTTTTAGGCTGATCGTATGTCTTGCCCTAAATCTGGCATGAACGATAAAATCATACAGCCTGTGTCATCTCTTCCTGGGAAATATCAAATTTACAACCAGTTGACGGCAAAACTTCTTTGTACATGAAATCCGGCAATTTGTCATCCTTAGCCGTGAAGCCGGCGCCTTTATTGAATGCTTTCTCCAGGGCCAACGTCTGTTTGCCGATCTGATATAGCTTACCGGCATCCCATTCGCCACCAAATCTTCCGCCCATCAGTTCAAGAAGTAACGTTAAATTCGCAGGATCCTGGGAAGGCATATATATATGCATACAAAGACCCAGACTGTCGCAGGTGGCCATAAACGGTTGCAAAAAGGCAGATACTTCAACCTGCCCCTCTTTTTTGTATGGATCAACCGTGGGATTTCCGATCGGGTTGCCTGCTGTGTGATCAGCGCCCATGGGCGAGGTGGCATAGGTAACGCCTATTCCCTTTAGCCCTCTTGGATCATAACCCGCCATTGTTTGACTTTTGGCTACCGGAATCCGTTTAACCCCAAGGTAATTGCCGGCGTATTCCGCACCATTGCCGAGGATTTTTCCAAATTCCGTATCATCCATCATTTCTTGTATTAATTGAATGGCTCCCTTGTCATCACCAAACTGTATTTTTCCAGCCTCCATACATACACCAAGCATACCGCCTGTTTCTATGGTATCTACGCCCAAGTCATCACAAAGCCTGTCAATCGTAGCAATTGCATCCAGGGAATCAATCCCTAAATTGGAGCCATTCAGGGCGATTGTTTCGTATTCAAGGCTGCCTGTCACGTAGTCGCCGTTTTCATCGTTAATTAAATTTGAACATGAGATTATGCAACCAGGCATACATTTGTGGCCATTTTTTCCCCCTCTGCTTTTTTGGATCTCTGCCAGTTTTTCTCCACAGATATTTTCCGCCTTATCCCATCTTCCGTCGCTGAAATTAAGCGTCGGCATCGCACCCAGACCGTTAAGCATATTCACCAGCCCCGCAGTGCCTATTGCAGGAAACAGTTGTCCTCCTACAGGATCTGCCTTAACGGCTTTAACATAAGTCCGGGTAGCGGCTGCAAATTTTTTCTTATCGGTGTATTCTACCTGAGCAGGGCCCGCTGCATCGAGCACTATAGCTTTGATTCCCTTTGAGCCCATAACTGCTCCAAGGCCCCCACGTGCTGCTGACCGGCAGGGACGGCCTTCCATATCGGTAACCTGTACAGAAGCCATCCGGTACCCTCTTTCGCCCGCCGTACCGATCAAAATCATCCCAATTTTTTCACCGAAATCATTGCGCAATTGTGCGCTCAAAGCGTAGGTGTTCATCCCGACATATTGATCCGCCGGTAAAAGCTCTGCCTTATCTTTATCGATCTTCAAAATGGACCACTCATTGTTTAGAGGTTGATTCTCTATAATAATCGCCTTAATCCCCAATCTAGCCAACATCAGGCCGGCTGTACCCCCGGAGTTAGCTTCTTTGATCCCGCCGGTTAACGGGCTTTTCCCGCCCACCGACAACCTGCCGCTGCAGGGAAACGTTGTTCCATTTAACAGGCCGCCACATACAATAAATTTATTTTCGGGCCCTAATGCATTGCATTTTGGATTGACCTCATCATTTAATATTTTAGCGATTAAGCCACGACCGCCATACATTGCATATTCTTCATTAACAACTTCGGTTAAAATTGATTTTGTATCTGTCTTTACCCGTAAAAATTTTGACATAGCATTACACTCCTAATCGAAATAATTAAAAGGTAAATTTTGTTGATCGAGGCATTGGTTGCAAGAATAAAGAATTTGAATATTCAAATAATTATATTATCAACACCCTTCACAACCGCACTTCCTTCTTAAAACATTGAACTTTGGTGCTCCACTAAAAAAGAACAACGTACGCTATCCAGTTTGCCTATAGCAGTATAAAAGGGTACAACCGAGTAGAGGTGCAGGATGAGAGCATACCATCTAGCTGTCAGAATGTCCACAACCTGCACCACACGGTACTCATTGCTGCTATTAACTTGAATAAGAAATTCTTATGCAGTCACCCGGATTACCGCTAAAATACCGCCCTGGGAGTACCAGGCTTAATAAGCTTTTTCAAGTATTGCGAGAACATCTGCTGCAGTTACTTTTCTTGGATTAAATTGTGTTGGGGGTTCATAGGTCATAGCATCGTTAACAATATCCTGGAATACTGATTTCTGCACCCCTGCTTCCTTCAAAGTGGGGATCTTGAGTGTCTTATTCAGATCGAAAATTGCATCTACAACCTTTTTACAGGCTTCCTCTCTGGACAACCCTTGTAAATTAAGTCCCATAGCAACACCGACATCAATAGTTCTTTCAGGACACACCGGGGCATTGTACTCCATGACATAAGGCAGAACAGCAGCGTTGGCCGCACCATGACCCAACCCGCAACGGGCGCTTAAAGGATGGGCAATTGAGTGTGTTAATGCCACCATTGCGTTATCAAACGCTACACCAGCCATTAGACTTCCCATTAACATATCGGATCTTGCTTCGAGGTTTTCACCATCATAAGTTGCTTTAACAAGGCTGTTAGAAATCAGCTCGATTGCCTTTATAGCAAAAATATCTGAAATAGGAGTGGCTAATTTACAGGTATAGGCCTCAATAGCATGTGTTAAGGCATCCATACCAGTTGAAGCAGTCACGGGAGCGGGCAAAGGTATGAGCAGCTCCGGATCAGCAATAGCAGCTTCGCAGGGAACATGTCGCCCGCCAACTGCATATTTTCTTGAATTCTTTGGTGAAGTGATAATTGTCATGCTTGTTACTTCGCTGCCGGTCCCCGATGTAGTCGGAATGGCAATTAATGGCGGCGTGGGGTTCTTGACGGTACCCATGCCGAAGTACTGATAGAGTGGCGCCGGGTTTGTCAATAAAACCTTGACCCCTTTTGCCGTGTCAATTGTACTGCCCCCGCCAACAGCAAGGACTAGATCAACATTAGCGTCCCGGCCAATTTTAGCTGCCTCTTCCATCATTTCTTCCGGAGGATTCGGGACAATTTCGTTAAATTCTAAAACATCGAGGCCATCATCTTTTAGAATTTTCGCAATACCCTTGGGCATTTCCCCGAGCGCCTTGTCGTAAATAAAGAAAACTTTCTTTGCTCCGTATTCGAGCGCGATTTTCCCAACGTTTTTTGAGACTCCCGGACCAAAATGGATAACCGGTGGAAGATTAAACATACGTTGTTGCATTAACATAAACATAGCCCCCATTCATTATTTTTTGACAATATTTTTTTACTGGATAACCTTGCCTTGTCACCTCCACCAGCATATAAAAGCAAGATACATGCCAACAGTAATTCCATATTCAATAGCCTAATATAATAACAAGTTTTCAAAATTTTAACAAAGGGAAGCTCGACTTTTTAAAAATGAACGGTTTCTTTTTTGTCTTGCCAATCTTATGTGTTAAACTTCTTTACTAATTTTAATGCATCATTAATTTTTTACTACCTTGGCTGACATCTCCCTAGAAAAATATGATTTTCTGAAATCAGCCGATGAAAGAATTGGTGATAGATGAAATTAAATTTATCGGAAAAATAAAATAAAAGTCAGTTTATTACCATAAAAAGGATGATATGGTCAATCTACAAAGGATGATACAATCAGATTTTACTATTATTACCATGACAAGATTATAATTTTTAGCTCATATCGACCATTGCAAGTATAAAAAATCTTTGCAATTTCGAGTATATAAAATTAATTTGCTATCTTCCTATAAATTTATGTGTGATATTTATAAGCTTTTTTTTATTCAATTTGTTAAAAGAAAAAAACACTTACCTTCTTCCGTTAGAATAGTAAGTGCTTAACTATTACAAATAATACTTATAAAAGAAAAAAGATTTAAAATTGGTAACAGTATCTAATCCAGAAAACATCCGTTAATTTGTATGTCTATCTTGCATAGTGCAAAAGAGACCTGGATGATTAACCAGAGTAATCCTTTAGATCTTTTTCTATTCTTATTCTAATCTAAATTTTAAAACCGTGTTTTTGAGTTTTTCATTGCTATTAATTTTATTACACAAAGTTGGTCTACTAATACCTAAGCGATTGGCAGCTCTGCTGAGATTACCATTTTCCTCGTTTAATACTGTTTCAATGATTATTTCCTCACCTAGCTTCATTAAGTTGTTGCTTTTCTTATCTTTAATTGATCTTAATTTGTCCTTTAAATCTTTATAGCTATAGGCTTTAACTATTTTTTCCGGCAATTGGTTTAGAGACAATTTCTGTCCATCATCCAACAAAATAATTGATCTTTCAATTACATTTCTTAGTTCACGGATATTACCTCGCCAGTGATAGCATGATAATGCTGTAAAGAAGTCATCTTCCACTTGAAGTTTTTTTAAGCCATATTCTTTAGAATAAATATCAATAAAGTATTTTGCTAATACAGGTATATCATCTTTTCTTTCACGCAAAGATGGTAGATTTAGTGTGATTGTACCAATTCTATAATACAAATCCTCACGAAAATTTCCTTTATCAGCCTCTTTTAGCAAATCATTTTTTGTTGCTGAGATAACCCTAATATCGATGGGTATATCTTTTATTCCACCAACCCTACAGATTTT
Source organism: Pelotomaculum schinkii (assembly GCF_004369205.1). Taxonomy (NCBI): domain Bacteria; kingdom Bacillati; phylum Bacillota; class Clostridia; order Eubacteriales; family Desulfotomaculaceae; genus Pelotomaculum; species Pelotomaculum schinkii. The sequence goes on along the minus strand of NZ_QFGA01000002.1, from coordinate 530,005 downwards.
ACTTGTTGAAAGAGCCCGTAATAATTTTATTTGGGTATTTAAAGGCATACTTTCAATTTCATCCAGAAACAGGGTGCCTCCGAAAGCTATTTCTATTTTACCCGGTTTCCCATTTGCTGAAGCTCCTGTGAATGCGCCCGGTTCATAACCAAACAATTCACTCTCGGCTAAATCGTGAGGTATAGCTCCACAATTTATTGCAACAAAGGGTTTACCCTTTCTTGGACTGGCATTATGAATAGCCTGAGCAAATAATTCTTTACCCGTTCCACTCTCCCCAAATATTAAAACTGAACCATGGGATTTAGCAACTTTTTGCGCTATCATTTTCATTTCGTCGAATTTTTCATTGCTACCAACAATATCATCAAATGTATAACTAGCCCTATTGCCTGGTAAATTTTGATCTATATTTTCCAGTAATATTACTTTATCTTCATACTTTTTATTAAATATTTTTCTAGTAGACATCAAAAATGATTTTCTTTTGCCTTTAATATCTAAAATAATTTCTTTTTTTTCTACACAATCATTATTGTCATATTGTAGCAGCGTGGAAACATATTTTAAAAGTTCCGGTACGATATCTTGTTCGTTAATGTTCAACATATCAATTATTTTATCATTATAACGGTTAATTGAGTTTTTATCATTAATATAAACAGCACCTTGAGGTAAATACTCAAAGGTTTTACTTATAGCTAAGTCATAGATACCCAATTTATCCAGGGTATCCATGGTAAAAGATACATTGTCAAGTATTCTTGCTAAAAATGTTACCAAGACTAAAGTATCTATTTTGTTTTGTTTATAACTGTAACTGGCAATATTTAAAGCGCCGATTACCTTTCCACTGCTGTTATGGACAGGAGCTGCCGAACAATAAGTATCATGAAGATATTTATTGAAATGTTCAGGTCCTAGCACCTGCACAGATTTATTTTCACGTAAAGCTATACTAATTGCAGTAGTTCCAATATCCATCTCAGATGAGCTGGCTGGAACGGGAAACATATCCCGAAGTTCTAACCCTTGATGCAAATAACTTGAAGCAAGCACTTGGACATTCCTGGCTTGGTTATCGAAAAGTTGTATATTCAAACCTTTTTTTCTGGCCATTCTTTGTAAGGCCAAAACAATATTGCCAAATCTATCGATCATGCCCTTACTATCTGATATTTGTTTTTTTATCTCTTCTGGAGATAAAATTTTTCTGTTGTTTAGGTTAGGATTAACCCCATATTCCACACTTCTCTGCCAGGATTCATAAATTAGCTTGGGAACTATATCTTTATTTATTGGTTTGCCATGAATAAACTTTTCCCATTCATATTCTATTTTGTAGAGCTTGGGCAATGTTAGATCATCAATAACCATATCTGTCTTTTTCATTAATTCATTAAAACAATTATGCAGACTTATAGAACTTTCAGCTTCCATACTTTCACATCCTTGTAAAATATGTCAATATACTGGAAGGTTAGTTCACGGATTAGTCCAAAAATACATGTAAGGAGTTTCTGCGTCATCCTTATATTGTAATAATTAAAAGATTATACCTTGGCAACGTCTATATTACCTATTCTTGTAAGAAATTCTATTATTTATTTTCTGTTTCTCCTTCTACCTTATATAAGTATACTCTATTGTGTAATAATTGCAAAAAGTATTAATACAAAGAGCTTCCCGAATATTAGTTCCAATCCCTTAAAAAGAAATCTTTGCTTCCCAAAGCTGCTCTGGAGATTGCCATTGGGGAGCAGGTCGTTGACTTGGAAAGCTGATAATATTCGAAGATGTATAAATTTTTCTTACAGTGTAAAAAAGATTTATACCTCGGTTAGATAACTCAAAAATAAAAAGTAGCCTTTTTATAAGTAAAAAACCAGGATGTAATTTTCGAAGAATTAATTTAGTCAAAAAAATAGGCTCTATCCTGGATTGAAGATATTCATTTTTCATAAAAAGCTTTTACTGGCATGCAACTTGCTCTTTATAGAGCCGGGCGAGGAGGTGATAGTGAAACATTCCCCATCTATTTCTTATAGGCCGGGTTATAATTTTGGCGTTTGACATTGGCGATGCAGTGGGTCTGATTCTAATTTTATAGCTCCGATCTTGGCGGGCTAATGCTATGCTACGACTGCCAGGACGTCAGGTGTGCGGGGAAACCGGCATGCCCTCCAGTGTGGAAAGGAGTACAGAATTATCTATGGTGATAAGCATGAAGGGTGGAAAACAATGGCAACAAAGAAGATGATGCTGTATATTAACGGCTCCGAACGTATGTTGGTTTGCGATCCCGAGACAGATACTCTTGCCGACGTTATAAGACGTCTTGGCCTTACCGGTACGAAGGTGGGCTGCCGCGTTGGACAGTGCGGCATCTGTTCCGTCATACTGGATGGCGCAGTTGTTCGCTCCTGCGTTAAAAAAATGAAAAACATTAAAGACGGCAGCAAGATTACAACCATTGAAGGGATAGGCGCCCCGACAAATCTGCATCCTCTGCAGTTGGCATGGATCATACATGGTGGAGTGCAGTGCGGGTTCTGCTCGCCCGGATTTATTGTTTCTGCAAAAGCGTTGCTTGATACCAATCTCAATCCCACAAGGCAGGAAGTTCGCGAATGGTTCCGGAAGAACCACAATGCTTGCCGTTGCACCGGCTATAAGCCGCTGGTCGATGCGGTCATGGCGGCCGCCAAGGTGATGCGCGGTGAAATGACCATGGAGGACCTTAATTACAAAATACCGGCAGACGGGAGAATATACGGTACGGGATATCCCAGACCGGCTGCCCTGGCTAAAGTAACCGGAACCTGCGATTACGGCGACGATATCGGCATGAAAATGCCTGACGCCCTGCACCTGGCTGTAGTCCTTCCCGGGGTTTCCCATGCCAGGCTGCTTTCTATAGATACTTCGGAAGCGGAAAAGATGCCGGGCGTTGAGAAGGTTATTACCCATAAAGATGTGAAGGGGAACAACCGTATTATGTGGCCCTGTGGCCATATACTCGCCAAAGCGGACGGTTTTGATCGCCCGATCCTGGCTGAGGATATGATCTATCACCGTGGTGATGTTATTGCTGTAGTGGCCGCCAGGACCAGAGCTGAAGCGCGCGCAGCAGCAAAAAAGGTTAAGTTTGAACTGGAGCAGCTGCCTGAATACTTAAATATTCTGGAAACAATGGCTGCTGACGCGCCGCAGGTAAACAAAGAATACCCCAATATTTATATTGAAGCTCCTTTAATTAAGGGACAGGATACCAGGAAGATCATTGAAAAAACCCCTTATGTTGTTGAAGGCAGCTTCTATTCCCAACGCCAGCCACATCTGGTTCTCGAACCGGATACCGACCAGGCGTATGTTGATGCTGACGGGGTTCTTACCATCCATTGCAAGAGTCTTTTCCTGCACATTAATATATTTACATTAGCTCCTGGTGTTGGTCATCCCGCCGAAAAAATCAGGATTATTGAAAACCCGACCGGCGCAAGTTTCGGATATTCGCTATCCCCTTATATGCCGGGCATAGTATCGGTTGCTACCCTGGCAACCGGAAAGCCGGTTACTATTACCTTGAGTTATGAAGAACATCAGCATATTACAGGGAAACGCGCTCCTTCTTTCTCAAACGCGAGGCTGGCATGCGACGAGAAAGGGAAGATTACGGCCTTGGAATATGAAATTGCTTATGATGAAGGGGCCTATACCGAATCTGCAGACGTGATCGCCCAGAAAGGACTTCGTTTCGTGGGCGCTCCGTATAAAATCCCCAATGCGATTGGTCTTTGCAAAACTGTTATATCCAACAATGCGGTTTCTACAGCTTATAAAGGTTTTGGTTCGCCGCAGTGCTACACCTGCTCGGAACAGCTCATGGATATGATGGCGGAGAAAATCGGAATGGATCCGTTGGAGTTCCGGTATATCAATGTCTATCGTGAAGGCGACGAGAGCATAAACGGCAACAAGTTCTCCGTTTACCCGATGCCCCAAATACTGGACAGGCTGCGTCCATATTATAAAGAAGCTCTGGAAAGAGCAAAGAGAGAGTCTACGCCTGAGAGAAAACGCGGCGTTGGTATCGCCTGCGGCGAATACAATGTAACCAGCGCGCCAAACGACCATACGGAAATTATTCTTGGGTTAAATCCGGATGGTACTGTGACGCATTATAACAATTGGCAGGATCAGGGACAAGGCGCGGATGCCGGCGCAGTTGTTCATACCTATGAAGCCCTGAGGCCGCTTGGATTGCGTCCGGATCAGATTAAGCTGTGCATGAATGATACGGCTTTGGCTCCTATGCACGGTCCCTCTGCGGGAAGCCGTTCCCATTATATGATCGGAAATGCTACCATCCACGCCGCTGAGCAGCTGATGAACGCTATGCGTAAACCCGACGGAACTTATCGTACTTACGATGAAATGGTTGCCGAAGGGATTCCCACAAAATACACAGGCGTATTTGACACCACCGGGATGACGTCCGACCTTGATCCGAACACTGGACAGGGGAGCCCGACTGCTGAATATACTTTCGGCACATTCCTGGCGGAGGTAGAGGTAGAGGTCGCCACGGGGAAAACCAAAGTGCTGAGGATGAAGTGCATTGCTGACGTAGGTGTCATCGGAAACATAGTAAATGTTGACGGTCAGGCGCTCGGAGGTATGATGCAGGGTATCGGAATGGCGCTGTCCGAAGACTATGACGATTTTAAAAAGCATACCAACCTTGCCGGCAGCGGCTTTACGTTTATCGATGCGACGCCGGACAATCTGACGACTGAATACATTGAAACCCCAAGACCCAGCGGACCTCACGGCTCATCCGGCTGTGCGGAACTATTCCAATCGTCGCCTCATGTTGCGGTAATCAATGCAATCAATAACGCTTGCGGTGTTCGAATTTACGAATTGCCTGCCAGGCCTGAAAAAGTGAAAGCGGCGCTTGAGGCTAAAGCCAGAGGTGAAGAAATCAAGCCCAGGAAGTACTATATGGGTGGCGACCTGCATGAAAAGATTGACTATATCAAAGCCAATCCTTTTACACCCAAAAATTAATTTCAAGACATTATTACCCTGAAACTAGTGGCGCCTAATAGATGAGTCGTGTCGCATCCGGACTGCTGCCAAAAAAAGGCCGCAGTCCGGATGACGGTTATGCAAATAGTTCATTTCAGGTAAAGCGTGTGAGGATAATGCGATGGAATTAAAGGATTTTAAAAATTGGGGGAGCCTCTGCACCCGGGATGAGCCTGTATTTTGCACAAATCAGTGCCCGCTTGGCGTCGACGTAAAAGGGATGGGGGCGAAGCTCAATGCCGGCGATTTTACAGGGGCCTATAAAAACTATAGCAGTCAGGTGCTTTTTCCGGGTATTGTCAGCAAAATATGCGACGAGCCGTGTAAAAGCGCCTGCCTGAGAAAAAATATTGATGAATCCATCTCGGTGAGGATGCTAGAAAAAGCGTGCTGTGATTTTACCGCCACCAAAGACATTCCCTCTTTTTATATGCCGCCCAAAAACAAACGCATTGCCGTAGTCGGCGGAGGTTTGGGCGGCCTAAGCTGCGCCGTAAAACTTGTCCGCAAAGGCTATGATGTGCACCTGTACGAAGAAAAGGACAGGCTGGGGGGAAGCCTTTGGGAACCGGGCAGCCATATAGCCCCGGAGGTCCTTGAAGAAGAGTTTGGCCGCATTACCCGTAACGATGATATCAAACTGCATTTAAATACAAAAGTAGGCTCTCTTGATGCGCTTGCGTTTGATGCTTTGTATATTGCTACAGGAAGAAGAGGGGAAACATTCGGGCTTGCGGGGGGATTTGACCCAATATCTCTTGCTACCGCTCAAAACGGCGTGTTTATGAGCGGAAAGACGGCAGGAAGAGAGGAAAGTTCGGTCCTCATTCCTATACGAGAGGGGATTAGGGTAGCCCAGTCAATTGAGTCCTTTTTAAAGGCAGGGAGGATGGGCGGTGAGGCGGGCAATCACGAGGTGGTTCCATCGCGGCTCAGTGCGGATATAGCCGGGGTGAAAAATAAAGCCGGCGTAAAGCCTGCCGGACCGGCCGGATATACCCCCGAGGAGGCTGTCGAAGAGGCAAAAAGATGCCTGCGCTGCGAGTGCAAAGCTTGTGCGGCAGCTTGTGAACTGATAGCGTATTATAAAAAGAAGCCCAAAAAAATTATTGAAGATGTTAACGCCACTTTGAATAAGGTTGAAGCAATTACAAAAAGAGTAGCCTCACGCCAGATCAACTCCTGCAATCTCTGCGGACTATGCAAAGAGGTATGCCCAACCAGTCTTGATTTTGAAGAGATATTTCTGGCCAGTCGAAGAGAACTGCACAGGGGAGGAAGCCTTCCCCTGGCTTTTCACGATTTTTGGATGAGAGATATGGACTTTTCCAACTCGGAGGATGCTTTTCTTGTCCTAAATCCCTTGGGTAAGGATACAAGCAGATATTTGTTTTTTCCCGGCTGTCAGTTGGGCGGCTCCGACCCGGGTTATGTCACCGCCACCTATGATTATTTGCTGCAGCGGCTTGAAGGCGGCGTATCCATCATGGTCGGGTGCTGCGGCGCCCCTGCCGAGTGGGCCGGAAGGGAAGAGGAACATTCTGCTGTTATTGCCCAGATTAAGAAGAACTGGGAGGCAATGGGGAGTCCGGGGGTGATACTCGCCTGTCCGACCTGTAAGAAGATGTTTGCGCAATATCTTCCCCACATTACGGTTACATCGCTGTGGACTATTGTGGCGGAGAAGGGTATGCCGGAGAACAAAAAGAGCGGTGAGGGCCAAACGGTGACTGTTTTTGATTCCTGCGCCAGCCGCCACGAGCCTGATGTGCGGCGCAGCGTAAGAGCCATCCTAAAAAATTCCGGTTATCAACTGGAGGAACTGGCATACAGCGGAGAGCGCGCGCAGTGTTGCGGATATGGAGGCCAGATTCATGCGGTAAACCTGCCGCTCCTTGATGAGATCGTCAGCAACAGGGTGAAGGGGACGCCTTATGATTACATTACCTACTGCACGAACTGCCGCGACACCTTTGCCAACGCCCAAAAACCGGCGGTTCATATGCTTGATCTGATGTTCTACGACAATATCAAAGCCCGTGCAGCCAGAAAGCCCCCTACCCTTACGCAGCGCAGGGAAAACCGGATTCAGCTCAAAAAACAGCTTCTTAAGCAGATCGGGGGAAGGGAGATGCAGCCGTCAGTCAGCGATTATTCCAGGATAAAAGTTTTCATATCTCCCGAAGTTATTGAGAAGATGGACAGAAACCTGATCGTTGCCGAAGATGCCCAGAGGACAATCCATTATTGCGAGTCCACCGGAAACAAAATACAGGATACCTCTACCGGGAACCTGATAGGTCACCTGCAGAACGAAGTGATCACCTATTGGGTTGTGTACAGGCCGGAAGGAGATGGGTTCAGGCTGGAAAGCATCTACAGTCACAGGTTGAACATAGAGGAGCATGTCACATGAGTGCACCGTTAGAGAAGCCGGCGCTGATCTGCCTGAAATGCAATGTCCAGCTTGAGCTGCGCAAAGCCTTCTTTACCTATCTTGGCTTTAACTTCAATACCGAGCTGCCAAGGTGCCCGGTCTGCGGGCAGATGTACCTGTCGGAGGAACTGGTCAAGGGAAAAGTAACTGAAGTAGAAATGTCTCTTGAGGACAAGTGAGATTTTTCGCTCAGGCCTCCGGTAATGCTGTCTTTTGCCTCGGAGAGCTTTGACCATGAAGCCCGCTTTAGAACAACGCTTATTTTTCATCAGAGAATTAAGCGTTTTTTTGTCGTACCCATAGCCACGCTCCCCCCCCAAAAAGAATAGAGATAAGGCTATAACCTGCTTAGCAGGTTTACAATACCACCAGGCAGTTAGAAATTTTTTAGTGACATTATTTAATCCAAGGGAAGCCAGCAAAGAAGACATTCTCGATATTTTGGAAAAGGCTTACTAGGGCAGATAATTATTGGGCTTTATACCGTTGAATTGGCTGCCGCGCCAGGGCGATAAACAGGTATATAACCCAGCGTATATTGTTGACTTTTGGTTAACCCGGTCCTATAATAACCCTGAAGTAAACACGGTGGGTGGAAGAATTTGAAGTCTTTTGTTATTAGGCCGGTCCGAGTTTGTCCAAAACCCCTGAGGTGTAAAAATCAGGGGTTTTGTAATCGCTTCATAAATTTGGCTATACTCAAAAGGTATTGGCCAATACAATGCAGAAGTAACAAAAAAACGGCCCCACGGCCGCTTTTTAAAAACTTCTTTGCTTATATAGCACGCTGTATCTTGCCGCTCCTCAAGCAACGGGTGCATACCAGAATTCTACGGGGACTACCGTCTATGATGGCTTTGACGCGCTGCAGGTTGGGCATCCAGGTCCTTTTAGTACGAATGTGTGAGTGGCTCATATTCATACCGACGCTAACGCCTTTGCCGCAAACGGCACATACTCTAGCCATAGATAACCACCTCCTTTGCATCACCACTACATTCTATCAAAAAACAAAAGGCGCCGCAAGGCCGGCTTAAGTTAAATTCCAGTTATTTTCCGAAAGGATTGCCATGCCTGCTGACTTTTTCGCAAAACCAGTACAGTACCTCAAGATGATCGGACCCCGGCGGGCCGCAGCCATGCAAAAGCTCGGCCTCTTTACGGTGCGGGATCTGCTGTATCATTTTCCACGGCGTTATGAAGATCGCTCCAGGCTTCTGGCGGCCGGCGCCTGCCCCCATGGGGAGACGGCCACCATCAGGGGGACCGTGCTGGCCGCGCAGGATTTAAAGCCAAGGCGCGGCTTAACTGTTACCAAGCTGGCTGTGCATGACGGGACGGGTATTTTCTACGCGGTATGGTTCAACCAGCCATTCGTCAAGAAAAACCTGTCTACAGGAACCAAACTTTTTGTAACCGGCAAAGTTGACAAGAGCTTTGGGCCGGTGCAGGTTATGGTCGAGGATTACGAGGTTGCGGAAGGCGGCGACCCTCTGGGCGCAGGAAGGCTGGTCCCCATCTACCCGCTGACCGGGCAGCTGACCCAGCGACTATTGCGTGCCGTCGTAAAAACAACTCTGGATGAGGCACGCTCAAATGCAGGTGAATTTCTGCCTGCTGAATTGCTTGGAAAATATAAGTTGCCGGTATTTGGGGACGCCCTGGCAAGTATACACTTCCCGGAATGCCGCGAGGACCTGGAAAAAGCCAGAAGACGCTTTATCTTTGAAGAGCTTTTTCTTCTGCAGTTGGGACTGGCGGTCCGGCGGGCAACTGTCGCACCCCGTCACAAGGAATACCGCTGCCGGCCGGACGGCAGGCTGACCAGTTCCTTTATCAATAATCTGCCTTATCGCCTGACCGGAGACCAGGTCAGAGTGTGGGGTGAGATCGCAGCCGATATGGAGTCCTCTTCTCCCATGCAGCGTCTCCTCCAGGGGGATGTCGGGTCCGGTAAAACGGTAATTTCCATACTTGCGCTGCTTAAGGCAGTGGAAAACGGCCTGCAGGGCGCCTTGATGGCGCCCACTGAAATCCTGGCCGAACAGCATTATCTGGTCATGAAGAGGGCGCTTTCATCTATTGACGTTGAGGCCGGTTTGTTGACCGGCAGCACCCCTAAAAAGGAAAAGGAATTACTGCTGCAAAGGCTGGCGGAGGGTGACCTGAAACTGCTGGTGGGGACGCACGCCCTGATTCAACAGGATATTTCTTTCCAAAGGCTGGGACTGGTGGTGGTTGACGAACAGCACCGCTTTGGCGTCCGCCAGCGGGCGGCCCTGCAGTACAAAGGAAACTGCCCCGACACCCTGGTTATGACCGCCACCCCGATCCCGCGCACCCTGGCCTTGACCCTGTACGGGGACCTGGATCTTTCGGTGATCAGTGAGACGCCTCCGGGCAGGCTGCCGGTCAAAACCTACGCGGTCCTTCCCAGCGCGCTTCATAAGGCCTATAAGCTGGCGGCAGACCAGCTTCGCCTGGGGCGGCAGGTTTATATTGTCTGTCCCCTGGTCGAAGAGTCGGAAAAAGTTGATTTGCAGGCAGCCACCGATATTGCAGAAAAGCTGGCGGCGGGTGAATTCCGCAACTACCGGGTCAGGCTTTTGCACGGCAGGATGAAAGCAGGGGAGAAGGAGGAAATCATGACCGCCTTCAGGCAGGGGGAGGTCGATGTCCTGGTAGCCACCACGGTCATTGAGGTGGGGGTGGACGTCCCGAATGCCACGATGATGGTGGTCCTCGACGCCGATCGCTTCGGCCTGGCCCAACTTCACCAATTACGGGGACGCGTCGGCCGGGGCGGCCACCAGTCTTACTGCATCCTCACCGGCAATCCCCGGACGGAGGAAGGCAAGGCCCGCCTGAAAGCGATGACGCTGACCGCGGATGGCTTTGCCCTGGCTGAAGAGGACCTGCGCTTGCGGGGGCCGGGGGAATTTCAGGGCACCCGCCAGTCCGGCTTGCCGGAGTTGAAAATTGCCGATCTCCTGCGCGATGTTCAAGTTTTCCAGACCGCCCGCCAGGAAGCGATCGCCCTGGCCGGGTCCGACCCAAACCTGACCCGGCCGGAGAACAGCAGGCTGCCGGCCGAGATAAAAGCCAGATATAGCGGGTCTGGCGGTTACATGGGGATTGGTTGAGGTCAACAACTTTGTTTTATTTTTATATCCGGGGAGGTAATTAAATGGCGAAGCGCGCCTTTTACATTGTGGATGTGTTTGCTGAAGAAAAATATGCCGGCAACCAGCTGGCCGTGATTAGAGCTGCCGGGACACTTTCCGGCGCCGAAATGCAGCGGATTGCCAGGGAGATGAATTATTCAGAAACAACCTTTATTTTATCTGACGACATAAAAGACGGCGGATATGACGTGCTGATTTTTACACCGGCAGAAGAAGTGCCTTTCGCCGGTCACCCTACATTAGGCACGGCCTATGTTATCCGACACGAGATACAAAAAGAACCCGCAGAAAAAATTATATTGAATCTGAAAGTCGGGCAAATTCCCGTTACATTTGACTCCAGCAGCAAAGACCCGGATACTTTGTGGATGAAGCAAAAGCAGCCCGTTTTTGGCCGGGTCCTTGAAGCAGGGCCGGTTGCTCAAGTCTTAAACATTGAAGAAAGTGAGATTGACTCCAGATTCCCTATTCAGGATGTTTCTACAGGGCTGCCTTTCTTTATCGTTCCCTTGAAATCGCTGGCTGCTGTGAAAAAAGCCAGTATAAACAGGGACAAATACTTCGAGTTAATCAAGAATACGCATGCCAAGGCGATATTCATTTTCTGTCCGGAGACGTACAACCGGGAAAACGACTTGAATGCGCGGGCCTTTGTTGACTGTTACAGTATACCGGAAGACCCGGCAACGGGCAGCGCCAACGGCTGCCTGGCCGGGTACCTGGTAAAATACCGGTATTTTGGAACAGACCGGATTGACATCAGGGTTGAGCAGGGTTATGAAGTTGCCAGGCCGTCGTTACTCTTATTGCATGCTGAAGAAAAAAATGAGGCTATAGATGTGTCCGTGGGCGGTAAGGTTGTAATGGTCGCCAGAGGAGAATTGCTTTAGGTTGGTGGAGGTTGAAACAGCTACTAAATAATTAGATATAATTATATAAAAAATGATAAATTCATTGACACCAAACAGGTGTTCCTGTTAAGCTATTAACAGGAGATGGTGTTAATGGAAAAATTATTAACCTCTCACCAGCTAGCTAAACTATTGAATGTTTGGCCTGAAACATTGCGCCGCTGGGAAAGAGAAGGAAAATTAATTCCTTTGCGCACACCCGGCGGACACAGGCGCTACAAAGAATCACAAATAATGGCTTTAATAGGCGAAGAGATTACTGTGAACGGAACAAAACAATGCGCTATTTACGCCCGCGTATCCACAGCAAAACAAGCCGAAGCCGGAAATTTTCAACGGCAAAAAGAACGTTTAATAGCCTATGCGGTAGAAAAAGGTTATCAGGTTAAAGCAGTATATACCGAAATCGCATCCGGTCTGAACGAGAACAGGCGGGAGCTTGCCAAAATAGCCAAAGTAGCCACAAAAGGTGAAATAGACGTGATTGTCATCGAATACAAAGACCGATTGGCCCGTTTTGGCTATAAGTATTTGGAGCAATACTACCGGTCATGCGGTGTTGAAATCGATATCATGGAATTTGACGAAGAGAAATCACCTCAAGAAGAACTGGTAGAAGATATGATCGCCATAGTAACCAGTTTTTCCGCCAGGATTTACGGCAAGCGCGGCGGGCGTGTGGCAAAAAAGCTAACTGAACTTATTGAGCAGGAGGTGGAGTCTTGCGAAAACCACGGTTAGAGGCGTGATCCTCCAGCTCACGGATATTCAGAAAGTTTTCCTCGATAACCTCTTGGAATGCTACTGTGCCGCAGTGCGATGGTCGTTTAAAAGGCTGCTGGATGGTTGGAAAACCCAGGACATACGACTATCCGTGCAAAGTAATTTCAGTCTTAACTCCCGCCAGGCTAACGATGCTGTATATGATGCCAGTGCAACAGTGAAATCACAGAAAGAACTGGTTAAGCTTAACCACGCAGGCGCCGCAAACAAAGTGGAATTCACCCGAAAGCGTCTTGAGAAAGCCAAGTTCTTCGGGAAAAAGGCAAATCTAAAAAGACGCCTGGGCAAAGAAGAAAGGAAGCTGGCATTCTGGCAGAAGCATATTGACGCCGGCACATTTCCTCCCGTGGTATTTGGTGGTAAGAAACTCTTCCGTGAGAGATGCAAGGGCAATATTACCCGCGAAGAATGGCAAGAAGCCCGGAGCAACCGCTACCTTTCCAGGGGTGATAAGACCAAGGGCGGCAACCTGAACACCCGGCTATACACCAAAGACTGCAACATCTACCTGGACATAGCTGCAGAGCCGGTCGGGACAGAAAAGTCCGTCCGCTACAGCCGGATCACAGTCCCGGTCTACCTGGCCTGTAAGCCTTCCAAGAAGACCGGACTAATCAACGGGCGCAACTACCGGCAGATGGTGTTGGAATATCTTAAAACCGGCAGCGCCTATCAGGTGGAAATCATCCGGGAGAACGGCCGCTATTACGTCCACGTTACCATCGAAGAAGAAGTGCCGGCGCCATACACAGCCCATAACGGAGCAATCGGAGTGGACACCAACCCCGACGGGTTGGGAATAACCCATGCAGACTATCTGAGCCGGTTCAAAGAAAGCCTGTGGCTGCCGCAGGGCGAATGGACATACGCCCGAAGTAACCGGCGGGACAACCTGATTGGAGAAACCGCCGTCCTGGTGGTGGCTATGGCGAAACAGTTCAATTGTGCCCTTGCTGTTGAGGACCTGGAGTTCAAAAACGACAAGTCTGTGACAGCAAAATTTAACCGGATGAGCCACGGGTTCGTCTGGTCGAGCTTTTTAAAACAGGTAGAGCGTAGGACCGCCCGCGAGGGAGTGCCCCTGGTAAAAATACCGCCACCGTTCACCTCAGTCATCGGCATCCTGAAATATCAACAACAGTACGGGATCTCAAGCCACGAAGCAGCGGCATATACCATAGCCCGGCACGGCTTGGGATACGGAAATGAAAAGGTTCCTAAACAATTGGTACAAAGGTTTGTCAAGAAAAGAGATACCTTCGCGTTGTTAACCAACTGGAAGCAGTGGAGTGCAATAAAAAAATCGGCAATTGCTGCGATTAAAAAACAAACCGAAAGGGAAGTGAAGAGTCTGGTTTCCTGGCAGCACCATAAAAAACAACTGTTGAACTAAGGTAAACCCTTTGCCATAAGTTTGCGATGCGGCACAGTACACGCAGCGAAAGGCTGTTGTCGCAAGTCAAGACCAGGCGGTGGGCAACACCCCCTTCCGGGCAGCACTGGCCTCCGGGCCAGGCGGTAAATTGATAGGTAAGCCACCCGGAATATGGACGAGAGTCCATAGCTAAGCAGTTGAATCCTGTGACACTGCCTCCCGTTAGTCGGCGGGAGAGAAATCTAAATATTTCTGGATTATCTTGTATAAATCAGATATGTTTAGCTTTCAGAAACCAGGTTGCATTTGGATAAGATGACTATGGAACTTGTGCGGGAAGGCCGCAACCGGTACATCTTAAGACGTCAGGGCAAAATGCTTGTAGAGGGCATTGTGTATGTAATCACCACCTCTTGCCGTTGGTAAAAGGGGACAAGTCCCTGCACGGCCTCGTATGTATTGACAGGCCCCGAAAAAGCCGCCGAGTCATTTTATTCGGCCAACCACGGCGCCGGCCGGACGCTGTCCCGTTCGGCCGCAATAAAGAATATCTCCAGAGAGCAGTTTGAGAAAAGCATGGCCGGGGTTATTTACAACAGCAGGAACTACAAAGACCTTTTGGACGAAGCTCCAGGCGCCTACAAGGATATCGACCAGGTCGTGGACACCCTAACTGAAATCGGTATGACCCGCCCGGCGGCAAGGTTATTGCCGCTGGCGGTAATCAAGGGTAAAGATTAGAAAATGTCTGTTTGAGAATCCGCAGCTAGCGACTAAACCGCCCCCCTATCGGTGGGGCTGTCTTTACTCTTAAGTCTTCTTTTCCTGACTATGTAGTAGAACAGCAAATAAGCCGCCGCCAGAAAAGGAGTATAAGGCAGAAGAACCACTCCGAGCAGTAAAAGGCCCTCCGAAAAGTTCACCAGCCCGTTGACGCCCATTTGCCAGGCAGCCTTCAAACGTGTGCCCAGGGGCTCCTTTAGCGTTGAACCGGTGGAGATACCTCCGGGCGCCCGTAGTTCAACCGTTATTGTAGCCAGACTGATCAGATTATCCAGGACATTGAGCCGTGCCTGCAGGGACTCTATTTCGCCCCGCACCCTGGTCAGCTCGTTTTCAATTTCCAGGATGTCTTTCACTGTCCCAGCTTTGTTATATAGCTCTAAGAGTCTTTTTTCCTGTCTTTCCAGGTTTGCCTTGCGGGCGGTCGCATCATAATATTCCTCGGTGACATCTTGTCCGGAAATGTTTTTGCCTTCAACCTTACCCAGGGGTTCCAGGGCAGACAAAATTTCTTCCAGTTTTGCTGCCGGCACCCTTAAGGTCAACGTGCTCCGCATTTGTCCGTCTGCCGAATGAATGTCGGCATTTTGCAAATAGCCGCCACTTTCATTAACTATGACCTGAATCTGATTATAAGACTCGGTAACATTGGATACGGCCATGACCAGGGATGCTTTCCTGGTAACTTTTCGCTCCACCGGCGCTTGTCCGTCGGCATCATTTGCTACGGTTGAAAAGGACTCTGAGCCTGCGCCGGCAACAGCTCCATTCTCATAGGATTTTTCACTTGCCACCGGCGCCGCACCCTGTTTGGGGGCGCCGCATCCGCCCAACAACAACAGTACCGCCAGTAAAATGATAGCAGCGTAAGTCTTATTCATCATGTTCCCTCCCTGCAGTGTTTTATATTTAGACGTAAGAATCTCAAGTAAGGTTGAATTGGCAAGCGCGAAATGATCGTATTATTGATAAAAACATAGCATTATCCCCAGGAATATATAATCCTCAGGATTGGGTGAAAGTAGCTTAAATCAAGGAAGTCTCCCCTCAATCCTGAGGATTTTATTGTACCACTCCACAGATTGCATGATACTGAAATTACCAAAAAATCAAGGAGGTAATTTCATGTATCAAGATTATGACAACGCAGTTGGTAAGGTAAATAAATATCTTATCGAAAATCATTTTTCAACGTCTGTCATTTACGGTCATTTACATTGTTATCGTTCGTTCAAACAGTATCTGGAAGAAAAACAGCTTCCTTATTCACATAAAGAAGCGGAAAAGTGGTTAAACAATAACAGACCGGGCTGGAAGCATTCTAAATTTAAAATGTCTAGACTTTCACTTTTTCGGCTTAATGATGTCATGAAAAATGGGTGTATTACTACCGATAGCTATGTATACGAAAATTCCTGCAACTATGACAGGCTTCCTGAGTGGTGCCGATTGTTGCTGGATGGTTACCTGAATGATCTTTCGCATTCATTTAGTGAAGGCTATGTAGTAGAACACAGGGTAGCCTGTTCTAAATTCCTGATTTACATTAGCAGCATTGGCGGAAAGAATACAGAGGATATCAACCACAAAAACGTTATAGGGTATTATTACCAAAGCCAACACAGTACTGTGCAGGCTAAAAACTTATACAATCGTAACATACGGCATTTCCTTAAATATCTGGCCGATAAAGATTTGATACCTGCATCGCTAAAGTATTCATTGGATCGATTTATCGTTCCGAGGATAATTATCATAGATGAACTTCCTGATGAGAAAAAAGAAGCTTATATACATTGCTTAGACCAGACTTCAGGCAAAATTTCCGCAACTGAGTACTATTCCATTGCTAAGAAATTGGGAGATACTTATCTTGACCGTCATAATTATTCAAAAACAATGAAGAAAATATTCCGTAAAGCATGGAGAGAATTGTATATTTTTCTGGAGGCAAACGGACTTAGTTATTCATACGAAACAGCAGAATACTGGTGTATCTGCCTTAAAAACTACACTGTCCAGTGGAAATCTTACAGGCGTGCCATAAAACTTTTTGAACAGTATAGGGCATATGGGGATATAAAGCCAAATATCGTATATTCGTATAAAGAAGATTCCATTAACATACTACCCGAGTGGAGCCGTAGCCTGCTTCTCGGCTTTCTGTCAAAGAAGCAGAAAGAAGGAAATTCCGTCTCCACAGTCAGTATGTACCGTTCTTCGTGTCTGAGGTTTTTGAAATTTCTTAATAGGAAAGAAATCAGGTGCTGTGCTATGATAAGCCCTGAAATCATAAAGGAATTCCATATTTCAGATCCTCATTCAACAGCAGAAGCAAGAAATGCTTACAGTGTGAGGATACGTGGGTTTCTGGATTATCTTGCCGACATGGGATATTTGCCTGTAACGCTTCAGTTAGCTCTGACCACTGAATGCGCACAAAAAACAGAAATAGTGGAAACACTTACGGAAGAAGAAGTCGCTTCTGTTTACAGTTTCAGAACAAATGCAGAAAAACCTATGGAGTTAAGAAATACGGCCATGGTTCTCATTGGGCTTCGTATGGGACTGCGTGCCTCTGATATTACAGGAATGAAACTTGCGGATATTTCATGGGAGGAACGCACAATTTCTGTACAGCAGCAGAAAACCGACAGGTTTGTAAAACTTCCCATGCCGGTGGATGTTGGAAACAGTCTGTACAGGTATATCATGAACGGAAGGCCCCGCGTGGATTCCGATAATGTATTTATTACCCACAGGGTTCCTTACGGAAAACTTGACACAAGCTGTTGCCGCCGTGCGTTAAACAAAGCATTGAATAAACAGAAACAAGGCTTTCATATTACTAGAAAAACATTTGCATCCCGAATGCTCAAGAGTAGAACAAATACCGATACGATAGCAGATTCGCTCGGGCATAGCAACACTTCGACCGTCCTTAAATACCTGGCAACAGATGGTGATACCATGAGGCAGTGTGCTCTTTCCCTCAAAGGCATTGAAGTAAAGGGAGGAATGCTGTCATGAATAAAAACTATGTTTATCATAGCAGCCTTGCTCCATATATCGAAGTACTGATCTGTCAGAAAAGGGCTGATGGTTTCCTATATGAGTATGAAGCATATATCCTGAAAACTTTTGATGACTTTTGTATAGATAAAGGATTCTGTGAGCCAGTCATAACAAGGGATCTGGTAATGGAATGGGCTATCCAAAGACCAACAGAAGGAGTTAATTATCGCAACCAAAGGGTTTCTTTCATCCGGCAATTATCCCTATATATGAATTCTCTCGGAATCAACTCATACATACCCCGACAGACAGCATCAACAGCTACCACAGTTCCTCATATATTAAGTGCAGACGAATTAAAGAGCTTATATCAGGTAGTCGATTCCTATCTTCCCGATAATGAAGAATGGCACCGTTTTTCCATGGAGTACCAAGTCATCTTGAGGCTTTATTACTGCTGCGGTTTACGGCTGGCAGAAGTATGTAATCTTAGAGTAAAGGATGTAAATCTTGATGATGGTATTTTAAAAATCATACAGTCGAAAGGAAACAAGGACCGGCTGGTATACATGGCAGACGACGTTACCAATCTGTGCAGGAATTATCATAAAAGGATGGCGTCCTTACTGCCCGGTTCTGAATGGTTTTTCCCGGGCAGAGTCCCGAGGCAACCAATCCGGAAAACAAGCATGGATAAGAAGTTCAAACAGTTCTGGAACATGACACCGTTTGCGGATTCCTGTGACAAAGCTCCTACCATACATGCATTAAGGCATACTTTTGTTGTCAACAGGATGAACGAATGGATGCTTAAGGGAATCAGCTTGAACACCATGATGCCGTACTTGAGCAGATACCTTGGTCATTCCAGTGTGGAAGACACCTTTTACTATTATCATCAGGTGGACAAGGCGTTTCAAATTGTGCGCCAGAAAGACTTCTTGTCAGGCAGAGTGATTCCGGAGGTGGTTCCTTATGAAGAATAAAGGAATGCAGACCGGAACATTGTTTTTTTCAATGACTTTAGAGTTCCTTCAAACATATCTTCCACGCCAATTAGGAAGAAGCCCTAAAACCATTAAATCATACAGAGATTCTCTGACTGTTTTTAGGCGGTATCTGTATGATGAATGCCACATATCCGTTGGCACCTTTAAATTTGATGACTGCAGTCAGAAATGCATCCAGGAATTTATCATATATCTAAAGGATAATGGAAATAGCCCCGGAACCTGCAATCAGAGACTTACCGCATTAAAGTCTTATCTATGGTTTGCTGCTGATAGAAATATTGCAGTCCAGTCAGTTGCGTTGAGCATTTCCAGAATACCACAATGCAAAGTTCCTAAAAAGGAAAAAGAAACATTAAGCGAAGAAGCTCTGACTACCATCCTGCAGCAACCCCCGAATACGAAAATGGGATTACGTGACCGTGTTATTATGATACTTCTTTACGATTCTGCAGTAAGATTGGATGAGCTGCTATGCCTTACACTAAAGGATCTTTCCCTGCAGACTGATAATCCTTATATCCGAATTTCAGGAAAAGGGAACAAAGAACGTATAGTTGCTATCACTCCGAAAACAGCAGATCATCTGAAGCAATATTTGTCGGTATATCATAAAAAGGAATTAAACGTGAACGAATATGTATTCATTACTAAAATCAAAGGAATCACAGACAGGATGTCTCCCGGAAATGTAGAACGTTTTATTAAACAATATGCAGAAAGCGCAAGAAAAAAATGTATTCAAATACCGTTAAAAGTACATCCACATATGTTTAGGCGGACAAGAGCAACCGATCTCTACCAAAGTGGCGTGGAACTTGAACTTGTGTCAAGAATTCTCGGGCATTCATCTACAGAAACAACAAAAGTCTATGCAAAACCATCATTAGAAATGCTTAGAAAAGCAATCGAATCCGTAGAAACACCGGAACAAGCAAACGAAGAACCATTGTGGTCTAAATGTTGCGAAGAAGAAATGGCTATGCTGTGTGGTTTAAGATAAAAATTAATCCTCAGGATTGAACAAAAAACCTCTTGTTTTAAGCTGCTTTCATACAATCCTGAGGATTATATATTCCTGGGGATAACGATAATTGAACGAAACCGCTCCGCGGTGGATAGAAACCCAAGATAGTATCAAAGCGAAATGATCCGATCTGCTCATAGTAGATACAAAAGTCATGGCTAACACAAAACAACCCCTTTAAAATGAGAATGCGGCCTGTCCGCAATATCAAACAAAGGGGTTGTTTATTTAATGATGACTAACCGTCAGGCGCTGCAACGCCTGAAAGCTGACATCCAGCTTAGGGGGCTATCCAGAAACACACTCGATTCCTATACGACTCATGTTGGGATCTTCCTTAATCACTGCAAAAAACCTATCGAGAAACTCAATGAAATGGACGTTCGAAGTTTCCTGGGACACTTGATTGTCGAAAAGAAATTATCGCCAGGCACGGTCAATGTTTACAGTGCTTCCATTCGCTTCTTCTTCGCAGTTACGCTGAACCGGACGATGAACTATCTACAAATTCCACGCCTTAAGCGGCCTAAGAAGCTACCGGAGATTTTAACGCGGAATGAAGTTGCAGAACTAATTTCCCAGACAACGAATGCCAAACACAAAGCCCTGCTCTTAATGGTGTACGGTTCCGGCTTACGAGTCAGCGAACTTGCCAGTCTCAAAACGACGGATATTGATTCGGCATCCATGCGGGTTTTGGTGCGCGGCGGGAAAGGCCAAAAGGATCGCTATACTCTTCTGCCCGAAAGCGCTTTATTCGCGTTGCGTGACTATTGGCGCAAGTACCGCCCGAAAAGCTCAGATGGATACATTTTTCCCGGAATCAAAAATGTTGGGCATATCACAACAAGCGCAGTAGCACGAGCGATTAAAGAAGCGCTTGCCAAGACAGCTATCCAAAAGAGTGTGTCGCCGCATACCCTTCGGCACTGTTTCGCCACTCACTTATTAGAGGACGGGCTAAGTCTACTCCAAATAAAGGCTTTGCTCGGACACGCCAGCATTTCCTCAACCACGATCTATCTTCATCTGGCAAACACCACGAACGGAATAACCAGTCCGGCGGACAACATGCCTCAGAAGTTTGTGGACTGCCCATTATGATTGAAGTGCAGGACATCTTTCGGGAACATGGCGATGAATACTTGCGCCAGCATCCGCTTAATACCGTTCAAATAAAGGCATATCGCGCTATCTTGAACTGCCGGACTCATGCTTTGGGCGGGCATATAGATACATGTGACCAATGTGGCCATCAACGTATCTCTTATAATTCCTGCCGAAACAGACATTGCCCCAAATGCCAAATGCTTGCCAAAGAACAATGGATCGAAAGCCAGGAACGTTGCCTGCTTAACATTGGCTATTTCCATGTCGTGTTTACGGTGCCGAACGAATTGTATATGGTATTCCGGCAGAACCAGGAAACGATGTACACTTTATTCTTCAAAGCTGTCTCGGAAACCTTGTTAGAGTTAGGCCAAAATCCAAAATATCTCGGCGCCAAACTCGGAGTAACCGCAATTCTCCACACATGGGGGCAGAACCTTCTGTATCATCCCCACATCCATTGTGTTGTACCGGGCGGCGGGTTGACCAGCGCCGGTCATTGGAAAAACTCGCGCAAGAAGTTCTTCATTCCGGTTAAGGTATTGTCCAAGAAATTCCGGGGGAAATTTCTCGCTCTCATGCGTGCGGCTCAATTACGCTTCGATGAATCTACGAACAAACTCAATAGTTCGAGAGAATATGCCCTCTTTCTGCAGGATTTGTATAACAAGGACTGGGTAACCTATTGCAAACCGCCCTTCGGCAATACCGGCAAGGTGATTCAATATTTAAGCCGCTACACACATCGCGTGGCTATTTCCAACAATCGGATTCTGGCGCTTCAAGATGATAAAGTCACATTTAGTTGGCGGGACTATGCCGACCATAACAAGGTCAAGCAGATGACTATTACAGCCGAAGAATTTATCCGCCGCTTTATGCTCCATGTACTGCCTCGAGGATTCCGGAAGATACGACACTACGGACTTTTGGCTTCCGGAGGGAAAACCAAACGGATACAGTTATGCCGGCAACTTACGAATACACCTTTTAGCATACTCTCTAAGCCGCGTTCATTATTCGAAATCCTCATTGACAAGTTCAATGATACATTTCGTAAATGTCCCTGCTGCAGAATAGGAATGATGATACGCGCATCTCCTCTTCCGTAAAAACAAATTCCTTATACAAAAAAGCCCCTTCTATGGGGGAGGGGGAAACTATGCCCATCGACAGGCGAATTTCCCAATAATGACCCTGTTCTTTGACTGAGATTTCGCCCCATAACATCGGAACCCTTTTAGCGCCAGAAATTCTGCAACTTATACAGTTCCTTTTTCCCCATAGCACCTACCGACATCGGCGGTTCCGTTCAATCAAATTATCTGAAGCCCTACGTAGCCTCTGCTTACATGGGGTTTCTTTTTTGGGCTTCAGATAATTTGCTATTCATAATCCTCATATGAGAATAACTCGCGGAGAACGGGGAAAAGCCCTGTTGTCTGCTGTGTTTTACTCTGCGCTGTTTTGCATCGCGGCGACTTCCTTCACTGCGTACAAATTTGCCGTTAATTGTCTGGGATTCCAGACTCATCGATTTTTTGGACCGCTTACGTCCGCAACGCTTACGGGCAGGCAGAGTACAACTGTGCAGCCGCCTTCGGGCAGATTATGAAATTGCGTGGTTCCCCCGTGCGCTCTTATGATCTGCCGGACGATGGTGAGGCCTAAGCCATGGTTTTGCAGCCCGGCAGAACCTTCAGGATGATTCAGGTTTTCGAGAATTTCCTGCGGGAAGCCTGCTCCGTTGTCGGAAACAGTGAGAAAGCAATTGCCCAGGCCCTTTTCCAGAGCTGCTTTTATCGCGCAACCCTTTGGGTTATGGCGAATGCTGTTCGCGATCAAATTGGCAACCGCGCGTCGCAAAAGCTCCTCATCGCCGGTGACTGCGGCATTTTGTGCCTCTTTACCGATCGTTACGTCCATTGCATAGCGATGATCAAGTCCACCGTTTAAAAAATCGGCGACAACGCCACGCAAGAGCGCAGCCAGCCCAACGGAGTTTCGACGCAGCGGCTGCATGTCGTATTCCAACTTGGAAGCAAGATTCAAGTCGCTGACCAGCACCTTGATCCGTTCGCTCTGCCTGCGGATAATACCCGCCTGTTCCCGCTTGGCCGGCGGCAGCTCTGAGTCGTCCTCAAGCTGGCTTGCATAACCCATGACCAGAGAAAGCGGTGTGCGGATGTCGTGGGACACGCCGGCAATCCATGTTGTGCGGGCATTGTCCCTCTTATTGAGAGCGGCCTCCTGTTTTGTTAGCTGGGCAGAAGTTTTGTTGAGCCCGGCGGCAAGATCGCCGAGAAGACCACGTGTGGAAAGCTCTACCGGACGTTTTTCGGCCATATCCTCAATGCCCTTTGCAAGCGGCTTCAGGGAACGGAACAGCCGCAGGCCGAACAGCAGGGCAAGCAGAACGGCCGTGACGACGTTGAGAATTAAAACAGCCGGAATCCACACCAGAGTATTATCCATTACCTTCTGCGGCATGTCAATATCATGCTTCCACACACTGCCCCTGGCGCGGCCCAGCACAAAAAGACCGTCCGGATGCCGCCAGACATAAACCGGATAGTCGTTTAAATACCAGCGGGTAAAGCCGGCCACATCGGAAACGGTAAACTTAAGCGGCACGTCGCCGGGCAGATTTTTGCTCCATATCACACTGCCGTCATCGTCCAGCAGCATCGCCCACTGAAACCGCTTGTCAATCGTCTCCCCTGCGGATTCGGAAAGCGTGTAAACGCCGTCTGATTTGGTCAGACCATCCGCGATCTGTGAGACACTGTAATCCCTTTGCTCTATTTTGGCAGCCTGAACCAACCACGCTGCCAATACCGCAAAATTGATGATGAGCAGAATAAGCGCTACCCCGGCAGCCGAGAGCACATAACGGGACAGGATTTTCATCATGCTTTTCATTTGCCTTCAGCCCCCGTCAACTTGTAGCCAAGTCCCCGCACAGTGAGAAGATAACGTGGGGAAGACGGTTCTGGTTCAATCTTCTCGCGCAGACGGCGGATGTGCACCATCAGCGTGTTTTCATATCCGTACAGGTCGTCACCCCACGCGGCGCGGCACAGGCTGTCGCCGGTGACGATGTTTCCCCGGTTTTCATAGAGCTTTTCAAGCAGTGCAAATTCCTTTGCGGTGAGCATAAGCTGGTCTTTTTTTGTTGTAACTGAGCCGCTGTTTAAGTCGATTTCCGTTTCGCCCAAACGGAAGACCGGCTTTTTATTTTGCTTTAGCACGACCGGAAAATAGGCGCGGCTTAACACCGCGCGGAGTCTTAGCGTCAGTTCGCGGGGTAAAAAGGGCTTCGTGATATAGTCGTCCGCGCCGAGACCAAGTCCGAGCAAGCGGTTTTCATCCTCGTCGCGCGCGGAAAGAAACAATACCGGAACAGCCGACGCGGCGCGAAATTCCCGCATCAGGGAAAAACCGTCTCCGTCCGGCAGGGAAACATCCAGAATCACACCGTCCGGCTTCTCCGACGCAAAGAGCCGGCGCGCCTCTTTGCAGTCGGCGGCGGAAATGATCCGCATAAAACCTTCCCGCCGCAGTATTTCAGTTACCATCCTGCGCAGCTCCGGCTCGTCGTCTATGATAAGAAGCTTACAGGCAAAAATATCGTCCATTGTTATCACTGCGATCCATTATAGTATAAATACAGAACAAATTGGATGTTTTTCCGCGATCTTAAGGTAAATGTAAGCTTAAGTACAGGCTCATGTAAGGCAGGCCTGCTATGATGTTCCCGGCCTGAAAAAAAGGGGGGGCATCAAAATGTCTGATATTATCGCAACAACCGGCCTTTGCAAGCAGTACGGCAAGGTACTGCGGGTGAAGGACCTGGATCTGAAAGTGCCGGAAGGGACTGTTTACGGCTTTCTCGGACCGAACGGCGCGGGCAAATCCACCACAATGAAAATGATCCTGGGACTTGCGAGGCCGACAGCCGGAACCGTTACCGTGTTTGGCAAACAGCTTAATAGACGGAACAGGCTCGCCATCCTGAAGGACGTAGGATCCCTGATCGAATCACCCAGCTATTACGGACACCTGACGGGAACGGAAAATCTCCGGATTATCTGTGTGCTCAAGGGTGTGCCGGATAAGGATATAAACAGGGTCCTGCACATTGTCCGACTGGAAAACCAGAAGGAGAAAAAGGTCTCGCAGTACTCGATGGGCATGAAGCAGCGACTTGGGCTTGCTTGCGCGCTGCTGGGCAACCCGAAGCTTTTGATTCTCGACGAACCGACAAACGGCCTTGACCCGGCGGGTATGCAGGAGATGCGCGAGCTGATTTGCTCCCTGCCGCAGCAGTACGGAATGACGGTGATGGTCTCAAGCCATCTGCTCAGCGAGATCGACCAGATCGCCACAAATGTCGGAATCATCAGTCGCGGCGAGCTTATTTTTCAGGACAGTTTAGCAACACTTTATGAAAAAAGCAGAACCAACATTGCCGTCCGCACGCAAGATAACGAGGCGGCGGCAAAAATACTCGGCGAGCGGGGCGTTTCCTGCCAGCCGCAGGATCACTATCTCTTGTTGCCCAGGCTTTCCGACAACGAGCTTGTCGTCCATATCTCCCGGCTTTTTGAAAGAAACATAGGCGTTGTACGCATCGAAGAACGGCGCAAGAGCCTTGAGGATATCTTCCTCGAACTGACCGGAACGGCGGTGAGCTTATGATCAAGGCGCTTGCCATGGAATTTCAGAAAATCCGCCGCAGAAGGGTCTGGCTGATAGTCGCCGCCCTGATTATCGTGCAAATATTGTGGTCACTGTGGGGAGTCAGAGGAATGGACGCGCACGACCTTTCTCAGGGCTGGATGTATTTTCTATATCAGTTCCCGCTCTTAAACTCCATCATGATGCCGGTCATCGCGGCCGTGGTTGCGTCGCGGCTCTGCGATATCGAGCACAAGGGGCAGACGCTGAAGCTTTTGAATACCGTAATGCCCGCCGGGCGTTTGTTCGCGGCCAAATTTTTATGCGGCTCTCTGTACATGCTCGCCGCGGTTCTTTTACAGGTTGTTGTCATTATTGCCGTGGGGCGCCTGGTCGGGTTTGCAGGAAGCCCGCCGCTCGCTAAGTTATTTTATTATCTCCTCTTTACCACGGCCGTAAACCTGACCATTCTTTTGCTGCAGCAGGTTCTGTCGCTTCTATTCAGAAACCAGATGATTGCTCTTGCCGTGGGCATTATCGGGAGCTTTGCCGGACTTTTTATCCTGTATTTTCCGCAAAGCCTGGAAAGATTTCTCCTTTGGGGATATTACGGCGTGCTGATGTTTGTGGGCATGAACTGGGACAGGGCGACGCGCGTCACCGATTTTTACTATGTGCCGATTGATTGGGCCGGGTTTGTCACCCTGATCATCGTCTTCTGTGTGATGTATATCATTGGCCGCGCGCTGTTTATTCGAAAGGAGATGTGAAATATGTTTCTGCGGACGCTTCTGGCCGAAAGGATGAAGCTTCATCACAGCCCGGTCTGGCTTGCTTTTTTAATTATTCCCATCCTGCCCGCTGTCATGGGCACCTTTAATTATCTGCAAAATATCGGCATCTTACAAAATCAGTGGTACAGCCTGTGGACGCAGCACACCATCTTCACCTGTTACTTTTTTCTCCCTGCCACTATAGGTGTTTACTGCTCTTATTTGTGCCGCCTGGAACATAGCAATCACAACTGGAATGCTGTCATGACGGCGCCCGTACCGGTTTCGTATGTTTATCTTGCAAAGCTCATATCCGCCTCCGTTATGGTTCTGCTGACACAGGTATGGATCGGTATGCTGTTTGTGATTTCCGGCAGGCTTTCGGGTCTGGCCGCTCCGGTTCCGCCGGAGCTTCCGGTTTGGCTTCTGTGCGGCGCTGTCGGCGGGATCGTGATCTGTGCTCTCCAGTTATGTGTTTCGCTTATAATCCGCAGTTTCGCCGTACCGGTGGGAATCGCGCTGATCGGCGGTGTCGCGGGGTTGGCGGCGCTGGCCAAGGGTTATGGTGTATGGTTTCCGTATTCCCTTTTATGCCTGGGCATGCGCGCAAACCAACCTGGCGGAGCAATGCAGTGCAGTACGGAACAGTTTGTTCTCAACAGCATTTTCTATCTTATGGTTTGCATTCTATTTGCTGTTATATGGCTAAAAAAACGAGATGTGTCAGCAGGGTAATTGGCAGACGCAGATTATTTACTGTCTTTAGTATTGACTGGACTGTCTTGGGGATGTGATTTGGAAACGGGATAGCGGCAAGTATTGCCGGCTATCCCGTTTCAATTTCAATAAATATTCTTATCCAACATTTGCAGTAAAATGGCGGTTTTGGGATAATTCTTTTCCATAAACTCCATTGAGTTTGCATCGCGCAGACTCAATGCGTTATCTTTCCATTTGTCAAACCATTTCTGCGCCGGGCCGATATCCTTTCCAATATTCTCCTCGCCGAGCAGCTCACGCATGGCGGACAGCAGAATTTGACCCCGAAGGTCTGTCTGCCCGCCCTTTAGAAACTCGGCATACGCGTATCTTAGCGTGTAATCGCCGTAGTACAGAAGCGCTCTGTACTCGATCGGGTGCTCTTCGATATAGGCTCCCGGATTTGACGCCTCGGCGGGAGATGAACAGATGGTATCAACGAGCTTTGAGAGGACGGCATCCGTGTTCACCTCGCTATATTTAACCGCCTGTGCGTAGCAGGCCTGTGTCTGAGCCAGGATGTATTTCTGTGTGTCAAGCGCGTTCTTATAAATATCGGAGGGGAATTTCTCTTTAATGGAGGGAGCGTAATAGGTTCCGTCCTTCGGCATCCAGTATTCTTTCAGATCGTATTTTCCGGCGGCATTTTTCTCAAAGGTGACCGCTACCGGCATGTGGCTTCCGCCAGTTTCTGAAAAACCGCCGTTCGCGTAGCCGAACTCCATATAGAGCGCCATTGCGTAGACCGTGGTTGTGTTACCGCTTTCCACGGTTTTGAGAACCGTATGGGCTTCGGCTGAAAAATCGCCGCTGTGGTATTGATCGGTATTGGCGGTAATAATCGCGTCGGAGACGCAGGCGTTAAGGTCGCTGCGGTCAATGTTTACAGTGGTGTTGGTTGATCCCTCCACGCTGCCGGCCGCTGCCGTAATGCCCTGCGCCAGATCAGCCAGTTTTTCATAAAGCCCGTCATCTATCCGGCTGTAATACCCGTCAGTACCCTGTTGCATGACGGATTTTCCGTCATGCAAATAGGCATAGTAATCGGTTGCCGTGCCATCCGGATAGGTTGCGCGCAGCAGATAACATTCGTTGAGCGTTTTTATATCAACACCCGGCCACGCGGCGGATTTTACCATATAATCAAAGATTAAATCTTCAGCAAGCTTTGCTTTGTCACCCGACAGCGGCGAAAGGGACGATTGGACCTTGCCGTTTTTGAGTTGGGTCAATGAGTAGGACACGGAAAAAGAAGGTGTGTTCAGCAGATTAACGGTCTTTTCCAGCGTTTTCCCGTTTTCACCGGGCAGATATGCTGTAAGCGTCAGCTCTGTATAATGATCATTTAAGGGGAGGCTGTAGCGCTCTCCCGGTTTCCATGTTTTAGAATCGTTTACATCTTCAAGCAGATGGACGCTTTGTGAAAACCCGTCCGATTCAAGTCTGCCAGCTATATGAATATTCCATTTTTCAGGCTTTTCATAGCCTTGCGGGATTCGGAAGCTTACTTCGTCTTTTGTATGGTAGGCGCTTGCCGCAAGCTGTGTAAGCGCTTCCTCAGCGGAAAGGGAAGCAGCTTTCGCCCCGGTAAAGGTGCCGCCAACGCATACGGCGACGGCCAGGAGAACGGTAACCATAGCGGGTATAAAAGTTTTTGGTTTCTTAATAATCATATTCAGTCTCTCCTTGATGCCCCGTTTTCCGGAAATCATCGTGGTTGCAGCATATAGGATACCGGAAGGAGCTTTTTTGACGGTAATCATATCGACAAGCGTATGCCCGTAAGCCAGGCGCTTTTCCTCACCAATCTGTTTGATCACCGACTCGTCGCAGGCCAGCTCGCTGTCAGCGCGAGAGAGGATTGCCGCGGCCCAGACAAGCGGGTTCCACCAGTAAGCCACAAGGCATACGCCCCTCAGAATTGACCAGATATGGTCGCCATGGCGGTAATGGCACAGCTCATGCGCGAGGACATAGCTGGCATTGTTTTCGTCTTCCGCCGCTTTCGGCGTCAGATAAACCCCCGGATGAATGATACCGAACAGGCAGGGCGAAGCGATATGTCCGCTGACATAGACCGGCAGTTTGAAGTCAGCGGCGTCATAAGCTCTGCGTGCTTTATGAAGCCGCCTGTAAAATACAAAATTTGTGCCGAGAATCCACAACCCAGCCACGATGGCACCGACTATCCAAATAAGGCGCAATATCTCATTTGCGCTCATCGTTTCAGCGTAATGGACGCCGGTTGCGTTCCCCGCTAAAACTGAATTGTCAGAGTTGTCGGCAGTGTCTCCAATACCGCCGGACGTTCCGCTGATATGCTGTCCTGAAATTGGCATGCTGTCCGGTATTGCGTTCATTACGCTGAGCTGGCTTCCAAGCAGCGGAAACGGCATCAGCAGTCGGAGCAAAACCAACCCCCACAAGGCATATTGCAGCCTGCAGCTGATTTTTCCACGGAACAGGAAACGCAAAGCAATCATAACCGCAATCAGCACGGACGAGGTGATGATACACTCGATCATTTGCCCGCCTCTTTTTCCGCCTCGCGCAAGATGGCGTACAACTCGTCAATGTCCTCTTTGGTCAGCTCCTTTTGCCCTGCCATGGACGCCACCATCAGCCCGATACTGCCGCCGAAGACCTTACTAAGAAAGCTCCCGGTTTCGTAGGAGGTTGCATCCTCCTTTTTCAATACAGGATAATAGAGCTTGGAGCGCTCTCCAGTTTCAAAGCGAACCGCACCCTTGTCATTCATTCTGGAGAGCATCATAAAAATGGTTCCCTTCGTCCATCCGGTATCATCCTTCAAAGCGTAAACAAGCTGCGCAATCGTACGCGGCGCTTCCTCCCATAAAAGATTCATCAGTTTCCATTCGCCATCGGACAGGCCGATATTTTGAGCCATAATAAATCCTTCCAATATTAGTTAACATTTGTTACCCTTAGTATAGTAGAACAGGATAACAAATGTCAACCGTCTTTATGCAAGATTTGCCTGGTCTATTCTCGGCATGTAAGGGAGTGAGAAGGCCGCCTCCTTGCTTTACGGAGTCGGTCTGCTCTCCAAATTCATTATTATACGGATTAGGAAATTGGATTATTTACTTTGTCCTGAGATTTGCCGGGATTGATATGCATGGAGATAATGCGTGTCGTGGCCAGTGAAACGTCTTCCTGTTTCAAGAAAATTGGAGGCACATCGAACCTCCTGAAATAACTAAAATTAAAGGCAGCAAGCAGTGATGTCGCTCATAGCCTCGGTGCGTTTTCAATCTTTCAATTAATATTTGTGTCTGACCATGCATAGCATACGCGATTTCTTACACCAACTGTAAGTGTTATTCCTCTGCGGCACTTGCTATGATTAGGATTAAGAAAGTCAGGAGGCCATAAAATGAATTCAAATAGAGTTTTACAAGTCGAGAGTATCACAAAAGTCTACGGTAAGGGAGACAATAAGACAGAAGCCCTCAGAGGAATCAGCTTTGATGTGCTTGAAGGCGAGTTTTTGGGCATAATGGGGGCTAGCGGCTCCGGGAAAACAACATTGCTAAGGGGTTTACCGGAAACCATCCAGATCGACAGGACGCAACAGGGATGGGTTTATACCTCGTAAAAAAATATGCCGAAGCATTATCGGTTGTGGTAAATATTGAACCAATATCGTCATCTGGCCAAGGGTTTGGTATTCAACTCATATTTCCAAAGGTTATATAAATAATTAGTAAGTTAAATTCTTGCCTATCATACATTGCGACACGTTTCTACCATCTTTATGCAAGGATTGACGGCAGATACTTGGTATGTAGTAGTAAAAAAGGCCGGGCATCTATGATTATATTCCCGACCTTTTTTATAGCTTATAAATTTAGTCCGCTAAATACGCCTGCATATGACGGAAATAAAGTTCATATATTTGCCGGCTCCGGCATTCATAGCGCGACGGTCTGAAATTGCATATGGATTGTCACATGACAGCCAGTCATTCCAGCACTCTTCAAAGCAATTCATTTCCGAGATGGAGACGATGTCAATTTGATATAATAAATATTCAAATCCTTTGTAGCATTTCGGAGGGTTGCAAGGTATTCGTAGTGAAAGGAGGTTTTGCCGAATGGATTTCGAGTCGCAGTGCACGGCGACGATAGCGTCAGTTGTGAGAGAATATGCCGATATGGTTTATCGGCTTGCGTTCGCGCAGGTTCGCTCAAAGAGTGATGCTGACGATATTTTTCAGGAGGTCTTTCTGAGATATGTCCGAAACAATCCGGCCTTTGTTAGCGAAGAACACAGAAAAGCTTGGCTGATACGCGTCACAATCAACTGCGCAAAAAAGTATTGGTCATCGGCATGGCAGCGAAATACGGTACCGTTGGATGACAATTATAGATTCTTAATGCCGGAAGAAAATGAACTCGATGAGGTACTCAGAAAACTCGCTCCCAAGTATCGCTCGGTAATACACCTATATTACTACGAGGGGTACTCTATCAGCGAAATCGGCAAAATCCTCAGTATCAAGGAATCAACCGTCAGAACACAGCTTACAAGAGCAAGAACGCAGCTATCCAACATGCTGAAAGGAGAAATCTAATGTTTGAAAAAACATATAAGAGTATGAACGATCAGATTACACCCACCCCGTCGTTGGTAGCCGATACAGTTAAGCTGATACAAAGCCACCACAGACCCAAAGGATGCAAATCCAGACCATTTTATCGCAGGCTGTTTATGATTGCAGCAATGCTTGCGCTATGCATTGTTCTTGCAACGCCGGTTCTGGCTGCAAGGATACCTGCCATATATGAACTTATGTATTTGGTGTCGCCGGAGGTTGCCCAATTATTTATGCCGGTACAGGAAGCCTGTGAGGACAACGGAATCCGCATGGAGGTGGTGTCGGCGTATCTCCACGATAATACGGCAGAGATATATATTACACTTCAAGACCTTACCGGTGACCGCGTTGACGAAACGACAGATCTGTTTGACAGCTATTCCATCCATCGCGCATTTGATTCATCTGCCACATGTCAGCGTGTGGGCTATGACTCGGAAAGCAAAACGGCCACATTTCTGATTCTAATTACCGAGTGGGGTGACCATGATATCTCGGGAAGCAAGCTCACCTTCTCGGTGCGGGAGTTTATCAGCCATAAAACTTCATTGGAGGATGTTCCGGTTGATATAAACCTTGCTAGAGTGGAAGAGTCCTCGGCAACGCAAACCATATACGCTGTAGGTAAAAGCGGCATAAATCTTTCCAAATATACAAGCGCGACAAATGACTTTGTTGTGCTGAATCCGGGGATGTCTATTTGTGCTCCAATAAGCGGCCTTGATGTGACCGCAATTGGATATATTGATGGAATGCTCCATATTCAGTTGGCAACCTCCGAAAAACGAACTTTGGACAATCACGGGTATTTCTACCTCGTTGATAAAGACGGCAATCAGACTCAATACGACTACAGCGTATCTTTCATTGAAGGCATGGACAGCAACGACAGAATGGACTATCAGGAGTTTGTGTTCGACATTCCGAAGGATGAAATCGGAGACTACACCCTGTATGGCTCCTTCTACACAAGCGGTCTTCATACCGAGGGTAGATGGCAGGTTACTTTCCCTCTGATGGTGAGTGAGGATAACTGAATTCCGTCTTTGAATACAGATAGTTTTCTTGGCCGATCTTTGATTTAGTCTATATAATTGGCATGAGCATAGCAGTAGTCGCACCCGGTATAACATAATTTGGGAGGCCACCCGCCGATATCTATGGAATACGTGCACCCGCATTGCGGCCTTTTCCTCGGTTGTCTTGAATCAGCCGGTTCCTGACGGTCATGAAGCTGCTGTAATAATTCACCGTCAATACATTTGCTGTCAGGAAATCCAGGCACACAGCAGGCACTGATAAAAACTCCGTATGCTGATTCCACTTGCTTTAACCAATGAAAAGTCCTGTGCCGTTCCTCCTCATCAGGGGGAACAATTTGGCATCCCATCTCTCGAAATCTTTTATCTACCTTCTGATGCATATTCTTTTCAAGAAAACTAAAACTAAAATATTTTATACCATATTGAGCGGCTGACTTGATAATAACCGGCAGGAATTTGAGGCTGGAAAAAGTATTTCCTTTACTATCTTTAATTCTGACTATTGGATCGACTCTCAATCTTATTCTATCAGGGCTGCCGGCAAGGTAAATAATATCAGGCAATGCCGGTAAGGAGTCTTGCAGGGAAGGAGCTTTTGGCTCCAACACCAAAGGCTTTCCGTTTGCTTTTATCCCTATACTTAAACCTCCCAACCCGGTTATAGTAAGCTGAACATAGAGTTGTATATTTTTATTTTTTAGTTCTTCGAGATATGAACGCAAAGGGTCAATTAATAAACTTGCCGGATGCTTTGTCCATAAAACCAGGGTGTGTATTTCCAAACCACGTGCAAGTCTATTATCTACCTCTTCCATCAATTTGTCCGGGTAGAATTTGGGCATGTCGGTCATGCGCGAAGCGCTCAGCACTATCTTTGGGTTCATTGCAATGGGTTTGCCGTCGAATATCGACATGAAAATCCCTCAACAATATCGTATTGAAGAAATATATTTGCTTTATAAAATTATATTATACCAATAACCTTATTGAGTGAAAAGGTTCAATTCAACAACCAGATTTGGAGTGAAAACAATGAAATCCATTCAGGCCGTCAAAGACGAGTTGGGAAAATACAAAAATGCTGAGAAGGCTGAATTTTTACCGAGGTATTTTAAAGCTGCCCCGGGTGGGTATGGTGAGGGAGATCAGTTTATTGGTGTAACGGTCCCCCTGCAGAGGAAGGTTGCCCGGAAATATTACCGGGAAGTCAGCCTGGATGATATAGAAATATTGTTAAAAGAGTCCGTACATGAATACCGTTTAACCGCGCTTTTTCTTCTGGTCCTTAAATATGAGAAGGCAAAAGACGAAGAAGAACAAAGGGCCATTGTGGATTTGTACTTGAACAACATACCGTACATAAACAACTGGGATCTGGTGGATTCTTCCGCCGATAAAATACTGGGCCCGTATTTTTTGGAGCGGGAAAAAGACCTCCTGTACGCATTTGCCCGCTCGGATCACCTCTGGAAACAAAGAATCGCCATCATCACCACCTTTTACTTTATCCGCAATGGACAGTATAATGACACTTTCAATATCGCCAGGATTTTGCTGCAACATAAGCACGACCTGATCCATAAAGCCGTCGGCTGGATGCTTAGAGAAACCGGCAACCGGGATCTTGCAGCAGAATTAAGTTTTCTGAAAGAACATTACCGGGAAATGCCCCGGACAATGCTGAGATATGCTATAGAAAAGTTTGATGAGGGCTTAAGACAACAGTTTTTGAAAGGGGAGGTTTGAGCAGTTTTAGGGCTTTGTTATTGACTTATGATTTGTTTATTAATAAAAGCGAACTACCTGCGAAGTAGTACAGCATTTCTTTTTGTTTCAGGAAGGAATTTCCACAAAGAGGCAGAATGGTATTTGTATATCTTATATGGTGGTAAATTAATGAAAATTAAAAAGTATAATATTAATAACTATGAAAAAGAAAAAATTCTTGAAGCCATCAAATATGTTTTAACCAGTATACCGGAAATCATTTTTGCCTATGTCCATGGCTCTTTTGTGGAACAGCAAAGCTTTAGAGATATCGACGTAGCTGTTTATTTAAAAGAAGAAAACTTGAACGAATTGGTCATAAACTACGAAATAGAACTGGAGATTAAACTGGAAGAGAAATTAAACTATCCTGTAGATGTCAGGGTATTAAACTTTGCCCCTCTTTCATTTCAATATCATACTATTAAGAGTGGGGTCTTGTTGTTTGAGAAAGACGAAGACAGGCGTGTTGAATTTCAAACAAAAACACTGGATTTCTACTTCGATTTTGCCCCTTTCCGGAAACAATATTTAAAAGAGGTGCTTGGTTTTGGGGATAAATGAAGACAAGGTAAGAAAATTATCCCATGAATTAAAGAAAGCATTAACCAGGTTAAAAGCTTTATCGTCCCTCCCAAAAGAAGAATTTGTAAGTGACCCTGATAAAATTGGAAGCGCCAAATATCACTTTCTGGTTGCCATCGAGGCTGCCATTGACTTGTGCAATCACATCATAACAAAAAATAACTACCGGCCCCCGGAAGACTATGCGGATACTTTCCGGGTCATGGGAGAAGCAGAAATTTTTAACGGGGCTTTCGTAAAGGACCTGGTCAGTATGGCCAAGTTCAGGAACAGGCTTGTACATATATACTGGGAAGTAGATGATGAGCTGCTTTACAAAATATTGACGACAAACCTGAGTGATATTGAGCGTTTTCTTAAGGAATTGGGAGCGCAATTAAAGATGAATATATAACAGACACTCGACGCTGAGTACGCCAACCACCCTGAGCATATAAAACTGCTCAGGGTGGTTGCGAATACTTGATGCTGGTTGTAACCATTTAATATAATTAGAGACGGAGAACCAGATTCTTGGCGCTTTCCTTAATTCTCTCCAAGTCTTCCTTACTGGGCAGCCCCTTGATGTTGCCCATTCTTCCCAGGGTGCTGTTTTCTTCAGAACCATGAAATTCACTGAGTATATACCATTCATCCACCACAGTAAAACCGAGATGCTCAAAAAATTGGCCCATATATTTTCCTGCCGGTACCGCCTCTCTGATCCCCGTATGCGGGCCGGAATAAGTACAGAATATCAGGGCATTTTTCCCGGGTATTTTCGGAGCGTTTACCTTCACCCGCCCTTCTTTTTTATAACTGTTAAATTTCCCCTTCAAGTAATCAACAACCGGTTTGGGGGGATGCCAGTTATAAGACGGAGCACCGATACACACCAGGTCGAAATTATAAAAATCGATATCTCCCGCTTCCTGCACTTTCAGTAGCGAGGTTTGGAAACCGCCTTCTTCCATCCCTTTTTGCATGTGCAAGGCTACTTTTTCTGTATTACCGGTATTAGACCAAAACAGAATAACAGCTTTTTTCATTTTTTGCGCTCCTTCTTTTTTTATCCTGTAGTCTTCCTTTTCACTATAACACGCAATGGGGGACGCCGCAAACAGTAATCAGATTCCAAGCAGGTATTTCAATTTGATTAAACCTGGGAGATAATTAAATAGTAAAGCGAAATTTATATTAAGAAGGAGTTTGAAAAATGAGTTATATCGTTGCACTCTTGTTGATTGGCTTGATCATCTTTTTCCATGAATTCGGTCACTTTTTAGCTGCTAAATTAGCCGGCATCCCTATTCAGATTTTCTCAATCGGATTTGGTCCGAAAGTGTGGGCTATGAAGAGAGGGGCTACAGAATATAGAATTTCATTAATTCCACTTGGCGGCTATGTCCTTCCCGAAGTATTGGATGAAACGGAGTTTTTTAATTACCCTGTTGCAAAGCGGATTACAATGTCTGCCGGTGGCCCTCTGGCCAGCATTATCCTTCCAATATTTTGTTTTATTATTATCAATATAATTGTTTTGCCATTTTCATTTAATAATATTGTGATTCAGCCGATATACCAGACCATTTCTGTTCTTTATCAAATGATTTTGGCTATTCCATCTGCCTTTTCGCATACCGAAAATCTCTCGGGTGTTATTGGTATCGTTGTTACGGGTGGTGATTTCATTGGTATCAACAATTTAAAAGCTATGCAATTTACAGCCTTAATGAGCCTCAATCTGGCCGTTTTAAATTTAATTCCGATCCCCGCATTGGATGGAGGCAAAATGCTACTATACTTGTTAGAATTAGTCTATCCAAAGTCTTTACGTTTCCATTATCCGCTGGCTCTTGCAGGATGGGTAATGATTCTTGGTTTAATGGTTTATGTAACAGCAGCAGATGTGGGAAGGTATTTTGTTGCCTAAACCCGTTTGAGCTCTAAACTAACTAATTGTGATGGACTTAGCAGCAGTCCCACTCAAACCCTCCAATTCTCAAGCTAAATCAATGCCTAGTGGTGTTCCATTTAAATAAAAATTCCCGGCACACCTTGCAGGATATTTTTGTTATCATATCGAACATATATTCTGCGAACAAGAGTTCCGGGAGTGCTGAACGTGTTTCATCCCTTGTATCCTCTGATCCAGGAGTTTTTGGCCGATTTGCAAAACTGTGGTCGGGCTAAAGTACTGTTACCGCCTACCGTGGTACACTGCGCAATTTCACCCGCTTTTTTAACGGTTCTGTCACGGAAATCAATGCCGGCACACTTCGCCGTTATCTGGCCAAAGTGGGCGGAAGTCCCAACAACCGTGCCCGGCATTTCTCCAACCTGAAAATTTTCCTGAACTGGTGCTACCGGTTCGAATACATCCCCGTTAATCCTATCCACAAGCTGGAGACTCCCGGAGCTACGCATATCCGCCCCGGCCTATCCCCACGACACATCTGGAGCTTATTGCAGAGGCCATTCAAAAGACAGACCAACGTACGCGTCTCCTTTTTACCCTGCTATTGGAAACAGGCATGCGTATCAGGGAGACCCTATCTATCAGATTTTGTGACATCGACCTGTCGCACGGTGAAGAGAAAATAATCGTGCGCGGCAAAGGTGACCGGCTGCGGGCAATTCCTTTAGTGCCGGGGCTTTTATCCCTGGAGCTGCTCAGAGAAGAAGTGAACAAATATGGAGCGGATCAGATCTACCTTTTCCCCCAACCTGGTGATATCAGTCAACCTCTTTCGTATAATGATGCCAGTGCTTTGTGGCGCCAACTGCAAAAGCAAACCGGCACGCGCTATCACGTCCACCAAATTCGCCACAGTTGCGCCACAAGTTTGCTGAACGATGGGGTGGATATTGAAATCATCCGCCAGCTCCTGGGGCACCAGGACATCCAGACCACCAGCCACTATGCCAAACTCGATATCCGCGCTCTGAGGAAGGAACTCATTGCTTACGTACAACGCCGGGAGAGAGGGCTTGTCCGGGAGGACTCCGCGGTGTGGGGAAACACTTTGCAGGTGTTGATATGAAATAGGCTTAAACAACGTCGCTCTATGACTATAAAAGGGATTTCTGTTATAATATGAACACAAGGGAGGACTACCGGTGGCCGAATATGATCATTTAATCAAGGCCATTACCCAGCGGTATACCCAACACATAGCTGCTCTGGTCCGTGGCATGGAAGTTATGGTAGAGCATGTTATAGAGCTAGACAAAGAGGCAGTATCTATACAGCGTATGTCGGATGCTCTCTTCAAAGTTAATGAGGATGGTTACGAATACCTGATGCTGGTTGAATTCCAGACCAGACCTGACCGGGAAATGTCCATGAGAATGATGGAATACACAGCCATACACCACCGGCGGTACGGGAAACCAGTATATCCCGTGGTGGTAAATCTGACCGGCAGAGGTATTAAGGAGAGGTATAGTTTCGACTGTCTGGACCTCACTGTCATGTCTTTCAAATACCACCAAGTCAATCTAAGAGAATTAAGCGGTACAGAGTACCTGTACAGGGGATTGATCGGGTTAATCCCTTTTGTGCCCCTGATGAAACATAGGGAATTGCCTGAAAAAGTACTGGAAAAATGTGCGCAGCGATTGGAAAGTGAAGTCCCGGATGAGGAAGAAAGGTCCACGATGTACCTGGCCTTGGGTGTTATGGCATCGCTTAAGTTTCCGAAAAATTTGATTCTTAGAGTGCTGGAGGTGAGCAGAATGGAAAACTCCCCGCTGTTTGACGGTATCCGGGAAGAATGGGAAGCCAGGGGCATTGAAAAAGGCCGTATTGAGGGGGAAAGAAGAGGCGAAATAAGAGGTGAACTCAGGGGACGGTTGGATTTGCT
This sequence comes from Pelotomaculum schinkii, assembly GCF_004369205.1. NCBI lineage: Bacteria > Bacillati > Bacillota > Clostridia > Eubacteriales > Desulfotomaculaceae > Pelotomaculum > Pelotomaculum schinkii. Next base: position 491,202 of record NZ_QFGA01000002.1, on the reverse strand, counting down.
TTTTGATCTTATTGAAACAAAATTTGGTGCAGTCCCAGATAGTTTACGGGAGCAACTGATTGCTTTGAAAGAACCTGATGCTATCAAAGAAGTTGTGCGTAAAGCAGTAAGTTCAGGCACTATAGAAGAGTTTATAGCAACTTTAAAACAATGATATGCAATCTGATTCTGTACATCTTACCTGCCCTCCGGGGAAAAGAAAACCTTTTTACTGGGTGATGTAAAAGGATCTGGCCCTCCCCCGGGTAGGGGTTCCAAGCTGTTAATTAAGATATAGAAATATATTGCCTTTCATGGTACAATGCTTCCATGAAGCTAAGTGAATGGGCAAAGAAAAACGGAATTACCTACAGGACTGCCTGGAAATGGTTCAAGTCAGGAAAATTACCTGTTCCCGCAGAACAAACCCCAACAGGAACAATCCTGATCAAAGAAAGCGGAGAATCATCAGGAACAGTCGCTTTGTATGCGAGAGTATCCAGCGCAGACCAGAAAAGCGATCTGGACGGTCAAATTTCCCGCCTGCTAACCTATGCAAACGAACAAGGTTGGGAAATCGGTAAAGCCGTAACAGAGATCGGTTCCGGCCTGAATGGGCGCCGCCCGAAATTAATGAAATTGCTGTCAGATCCAAAGGTTCGAGTGATCGTGGTGGAACATCGTGAGCGTCTCATGCGATTTGGCTTTGAATACGTGGAAAGCTGTCTTGCTGCCCAGGGTAGACGTGTGATCGTGATGGAGCAGTCTGAAATGAAAGATGACTTAGTTCAGGACATGATTGAAGTCCTGACATCTTTCTGTGCCAGGCTGTATGGCCGCAGAGCAGCTAAAAACAAGGCCAAAAAAGCAATGGAGGCTATAGAGCATGATCATTAACCGTGCCTATAGGTATGAGCTAAAGCCAAATGTGCGAGAGCGAATCCTCATGGCCAAACATGCCGGATGCGCCCGCTTCGCCTACAACTGGGGTTTAGCCCGCCGGATAGCGTTATATCAAACGGAAAAAGTCTACCAATGCCATGGCGCAACACCGGGAATTGAATAAACTCAAGCAAACGAATTTTCCCTGGATGTACGAGGTATCCAAGTGCGCTCCCCAAGAAGCCCTTCGGGATCTGGACCGGGCTTTCAAGAACTTCTTCGCCGGCCTGAAAGCTGGAGAGGGCGTGCATGACTCTTTTCGATTGACGGGATCGATCAGAGTTGAAGACAAGGCCGTCCAGCTTCCCCGTCTGGGGGTGCTCCGCCTCAAAGAAGAACCAGGGATAGGCGGCCGGATTCTGTCGGCCACTGTCAGCCGGGAAGCGGATCGCTGGTTTGTCAGTTTAACCTGCGAGGTGGAGATTCCAGAACCGGAACAAGTCAGCGGCGAAGTTATCGGTATTGATGTTGGACTTAATCATTTTGTGAGCATTTCTGACGGGACAAAGATCGAAGCCCCTAAACCTCTGGGCAAGTATCTGAAAAGACTCAAGAGATTATCCAAGAAACACAGCAGGATGCAAAAAGGCTCCAACAACCGGAAGAAAAGCGCTCTTGGATTAGCCCGGCTGCACCGGCGCATCCGCAACAGCCGGCGGGACTTCATGCACAAGCTCACGACAGTTCTGGCGAAAACCAAGTCGGGGATCGTGATCGAAGATTTGAATGTCCGCGGGATGTTGCAAAATGACCGGTTGTCCAGGCATATCGCAGACGTGGGCTGGGGAGAATTCCGGCGGCAATTAGCATATAAGACTGTGTGGTACGGGTCAACACTGATAGTCGCTCCCCGATTTTATCCCAGCAGCAAGACATGCTCATCTTGCGGTTATGTGATGGATAGCATGCCCCTGTCTATTCGTGAATGGGACTGTCCTTGCTGCGGAGCGCATCATGACCGTGATGTTAATGCAGCTGTCAACCTGAAGAAATATGCAATAAGCGTTGCTTAAAATTTGAGTACCGGAAGTTCTCCGGGAATTTACGCCTGTAGAGATCCCTCTGGCGGGGATGGGAAACCATCTAGTCACGGTTCGATGATGCAGGAATTTCGGAGTAGAAATATTTTTCTATGAAGAAAGGAACGGGACTAGCCTTTATTAGGAAAAGGAAAAAATTAATGTCCCGGTCAAGTATTTATAAACAAACGCCCCTGAAACCCACCGATGCGTACCGCGGGTTAAAAGGGGCGTTGTCTTTTTTAAGATAAATCGTAGGGGTATTATACGCAATATTAGAACGTTCTGGTATTGGTAAATAGTAACGCTATCCATTTTTGAATTGTTTACCTAGTTTTTTCTCTATGTTGATTTGCCGAGATTCCCTTTTCGCTAAATTCTTGGGAAAAATGACAAGGATACATAGGAGATTTTATTCAGGAGGTAGAAGTATGTAAGCAAGTAAACATTAACCAATTTGATAACGGGTACAAAGTTATTCAATATTCCGCCAATCAGACCATAAGTAGTATCCCTTAGTCATTATGCTCCTAAAGTATAATAATAGCAAAATTCATTCAATTAATTAGTTTTTAAATATAGCCAACCTTGTTGGAGAAAATGAGGTTTTATCAAATTAACTAATGGCCAAATTTATAGCATCAGAGAGGGTACTTAAGAGGAAACTTGAGAACCTATTTTAGGAGGATTTGTATGTTATTGAGTACCGATCACTATCAAATATTTGAAGTTAAATTAAGTTATGTTGTTAATAGTAAGAATCCCTCAAGAATATTCAAAACAATGTCTGAGATTATTGATTCATTATATGAAATTGATAAAGGTTTATTAGATTATTTTTCAGTTAAAATTGAGCCAGAGTTTTTATTAGAAGATATTCTATCAGGCTCTTTGAGAACTATAGTCAGGACTATTGTTAGTTCTGTTGATGATGAAGCTTTGAAAGAACTTGATTGGAAAAAGTTTGTTGGTAGTTTTCTTGTTAAAGCCAAACACAGAATACTCAAAATGTTAGAAGATAAAAAGGAAATCATTTCAATTGATGAAGTCCAGCAGATTGAAGGAGAAATACTTGAAATTGCACAGGAAACGGATGTACAAAGGTTACCTAATTATTCCCCCGGCTCTACTCAAAGATTTCTTGTAAATATTTCTCGACTAAGTAATGCAACAAAAAGCTTATTACCTGGTGATGAAATTTTTTACATTAGTCCTGAGGGTCAGGTAACTATAAATAAAGAATTCAATATCTCACCTGAGTCAATACAAGAGTTACTAACCAATAAGATTGTAAGGTCTGAAGTGGAGTTAATTCTTAGGGTTAAAAAACCAGATTATCTCGGCCAATCAATGTGGGACTTACATTATGAGGGGAGGACTATTCAGGTCAAAATTTTAGATTGGGTATGGCTTCGAAAATTTCATTCTAGAGAAATAGATTTAAGACCGGGTGACTCTTTGAAGGCAAAAGTTGAAATTGAATTATGGCTAGATTCTGATAATAGCATGGTTGCTGAACGTTACATTATAACGGAAGTATTAGATGTAATTCCCAATTTACCATCTATACAGCAAAAATTTTTTAATTAATAGGAAAATCGCCTGAGAAGTATGGGGGATAGGCTTTTTACTTAGAATGTTTACAAGTAATTACATCAAGAAATATTTCTTATATAACACGGGCATGATTTTTTAGTCATAAGACGGTTTAGGTTTGCTGATATTAAAATCACAAAGGAATTACCCGAATATTGTAGAGAGTGTTGACAAAATTTGCAGGAGATAACAGACGATAAGGCTAATAATTGGAAATTTAGATGAGATAAAATTGCGTTGCTTTTTCATGCAGAAACTATGTGTAGTTGGGGGTACATTAATGAGCAGTACTAATACACCAGAGGCCCAATTTAGTATTTATCAAATTGACTACGAACGAGTCAGCGAAATCATGCCTATTGTTAGAAAACAAGGCAAAAAAGGGTACTATGAAGAAATTAAAGCTGCAATAATTAACTCAACATTAAAAATTTTGCAAGAAAAGCGTAATGCTGAATATAAAAAAGTAAAATATCTTGGTTTTGAAGGAGTCATTTTCAAAACAATACATAACCCAGCGTGGCAAGATGTTGTAGTGCAAATACTAAGTAATAATGAGCTTTCAGAAAATGAGAAGGACGAATCAAGGAAATTTCTGTTGAATGTGAATGTTTCATATATACTCCTTTATCAAAACGGGAAAATACTATATGGAATGACAGGTGGATATGGAAGCAAGTATATATCAAAATTTGTCAATAGAAATTTTGGATTATATTTAATTCCTAAAATCATTGAACAAGATAATCCTGTTCTCAAACAAATAATTCAGAATAATCTTACGGGTAATCAATTATCAATACAAAGGGCAAATAGACAAACAACAAATTTTCTTGTGGAGCAGGACATGAGTAGCATATATCGACAGTTAAATATCGAGGTTGATAGAAAAATTGCTCAAGAATTTGGCATCAAATTTGATGAAGACGAGTCAGAAAGGAAAAAAATCAATATAGTTAACAAGGATTCTTTAGTTATACGAAGATGTTTTACATTATCTCAACTGATTATAGTACTAAAAAAAATCGATAAGTTAACAAAAGCAGAAGATAATTTTGCATTGAATTATTTGGTCCTTGCGAAGAAAAAGAACTACAAAAATTCTGAGTTACTGGAAATCCTAAAAAAGATATTTAAAGAGAAAAACTATGGGGCGTTTGTACTTGTGGGAGATGAATTTGAAGATTACATTCTGAATGCAAGTAAGTATATTGTTAAGGATGCTAAAGGAAATGTATTTATTGAAAGTACACAGCCTATAAAAATAAACGACATATACGATAAATTTGAAACCAATGGAATAAGATTATCGATGGCGTTCATCTATGAATTTTTGAAAAAGTGGACGATTAGTACAGAAGATGAATCGGGAATTCTGGCACTTCCAGCAACACACATATTTGACGCTATACAAGGATTTGTTGAAGTTAGGGATACTAAAGATCCTGTTTATTTGTTTAATGGAGAATGGTATGTTTTTGACACCCAATATACGACGGCTTTGAACAACGAATATGGGAGCATATTTGAAAACCATCTTAATAATTTTGGAATTATTTCAAATAAATTTTCTTTATTACATAAAGCCGCAACTGAAACCGAATATAACAAAATTCTCGAGTCTCAAAAAAATATTTTAGTTGCACATACGGTACTTATGAATAATGTCGAAATTGCAGATGCTATTTTTTGGGATGACAGTACAGTATATCTTATGCATAATAAAGGAAAGTTTGATGGCGAAGGTGTCAGAGATGTAATTAATCAAATTCTAACATCAGCAGAGTATATGCAGAAAATTCTTCAAGGAATTTCTAAGGATGAGTGGCTCAAAAAATATTACAAAGGGATAGTAGCTAAACGTCCAATAATAGTCCACAAGATAAGTGCAGAGGAATTTACTTATGTTATGACAAACAAAAACATTTGTTATATAGCTGGGTATTTGTCTGGATTTCGAAAAAAGACTACGGCCACTTATGCGAAATATCTCACTATAGAAGCAGAAAAGCGCCTTTCGGCAAAGGGGTATGGTTTTATATCTATGAATGTAACAAGATGAAATACGAATATAGATTTTAAGGGACTGAAACGTCCTATTATCCATATAATATTTAAAATAGATAACTAAGGAGTTGCAATGGAACTATACCAGGTAAAAAGGAGACTAAATCTAGCCATTGATACTTTACGAGTCAATGATAATTATCTATTAAAAAACAATGTTAATGAAAGAAGTATAATCCACAAACTTGCCACATATATGGCGCAAACTTTTGGGAAAACCTATGATATCGATTGCGAATATAATCGTAATATTAATAATATAAAGAAGATCAACCTGCTTAAATCTAAGTGGCATGAGTTAATCAATACGTCAGTAAAATACGAAGATGAAATATCTAGCGGAATACTGGTTGAAAAAACTGTTTTCCCAGATATTATTGTTCATAAGAGAGGAAAGCATAGAAGTAATTTGCTCATCGTAGAGGTTAAAAAATCATCTAGTTCAATCAGCGAAGAATATGATATAGAAAAGCTTAAATGCTATACAGCTCCAGATAATAATTTAAATTATAAATATGGTGTTTTCATTGGATTTTATACTTTAAGAGAAAAATATAAATCCCCGGACGTCAGATATTTTAAGGAAGGAATAGAAATATCATAAGAAGATTTAAAAGCATACTTATCTATTTCCCAATATTCATATTGTGTCAAGTTGATAATATAGTGAGATATATTAAATTCCCCTGGTAGGGTATACAGATAGAAATATTTAAATTTTTATGTCAACATCCTGTTCCCCCTGAGCCCTTGGAAGCATGAAACCTGGAGGTAGTATTATGCAGTTAAACCTCGAACAGAAAAAGCTGATCTTGATGGAACCTTCCGGACATATTTTAATTAAAGGTGTTGCCGGTAGTGGAAAGACCACGGTGGCTGTGCATCGGATTTCTCATCTTATGAAGAGGTATTGTCTTGAGAAGGACGACAAGGTTCTACTGGTCACCTTTAATAAAACTTTGCGGAACTATATCAAGTACCTTTATAACAAGGTTGAGAACCCTGAAGACCAGATCAGCATAGGAGAGCTGCTAAGCACTGAAGGGAAGGTAGATATTAAAACTATCGATAGCATCGTTTATTCATATTATCGGAAATGTTGCTCAGATACTAATATCAAATTTGCCTCTAATAACGATAAATTCAGCCTGATGTCGAAAGCGATTTATCTTTTAGCAGAAAAAGGACCGGCAACTAAGATAATCAACCATAAAAATGCAAACTTTCTCATTGATGAAATAGAATGGATTGACGCCTGTTTAATTGAAACGCTGGAAGAGTACCAGCAAGTGGACCGGACCGGCAGGGCTACCAATGTGATGCAGAAAACGCCTCAGAAGCTTTTGAAAAACTCTGAGATCCGATCCTCGATTTTCGAACTTAAAGAGATTTATCAAGAATTAATGACAAAGGACAAACTTACGGAATTCCGGATGTTAAATAAAATTGCCTTGACATCCCCGGTGAAAGACGCGGAAACCTATACCCACATTATTATTGACGAGAGCCAGGATCTGACGAAGGCACAGCTGGAAATGGTTAAACGCATCTATAAGCCTAAGCCTTATTCTAGCATTACATTTATTGCCGATAATGCGCAGAGCATTTATACGCACTCCTGGTTGGGTAAGGGCAGGAGCTATACTACTCTGGGTTACGATATGAGCGGTAAAAGCAGGACTCTTTCCAAAAATTATCGGACAACCACCCAGATTTCTGAGGCGGCTTATTCGCTGCAGGAAAAAGATGAAACTCTGAAGAACGACACCGATTTCGTCAAGCCTTTGCTAGTGGACCGTAAAGGCCATTATCCAATTTACCGGAATTTCGCCACTTTAAAAGAAGAATTGGATCATATAAAAGTGACCATCCATGAACTATCAAGTGAATATAAGCTTTCGGAAATATGCATAATTGCCAAAGAGAGGCGGATAGCTCAGGAAGCTCAGCATTATCTAGCACAACAGAAGTTGCCATGCGAGATTTTAGACCGCGACAACCCGAATTTTGAAAGCGATATGGTGAAGGTGTGCACCATGCATTCAATTAAGGGATTGGAATTTAAAGTAGTACTGATTATCTGCATCAATGAAGGAGTAATCCCGTTTACTGGAGGAATGAGTGAAGATGATGATAAAGTGCTTGAGTCTGATGAAAGGAAGTTGCTCTATGTCGGTATGACTCGGGCTAATGATTTGCTCTACCTGAGCAGCCACCAAAAACCATCTCGCTTTATCCAGGAGATCGACACTGCTTATCTGCGTTTCCGGAGAAATACATGCCTCAAACCTCTATACCCGATTAGTATAACTGACTATCTAAAAAAGGATAAGATCCTGGATGTTTATGCAAAAGAAGAGACGATCCGGCAGTGGATTCTGAGAGAGTTGATAGATTCATACGGTTATAAAGAAGAAATGCTGGAAGTGGAATATCCGGTAATGGATTTTTCCCGGAAAGGATTTGCCGATATTATTGTTAAAATTTATTTCCAGGGAAAGTGGGTTCCCTACATACTGGTAGAAACTAAAAAATACCGGGCGGGTATTGTTGATGCAGAAAAACAGGCCGCCTCCTATATGCGGTTGTTAGATACGGTGCGGTACTGCTTAATTACGGATGGCCACAGCTTGAAAATTATGGACAGGGATTTAGACGAGATAGAGGATCTGCCACGTTTTAATAATTTAATGTTGCCGGATACATTGCAAAGGTACTGTTATAAAAGCTACCGTAACCAGCCGGATATGATTTACGAACGCGACAGTGAAGAGCCTGGAGTTATATCATTAAAACGCTGGGATTCAGAACTGGCTATCCCAGATGTTGAAGTTATGGACATTCCTGTTTTGGGTGATGTGATAGCTGGCAGCCCTTTAAAAGTGAATGAGGAAATCAAGGATCGCTTCACGCTACCGCTAACCTGGATGAGTCAGCCCAAAAATACATTTATGCTGGAGGTGGTTGGTGATAGCATGAAGGATGCAGGCATTGATGTGGGTGATTATGTTATTGTCAACAAACAGTCTACGGCGGATAACGGACAGATTGTGATTGCCCTGCTAGATGATGAAGCGACATTGAAGCGATACATGCAGATGGGTGACAGTGTACTGCTGATACCTGAAAACTCAAGGTATGAACCAATAAATTTAAACCCTGACCAGGTTCAAATTAATGGTATTGTGATTGGTCTGCTTAAGAAGTTATAGAGGAAATAGATGAAGGGATTTTAACATTAATAACCGTGTATATATGCTGGCCATATTTCAGAGTAAGGAGATTGAATGGATACATATGAATCAACTAATTAATCTTGTTCACGACAATGGAACTGAAAGCTGGTCAGATAAAGCTAAAAGCGCCTTTGCAGAAATATTTGGTGCCAGCGGGGGGCGTTATCCCGATAAGGCCAATAAGGTAGTAACCCTTCGTGCCCCTGAATTTAAAGGAGGGACCGGGGTTCCATTTGTCTCATTGATTCATCCCTCCAACCCTGACTCTGGTTCCTATGGAGGAATGAGCTTTGGTATATTTCCCATCACCGATGGCCCAAGTGTGTTGGCAATGAGTATTGGGACGCAGGGATTAAGCCCCGATGAAGAGGTTCTGGCGCGACCCGGCCACGGTCGGAAAGTCTCAGCCATTTGTAATTGGCTCAATAAAAAATATGGCCAGGGGAATCTAGTTGCTTGGGCTAAACAGGAGCCGGTGAGAATAGACCTGGATGTGCCGGGTAACATCAAACGGTTTTTTCCAGGGTACAATTCCGTCTTTGAACGCTATGGCAAGGTGATCTATGGTTTTTTTGTACCTAACGCCAATTTAGATGCTACTGCAGATGCTCTAAAGGCTTTTCTGGATTTGATGTTTGAAGAACGTGGCATCTATCCGTTAAAATCCGCTGCAGAAGATGGTGAGCGGATTCGCTCCGAATATTTTACCCACTTAATGCCGGACGTCACTGAAGAGGAGGTATATGGGCTTCTCCAGGAACGCCGCTTTGTTGCTTTACAGGGACCTCCGGGTACTGGGAAAACTCGTATGGCTTTGCAACTTTTACATAAGGCCTATAAAGGTAATGGTTTCTCCATTCAGTTTCACCCCAACACCACCTATGAGAATTTTGTGGGCGGTTTGGCACCCGTGCAAACATCTGACGTCATGGGTTTCCGCTTTGCCCCACAACAAGGGTTTTTAATGAAGGCAGCCAATATGGCTTTCCAATACCCAGGCAAGCCGTATTTGCTTCATATCGACGAGATTAACCGGGCCGATTTAGCGAAGGTCCTTGGGGAAGCTATATTTCTACTGGAATCACGCTCTGATGAACAAAGAGAATTAGAGCTGCCTTATGATTTTGGAGAGCCTTTTCAAAACAAACTCCAATTGCCAGATAACCTTTACATATTGGGTACCATGAACAGTGCTGACCGTAGTATTGCCATTGTAGATGTTGCTGTCCGGCGCAGGTTTGCCTTTGTTAAACTCTGGCCGCAATTGAAAGTGGTGCAAGAGAATGCCGGAGAGCTAATGAATAAGGCGTTTATGGAACTGGTGACCATTTTTATTGAATATGCCAGCGATGACGCTTTAGCCCTGGTACCTGGACATTCATATTTCTTGGAAAAAGACGATGCGAAAGCTGCCAGATATCTTAAAGTAAATTTGGCGCCGCTCTTAGAAGAATACCTCATCCAGGGTTATGTGGCAGGCTTTGCCGACCCGATCAATGCCTATCTGCAATGGATAGAGAGCTTGCAGGGATGAAGGCTGCAATGAAACGACGCAGAAGTGTTAATAGAAACCCCATTGTACCGATAAAACCGGGTGAATCCCCTTGTTTTGAAGTTGTTGACTCCTCTATGGCCTGCCTTCCGGCCGTTTCCTTTCTAAAAGGTAATCTGCCCCGAGAACCACAATCCATGGCGGCTCGCCTGGCAAAGCAATTCATCCGGCAAAATGAGGGCATCCTTAAGAATTTCGGTATTTCGGCTGGGTTAGATTATGATGGTAGCTCGGTAGATGTAGTTCTTCAAACCGGCACGAGGGTAGGTGCCATTCCACTGTTATCACCTACCTCAGGTAAACCGGATTACGGGCTCATTATTAAGCCTCGTTTTGATTGGCCGGGCATCGGCTCAATGCTTGGCAAGATGGGGTGGCGGGTAGTCCCGTCTTTACTGCAACTGCCCTTGTTGCCGCGTTCTGACCGTAAAATTCCTCAATGGGTGTTGTCGACAACTATCCTTTTGCGTATCAAGGAACTGCTGGATTGCTTGGAAAGAAGGTTTGAGTTAGCCGAGTCAAACCTTCAGGCACCACGCGGCAACATACGGTGGTCCCGTTATATTACATCCAATATCTCTGCAGCCCGGTTTCTGGATGTGCCCTGCCGTTATCCCGATCTGCGAGATGACAGAGAATTAAAGGCGGCGGTCCATTTTACCCTGCGCAAACAGCTGGCTAGTTTAGAAGGCCAGAGAAATGCCGGGGCTATTGTATTGCAGTTAATCGGTATCTGCCAATCCTTGCTGGAGCGAGTGCGAAGTGTTATCCCGAAACAGCCTACCGCTGTAACATTGGGCGCCTGGTACCGGGGTTCGGTCCGTACCAGGGTTTTCCATGATGGCTTGCAGGCAATGGAATGGGCTATTGAAGACAGGGGGTTGGCCGGGCTCGGTGATATGCAGGGGTTGCCCTGGGTAATGCCAATGGAGGAGTTTTTTGAAGCCTGGATGGAAACCGTTGCAGCGGCGCTTACCAGGCGCATTGGGGGTGTCCTGCACGTGGGCCGCAAAAGGGAGACTGTTGCCCCGTTGGTTTGGGACCCGCCTTATATCGGATCCCAAAAATACTTATTGCCGGATTTAACTCTGGAGCGTTTATCTGCACGGGGTGAAAAGGAGACGATCATCTTTGATGCCAAGTATAAAGGGCACTGGGAGGATTTGAACCAAGAACGGTGGGGCAGGCTCGATGAGGAATTACGTGAGCGCCACCGAGCGGATTTGCTGCAAGTGCTTGCCTATTCCACACTGTCCGAAGCCAGTAGAATAACCAGTTGCCTGGTGTATCCCTGCCAAAAGCATACCTGGGAGTCCTTGAAAAAACGTGGCATGCTTTACCACCGTGCTGCTCTCAACGCCGGCAGAAGAAGCGTCAACCTGGTACTGATGGCCATTCCCATGGAAGCTGATGTGGAGGAAATGGTCCAAACGCTAGCAGTGGCAGTAAGTTGAGGAAGGATGGTAATGAATGATTTAAACATATTATATAAATATGTTAAAAACTTAAATGAAGCGGTTTTATTAGGGTTATTTTGATGATATGGGACTTGACCACTTGAAATTTCAGCAATTAATAGTCCACATTGAAAATAAATAAGGGGGTATTACAATGGCTGGTAAGTTTGAGTGGCGCAAGTTTTCAGAAGTTGATTTGCGAGACGTATTCTTCGATTCGCTTAAATCAGACTATGAGGAATTTACAACATGGTTCAAGAAAAAAGGAGAAGGAGGTGAGCGTGCACTAGTTTTCAATGATGATCGTGGGGTCGGTTCATTTGTTTATCTCAAAGAAGAGAATGAGCAAATTTTACTAATAGATAAAATCTTACCAGCAATACCGCGAATAAAGATCGGCACTTTTCGTTTAGCAGAGAGGTTTAGAAGTACAGAGATTAGGAGAAGGTGCACTTGGTGTTTCGCTTTGGAAATGGCAGGAACTAAGATATGATGAAATCTATCTTACAGTATTTAAGAAGCATAAAGAATTGATAAATTTATTTGAAAGATTTGGATTTGTATGTGTTGGTATGAATCCACGAGGTGAGTGCGTATTTCTTAAGAGTAGAAAACATATTGATTATACAGATCCCTTTAAATCGTTTCCATTTATAGAACCAAATTTTAAAAAAGCCGGCATGATTCCTATCGAGGACAGATATCATGATATTTTATTCCCTTACTCCGAACTAAAAGGAAATAAAAATGAGATTGAAGAAGAAACAGCAGGTAACGGTGTGTTAAAGGTATATATAGGGGCGCCTTCTTCACCAATGCATCATCAAGTAGGCGAACCAGTGATAATTTATAGAAAATATACCGGTACAAAAGGAAGAGCTGCTTTTAAATCTGTTGCAACATCCTTCTGCACGATTGCTAGTTTAACTGTAGTGAAAAGATCAAATACATCATTAATGAGCGTTGACGATTTTGTCAGTCTGGCTGGTAATAAAACAATATTTGACGAAAAGTCCTTAAATAGTATTTACGCTAAGAAAAAGAACCTGGTACTATTAGAACTGCTATATAATGGTTACTTTGGTAAGGGGCACAATGTTAATTTTAATAGTTTAAAACAAGCCGGGCTTTTTGAAGAATACCCATATAATATAAGGTACACTCCAAAGGAATTTTTTAGTATACTAGAAATGGGTGATATAGATGTGCAAAATGTTATTATCGATTAATCCAGAACATGTGGAAAATATAATGAATGGGAACAAATTGTTTGATTTTAGAAAAGTGCGCTGTCGTGAGGATGTTGACAAGATTATTATTTATGCAACTTCTCCTGTCATGCAAGTGGTTGGTGAGGCTCAAGTAATGGAGATCATTGTAGATGAACCCGAGCAAGTATGGCAAATTACATCAGAATATGCGGGTATAACAAAGGTTTTTTATGATCAATATTTCCATAATAAGGAAAGAGCGGTTGCCTACCGTTTGGGCAATGTCAAAAAATACAGTAAGCCACGTAGTCTTTCTGACTTTGGATTGAATTTTGCACCCCAGTCATTTGTTTATGTATAAATAAAAAAAGCAGGGCATGGATTTAGTTAAATTCCGGAGCCCTGCTATATTTATGTCAATCTTTGACCACCTGAGTATAAAGGGCATTGGGAGGATTTGAACCATGAGCGGTGGGGCAGACTCGATGAGGAATTACGTGAGCGCCACCGGGCGGATTTGCTGCAACGGGTATCCGTAACATCTCAACTTATATTATGAATAGCTAGGGCGTGCATAAATGAAAACCATTACATATAACAAGCTTGTGCGGGATAGGATTCCGGAGATTATTAAAAAAAGCGGCAAGAGGGCCGTGGTTGAGAGTCTTACTGATAAAGCCTACAAGGAATTTCTTGATCAGAAACTCGGTGAAGAGCTGCAGGACTATCTGGCTAGCGATAGTGTTGATGAACTGGCTGACCTGGTTGAGGTAATCTACTCCATTTTAAAGTATAAGGGTGTTGAAATCAACGATTTTCATAGCCTGCGGGAGAAAAAGGCTGCAGAGCGGGGCGCTTTTGAAAAAAGGCTGTTATTAAAGGAAGTCATTGAGGATTAGGAGTGTGCCCAGCTTGTGGTGTACCACAACTGGAAAGTATACCGGTGGGCATACAATCAGTTGCATAGCCAGCGGGTCGTAGTGTCAAGCGAAAAGTTTACCACCGTGACAGCCAAAAAATTGACCACCCTAAGGCAGTTACTTTGCGTACTTTAGTTTGTTAGCTCCAGTTTTTCTCTGCTTTCCTTAAACCGGTAGGACTCACCGATGAAGGGGATGATAACATGAGCATGGTGCGTTATCCGATCCAGTAAAGCCACGGTTAAGGCATTGTCACCAAACAACTCCCCAAACAGAAGGGGAAAATCGAGCTAAAAGACTTTGCCCGTAGGGTAAAAAAACAAGAATTAACACTTGACGAACATACGTACGATTGGTATACTATAACTGACCGGTAAATTCTGCCGGTCTTTTTGTTTTGGCGGGTCCTTGCTTACCGGTTGGGACCTGCCCACAAATAAAGCCGCAAGGGGGGGATAATGAAATGGCAGTCACTAAAGTGCCCGGAAACTCTGTTCTCAGGCTGGTACTGCATGTTGGCGATAGCGAGAGCGGCAGCCCGATCCTGCGGAGCAAGAGTTTGAACAATGTCAAATCAGCTGCGCTAGATCAAGACATTTTTGATGTGGCAGGCGCCCTTGCTGCTTTGCAGGATTATGAACTAAACGGTATTACCAGAGTGGATAATGCTGCATTGATCCAAGCTTAAGTAAAAATACCTCGTAACACTTGAGAGAGGAGGGAAATTCATTGGCGACAACTACAACCCTGCGGATGAGTTTTAAGAACCAGACAGGCAATACCGTCAATATCAGCCTGGACAATCCCAAACCAGATCTTACAGCTGCTGCGGTTGAAACGGCTATGGACCTGGTTATCGCGAAGAACATTTTCACCACTTCCGGTGGCGATTTGGTCAGCAAATATGACGCTAAGATCATTTCTACAGAAACGACTGATCTTTATACGCCGCCTGTTTAAAAGCACTGCCGGAGCTTAATATGGATGTGCAACCGGCCGGAAAGGGAGGATAATTCCTCCCTTTTTCTGCAAGGAAGCCGGACATGGCGGTCAATAAATAGGATGATTGCAAATATGCACAAGATAGATGCCCATGCTGCCGACGCGGTATACAAGGGCAAACCCGATGCAAGCCATGAAAGTGTAAGGGGGGAAAACGATGGAAGAAATCTTCAAACTTGCAGCCAATTACGGCTTCCCGATGGTGGTGGCCGGGTACCTGCTGATCAAGATAGAGCCTGTGATGAAGGATTTGCAAAAAAGCATTAACTCCCTGACGATTGTTGTGGCCAGGCAAAGCGGGATTGATGCGGAAGAAATCGGCAAAATTATCAGTGGGTGAGTCTTTTGTGAGCGCAAATGTCCGCTATCTATGAAGATATAGAGGCGGACATTTCCTTTAAGTTTTACAGCTGAATTTTATCCTCGTTTAGCGGCGGCTCTGTCGGGACTGTGGTCTCGTTTTCGCCGGCTGAGGCAATTTCTCTAATCTTCTCAACTTCATAGCCCAGGCTTTCCATTTGTTCGCAAAGCATCGTTTTGGCGCCGCAGTGCTCACAGTAAAGAGCATTAGCAACATTGGCCCGCCCGCATTCAACTTCGTAAGGAATATCGAGGGTTTTTTTGTGCTATTTAAAAAGAGTACCTTTCTTGTGCCGAGTAATCTTTGAACTGTGCAGCAACATTTATTGTTTATGGCGCAGGACGAAATGCTCATCCTGCAACCTTAATCCCTCGGTCAAACCGGCGGTCTTCCAGGGGGAGATAGGATGATTTATCAGCAGTTTTCTATTGACATCAAAGCAGAGATCGTAGTATAGTGCATTACATTAGTAATTCACTATACTACCAGCAGGTGATGGGGAGGTGAGCGTTTGCTGCTGGATACAGACAGTCTAAAGCCGATTTATGTCCAGATTGCAGAATGGCTTGAAATGGAGATTCTAAACGGCAACATCGCCAGCGATGAAAAAATGTATTCCCAGTACCAATTGGCGGACATGTTTAACGTCAACCCGGCCACCGCTGCCAAAGGGTTGAATATTTTGGCCGACGAAAAACTCTTGTATAAGAAAAGAGGGCTTGGCATGTTTGTATCCTCCCACGCCAGAGAGGCCATTCGCAGCAAACGAATAAAACGCAATTTAAAACAACTGGTGTTGGAGTTGGTCGCCGAAGCAAAGCGCCTGAACGTTAGTAAGGACGACCTGATTAAAATGCTAGTAGCGGCAGAACTTCAGGCAAAGGAGGAGGGAGCACAATGAATGTCGTTGATTGCAGCGGGCTGACAAAAACATTCGGGCGAACCACGGCGATCAACAACCTGTCTTTCACACTGGCACCCAATAAAATCACCGGACTAATCGGACGAAACGGCGCCGGAAAAACCACACTTTTGAAGATGATTGCCGGATACCTGCTCCCTAATGCAGGCAGTATACAGGTTTTCTCAGAAAACCCATTCAACAATATCAAGGTTTCCGCCAACATGATTTTTGTGGATGAAAACATGGTCTTGCCTGCATCAATGAATCTCGGTGAAATTCTGGAATCCGCGGGCCGCTTCTATGCAAATTGGGATCATAAATTAGCCGTGGGGCTGTTCACATACTTCAATCTGCATCCCGGGCAATATCACAGCAAGCTTTCCAAAGGTATGCGCAGCGCCTTTAATGCGATTCTCGGCCTCGCCGCCCGCTGTCCGCTGACCATCTTTGATGAGCCCACTACCGGCATGGACGCGGCGGTGCGGAAAGATTTTTACCGTGCACTGTTAAAAGACTTTATGCAGCATCCGCGTACCGTCATTCTATCCAGTCACTTATTGAATGAAATCAACGACATTTTAGATGATCTTTTACTGATCAAGGACGGCGAAAAATGCCTGCATATACCTATCGATGAGTTGAAAGAATACGCCGTCGGGCTGCAGGGCAAAGAGGAAACTATTGCGGAGATGGCCGAAAAAGCCGAGGTCTTATACCGGAAAAAGCTGGGGAAGGACAGCGTGTATATGGCCGTCCGCAACCAATTTGCAGAAGAGGAAATGCAAAAGGCCCGCCTCGAAGGCGTGGCGATTTCACCAGTAGCCACCGACGATCTTTGTATGTACCTGACAGCGCGGAACAAAGGAGGGATCGATGATGTCTTTGACCGAAACTAGCATACTTGCCGTGGCAAAAACGCAGTATCACTATAAGACAAAAGCCCACGCGGGCCTGTTCTACACCTTGATTGCAGTGCAGTTGCTGGCGTTTCTCTTCTCCCTTAATGGCGTGGGCTCCTCGGGGGGCAGCAATCAGGGCATATCTTACACCATAAAATATGTTACCGGCGATATGATCATCATCTTTACTTTAATCTGGGCTTTCAGTATCGGAATCAGTATGGCCAACAACGGGTTCAAAACGGATTTTACCTTTGTTTCAAATCGTCTGAGCAGCCACCTTTCCAGCCTGGCCTTTCTGCTCACCGCCGCCGTCATCGCCGGGGTTACCGCCACATTATGCGGCCTACTGTTGCGTGTGGTCATGTTCCTTTCCCATGGCGGGGTAGATGCCGGTCCCGCCTTTTGGATTGCGCCGCCGGCTTTACTAAGCGGCATCTTCGCCGCCACCCTTTATGCGGCGCTTCTCAGCATCATCGGGTATCTCATCGGCATGCTGACGCAACAGCACCCTGCTTTTGTCGTGCTGCTACCGGGCCTGTTTTTTGGCACATTGTTTATGGAGGCCCGAAGTACCGGCCAGGCCCGGACACTAATCAGCGCTATTGAGTTTTTTTCCACAGAAGGTTCCCACGCGCTCCTCGCCCTGAAGGTTGTTCTTGTATCGTCCATCGTTTTTGGATGTGTAATTCTGTTTTTCAATAGAATGGAGGTCAGGAAATGGCATTGATTGCTTCGTTGATAACCCTGCTGCTCCTTCTGCTGATTATCATTGCGTTTGTTGCCTTCAGCAAAGTCCGCATTTCGCTGGGTAAGACCCGCCTGGTGGTCGGCTTCTATATGGCCCTTTTATTTGTCTCCGTCCCTGTGTTTTACGCGATTGCGAAATCTAGTACGCCGGAGCCGTTCGAAGTTATTGAGATCGGGCCGGGACAGTATTCTTATCATGATTCCCAGATCAATGCGTTTTACGATGCGTTCAATGAAGGCCGGTTGGACAATTACGAAGGCGCGGAGATCATTGCCCGGTGGAGTTTTGATTATCAGGAAGAACGCCTGAAAATAACAGCCCCTGATTATGAACGGTATTCTACTCGCATTGTCCTGGAGAGAAAAGATGTCCGCGACGGCAAGCTGGAGGTATTAAGCTACGCCCCAAAATCATCAAACCGTTTAACGCTGGCTAATCCGCCGGATATCCGGCTGAAAGATAATCAGTTAGAAATACTTCAGCCGGAAAGGATTCATCTGGAAGCGATCCGGTTTTATCATGACTTCACTATGGCTCAGTTCAGCGGCACGGGTTTTTCTATGAAAAGAACGGACTACTTCTTTGGTGATACGGTTCTCTATCTGCGAATACCGGAAGACCTCCTGATTGATACGGACGAAAGCACGGAAAACGATATTCATTTTTTAAACGAGTAGTCCGGATTTCGGAACACCATACTGTTTGCTTGTGAAATACATAAACGGTTGGTACAATTAAGCCAAAAATAAGGTAGGGGATTAACCCCCTACCTTATACATTCCGTTAAGGTGGTAGTATAAGTCACCGATAGATGAAAGTGTAAGGTGGTGAAAACCTGTGGAGGAAATCTTCAAACTTGCAGCCAATTACGGCTTCCCGATGGTGGTGGCCGGGTACCTGCTGATCAAGATAGAGCCTGTGATTAAGGATTTGCAAAAAAGCATTAACTCCCTGACGATTGTTGTGGCCAGGCAAAGCGGGCTTGATGCGGAAGAAATCGGCAAAATTATCAGCGGGTGAGTCTTTTGTGAGCGCAAATGCCCGCTAGCTGTGAATTTTATCCTCGTTTAGCGGCGGCTCTGTCCGGACTGTGGTCTCGTTTTCGCCGGCTAAGGCAATTTCTCTAATCTTCTCAACTTCATAGCCCAGGCTTTCCATTTGTTCGCAAAGCATCGTTTTGGCGCCGCAGTGCTCACAGTAAAGAGCATTAGCAACATTGGCCCGCCCGCATTCATCTTCGTAATCCCTCCTGGGGTCGTATGGAGAGCGGAGGCAGTCGTTGAAAAGATAAAGGCCGCATATTTTACAAAAGCTTGCGTCATAAGAAAAGCGATTATTGCCGCACACAGGGCACTCCAAAAATCTCATTTTCGCGTCATTGCGAGGGATTTTAAATGGAACTGTCATCGCGATGGCCCTCCCCGGCTTCATAGAAGTGCAATAATTTACCTCGATAACATACTGATTAACCGGTTTTTTGTCCTCAATAAAATTATAAGGGAGATACGTTATGCTATCTCCCTTGCTGTCCCAATCATAAAACATTTCGTCTATATCTAATTTTTTACATATGCCTAATTCATTGAATCTGTAACTGATTGCTTCCCACGATACATCAAATTTCTCTTTCAATACCCCCATTTGAGGCACTGTAACAGGTGGATAATAATACTTTATAACCCAATCCTCCGGCATAAGCAGCTCACGGACGAATATATCCGCTTCCCGGTTGAGAATTTTTTCCTCCCAGGGGGTCAGGTTAGCCATGTCATATTTATTAAAGTGGTCAAGGACGATGTGTCCCAATTCATGGCACAAAGTCCAGCTAAGTCTGCCCGGCATAGTCTCCGGATTAATAAATACACAGTAAGTATCCAGTTTTTCGTAATAGATTGTAAAGCCATTGCCCGCGTTTGGGTCCCACACTATTTTGCCGTGTTTTTCAATTAACCGGATAACATTGACGGGTGGGCTTGTAATGCCGCTCTCTCTCAAATAAATCCGGGCCCTTGACCTGGCAAAACTACTTCTTACCCTTCTCGGCCTCATCTTCCGCCTCTTTGATAAAAGCATTTATTAGCCTTAACATTCTTTCTCGTTCAGTGTCGCTGAGCTTATTATGCGCCCGGCGAAGAACCTTGATCCCTTCCGGCCATAGCTGCTCAAAGTCATGGTCTGGTCCCTTTGTAGTTTCAAGGAGGTAATCAACGGAGGTTTCAAGTACACTTGCCAGTTTTTTTAGCGTGGACGGGTCGGGGCTCCTTAAGTCCTTTTCGTAGCGGTTGATTGTCGCATCGGTAACGCCAATAAGCCTGCCCAGCTCTACTTGGGTAAGTTCCCTGCTTTCTCTCGCTTTTTTCAGTCGCCTGCCAAGTGTCATCTCCATCATCCCATCTAGCTTGCCAATTTGGTAGTTTTATCTTAGCACAGGAAAAAAAATAAAACAAGACCTACCATAATGGAAAATGATATATTGACATCTACCATAATGGTAGGTTATGATATGCTTAACTTATTACTGAAATGGCAGGTGAGGAACATGCGCCGGGTTAATTTAGAAAAAATCAGAGGTTTGCGCAAGCAAAAGAATTTAACACAGCGGCAAATAGCCCAAAAAATTGGTTATAAGACCGGAATCGGCTATCACTACCTGGAGACGGGCAGGTGTAAAATCACAGCGGAACAACTTGATGTAATAGCCTCAGTGTTAGGGGTTACTACAGAGGAATTGTATGAGCAAAATACTACCAAATTGGTAGGACCGCCAGCAAACTATTTGACAACTGAATAGCCTCGCTCCATACCGGTCCAACCAGGGGGCGGGGCAATTCACGATATATGCTGAGGCGACACATTTCTACATTTTTATAAGGCAGCGGGAGAATGTTATTTTCAGGATAAGCAAGGGGGGAAGTGAAAATGGACAAGCTTATTTGCCAGGGTTTAAGCCCGCGGGAGCAGGCAGTCCTCGACTGCATCCCGGCCGGCCACAAGAACGCCATCAGCCGCCGGTGGTTGACCAGGATAGCCTGCCTTGATGACAGGTTAATTCGTGAGATCATCTACCGCCTGGTGGTGGAACGGGGCCTGCCCATCGGCAGCAGCACCGGGCCGGAGGGCGGCGGCTACTTTCTGATTGAAGACTTAGAGGACCTGGAGGTGGCCATCCGGCACCTAAAGCCCAGGGCAAGGGCCATCTTCCGGCGGGCGAGGGCGCTGGAGAACATCGCCCGGACAAAGTTTGGCTGCCAGTTAAAGCTGGTGGCGTCCGAATGAAACAGCGGGGAGGCTTAAAGCATTGGCGGGCTGGATCAAGCTGTGGCGAAAACTAAAAGACAACGGGCATTTAAAGATGCCGGGCACGGCTTTCAAGCTGTGGATCTATTGCCTTCTGGAGGCTGCCCCTCGTCCCGACCGGGCGCGGGAGCTGGAAGTCGGAGAGCTGTGGCTCAATTACGAGCATATCCGGCAAGTCCTCGGTGAAGCCCGCCGGCAGATGAGCAAAAGCACTGTTTCAAACGCCCTGAAATACTTGGAGCAAAACGGCTATCTCAAGCTGCAGGCCAAGCCGTTCTATGGGGTCAAGGTCTGTGTGGCCAACTGGCAGGATTACCAGTCGGGTACAGTTGCTGTACCCGTGGAGAGCGCATCGCGTACATCTGCCAGTACGGAAACTATATCCGGTAAAAACACAGCCATGACACTGGTTGATGCGTTACCGGGTACAGCAACGGTACCCTTGGAGAGTGCCTCGAGTACACCTATGGGTACGGAAACTGTACCCGTACCTGTACCCGGGACTGTACCCGTGAGGAAGTCTGGGCACTACAGCGGCAAGCCTTCCCAAGCGCCTAAGAATTTAAAGAATAAAGATCTTAAGAAGGTAGTAGTAGTCGTTGATTTGACAGAGCGCTTTGCCAAAGAATTCGGCAGGCCGCTTTCACCGTTAGAAGCTAGCCAGTTAACCAAATGGCAGCGTGAATTTCCAGAGGAATTGCTCCTGGCCGCCCTGGCCAGAGCAGCCCTCCAGGACAAGCGGACCCTGGCCTACACCGGCGGTATCCTGGTCAACTGGCAGAAAGCGGGTGTTCGCACCGTCGCTGAAATCCCCCAGGAGAAACCGGTGAGAAGCCCGCGGGAAAGTGGACAAGCCGGTCAGCAAGATGCGTATGAAAGTAAAAAGAGAAAATTTATCAGGTCCTTATACCTTTAAGGGAGGTTTCTATGAACGAAGTAAAAATAACCATACCAGGCCGGCCGGTGCCCAAAGGCCGCCCCCGCATCGGCTATCGCGGGCGCAGCGTGATCTTATACACGCCACCGGAAACTGAAAACTACGAAAAAGGCGTGGCTAGGGCTGGAAAAGAGGCGTGTACAAGCCCGGCGACCGGGACGGTGGAAATGGAAATCGCCGTGTATTTCAACCCGCAGGCCAAAGGTTACACCAAGGGCGGCCGGCGGCGGCCCGGAACTCTGCCGGATCTGGACAATTGCGTCAAGTCTATTGTGGACGGGTTAAACAAAGTGGCGTATGTGGATGAACGGCAAGTCACGCGCATCCTGGCCGAGCGCAGGATCGACCAGGTGGAGCGGGCCGAAGTGGTGGTAAGGGAAGAGCTTAAGGGCACATCTCCAAAAAATGTAGGTGCGAATTCATTCGCACAGACCCCATAGAAATGCAGTATATATACACCCACATCGTTAGATTTCCATCCTCTGCTGTCACGGTGCTAGCGGCAGGTGTGTCTAAATAAAGGTAAAATAAGGAGTAAGCGATGAGGAAAGCAGACTTTACAGCGAGAGTGAAGAAGATCGAAATCGTCAACCGGGTGCTGTCAGACGGCTGGGCGCAGTCCATCCGGGTGATTCTGGAGGACATTGAGCTAACCGGCGAGAACCTTTTAGAGCTAAAGCAATTCAAGCCCAACGAGCAGGTGCTGGTTGAGCTGAGCCGGGTCCAGGTCAGCCTGCTCGACTTCGACGCCAAAAAACAAGCCGCAGCAAACACGGAGCAAAAAAGCCAGGAGCTGCTTGGCAGTGATAGCTTGTGTGTTGAGGAAAAGGAATTCATGGACCTCACGGAAGGTGACGAGCCCCTGGGGGTGCATGAGAAGGTGGAAAAGGAGTGGAAGTTTGATGCAGGTTAAACGCGCTAAAATACCTGCCTATTCTACGAAAAAACAAAGCATGTCGCCATACGCGGTACCACGCAGCATGAAAATACCAGTCGGTGTGGGGGCGCGATAGCGCCGTACTTGCGCAGCTCTAATGTAATTTTGTACGAATGAATTTCAGAGTATATATGCCTTTCCCCAAAAGCCCGCTCACCTGGGCGTGTGCAAGCCGCACATGCCAGGTGAGTGGGCCTATTTTTTTGGCTGCCACCTATCCCCGCACACTACACTTTAAAATTGGCTACCCTTGTCAGCAAATTTCCAATAATATCTATCTCGGTCCTATTCAAAGATAATTCCTCATTTAAGGATGAATTGTCGAATATTTCAAGAAATAGGTTGACATCAATGCATATCATTTAAGGCGGCGTGACTGTTAATCTTGTGACTGCTTAGTGAGGTTCCCGGTTTAAGCCGGTTACACCAACATAGTAAGTGAGATTACGAAAATTTAATCCAAGAGTTAATCGGCAACCTTCCATACAGATGATTGGGGCAAGAGAAGGAGAGAACTATTTATGGATAAAAAGAATATGGATTTGAATAATTTTGCTGACAAGGATGGTCTCTTCAAGGTTAAAGACCTGCAGGTTAATATAGACATTAACGGTAATTACACTTTTAGGTTTCACAAAACTCTACCTAATCAACCATCAAAAATAAGGTGAAAAATATCATTTCTTTGAAAACAGTCACATGATGAAAACCAGCCAGTGGTGCGGGTTGTATGGTTTGAGAATTTTAGGAATTGAATTAAAAAGAGGTGCAATGTTTTCTACCTACGTCCCAGGGAACATGTTGATAAGTAAGACAGGCCAAAAAACGCCCAATAATGTGTCACAGTGTCAAGGGGGCCTTGGGACTGTGGAAGCGGATTATGTTATTTGTGGTAATTGTCTTGGTAATATATTCTATTAGTGTAATAACCGATTCAACTCAGACTATAACCCAAACATCAACCAGTCAACCGCTGAAGTACAAAGTGCTAGAGAGCACCTGTACCGTGTGGCTGAATTAGCCAAAAATTTAGCTCAAAAATCTTTTTATAAGACAAGTAATAATCTAAGCTGGAAGTAAAGAGTTATTGGTAAGGCAGGAAGAGATGAAAAATTGCATGCATTCTAAGCGTTTTATTGCTCATATTCGTAAAGCCGATAAGAGAGAACAATATGTGGATGAGCACAATGACCATGTAGCGGATCTCGCTGCTGCCGTGGCACTGCAATACGGCGTTGCAAAGATGGCGAAGCTTGCAGGACGGCATCATGATGATGGCAAAAACACACCGGGATTTGCTGCATATATTCAGGCTGCAGCTGAGGGAAAGCGGGTTGTCCGCGGTTCAGTCATCCATTCGACCCATGGCGCGATACTTGTTAATGAATTGGCTTCCCCAAAGGATGTGTATTCTAAACTAACTGGGGAAATAATCCGAACAGTCATTATGAGTCATCATGGACTGAGAAACTGCCTTTCTTTAGACGGCGATGCTGTTTTTGCGGAGGGGGCAGAAAAGGTTTCCGATTCCTATGAAGGTGTAAAAAAGGTGATATATCAGCATTATGGTGAGGATTTTATCAACAATGAATTTGTAGGTGCCTGCCGCGACGCCCGGTCTATTGTAGAGAAAATTCGATTGTTACAGGGCAAAAGCGAGTTTTTAGGTTCGCAGCATTTTTATTTGTCGATGTTCACCCGCTTACTTACCTCTATTGTCATTGATGCCGATCGCACAGATACCGCTTGCTTTGAAGATAAGACCTCATTGCCGCAGATCAAAACGCCGGCCGAGCGCAAGGAAATGTGGGAGAATTATCTCAAATATTATGAAGCAAGACTTGAAGAACTGCAAAAGGGGAAAAAACCATCCAGTTTGGATCCACACCGAGCGGAAATATCAAGGTCCTGTGCAGAATTTGATGCGGGTGAGGCCGGAATTCTTCGGTTGGTAGTACCCTGCGGCGCAGGAAAAACCTTAGCCGCTCTCCGGTATGCTTTACATACTGCCCGGCGTTATGAGAAACAGCGCATTTTATATATTGCGCCCTTTAATTCCATTCTGGAACAAAACGCATCGGAAATTTCTAAATTTATTGGGAACGCCAATGCTGTGCTTGAGCATCATTCAAACATTATCTTTGATTCTGATGAGAGTGAAGACGAGAAGAGGTATCAATCATTGATTGAAAACTGGGCACAGTCACCTGTTGTGGCTACCACAGCCGTTCAGTTTCTGAATACGTTGTTCGCGGGAAAAACATCCTACCTGCGCCGTATGCAGGCACTGGGAAATTCAGTGATTATTCTGGATGAAATTCAAGCTCTGCCGATAAAAGTGTTAAAGCTCTTTAACGCAGCAATGAATTTCTTGGCGTCTTTTTGTAAAACCTCGGTAGTACTTTGCTCAGCCACCCAACCCCTTTTGGACAGACTTGATAATTACCGCATTCTGCAGCCGCAAAGCATTATTGAAAATGAAGAAAAATACGGTGAGGCCTTCCGGCGTGTACAAATCACAGACTGCATGACTGAGCAGGGATTTTCAATGGAAGAAGCAGCCGGTTTTATTGTCAGACAACTGGATAGCGCAAACTCGGTACTGGCTATTGTAAACACCAAAGCGTGTGCTCGTAAAATTTTTAAGCATATTCGGGACATGGTTAGAGAAAAAACTCAATACCGGATTTTCCATTTATCCACCAACATGTGCCCTGCTCATCGCAGCAACGTATTGCAGGAAATGTGCAAACTGCTTGCGCAGAAAGATTCCAACGAAAAAATCATTTGCATCAGTACTTCTTTAATAGAAGCGGGAGTGGATGTTTCTTTTGAAAGGGTCGTCCGTTCATTGACCGGCCTGGACAGCATTGTACAAGCAGCGGGACGCTGTAATCGCAATTATGAAACGTCCTATGGAATAGTCTCAATCATCAATATTCGGGATGAACATGCAGGCAGGCTGGGATATCTCAAAAAAGCTCAAGAGGCTACACGGGAATTGCTGTACAGCATGAAGCTATCTCCGGAGCGTTATCCGGGAGGGGCTTTGTCCAAAGCCGCGATGGGGGAGTATTACGCGAGATATTTCAAACCTTTGCTGACGGAAATGGCATATCCCCTCAAGTTTGATCCAGAGCACACCATGCTCGATTTGCTGACGAGCAATCCTTCCGGCAAAAAGGGATTTAAAACAAAATACCCTCAACAGCAACCCCCTCAGATGAAACAGGCTTTCAGGGAAGCCGGTGAAGAGTTTTCAGTCATTGATGATGACGGAAAAGTGGATGTTTGCATTGAATACGATGGTGATGCCGGGAAATGGCTGCAAAAGCTGAGATCGGCGGCTACTTTTCAAGAAAAACGTCTGGCCCTGCGGTATTTGCAGCCATACACAGTGCAGTTAAGAGAAAATGACTGGATCAGGAAGCAGCGATCTGCTCTTGCACCGGAAGATGCGGGCATCCTTGTACTCCCGCAGGGCTATTATGACAGCGAATATGGAGTGGATGAAACCCTGGATATTAAGATGGAAACGTTAATCATTTAAATCAAGGGAGGTGATGGTTATGGAAGTAAAGAGAAATACCGTTGAATTTCTGGTAAGCGGTGACAGAGCCCTGTTTTCCGATCCGGTCACGCGTGTGGGAGGGGAAAAAACAAGCTATTACGTGCCGACTTATGAAGCATTAAAAGGCATACTGGCTTCAGTCTACTGGAAGCCTACGATCATTTGGATTATAGATGCAGTTCGTGTCATGAACATGATTCAAACGCTGTCAGAGGGGATCCGCACAAAGAATTACTATGGCGGAAATGATTTGTCGATCTATACCTATCTTAAAGACGTCCGGTATCAAGTCCGCGCCCATTTCATATGGAACGAGAACCGTCCTGAACTAGCGGCAGACCGCAATGAGAACAAACACCATAATATTGCCCGGCGCATGATTGAACGGGGTGGACGGCGGGACATTTTTCTGGGAACGAGAGAATGCCAGGGAACGGTTGAACCTTGTGTGTTCGGAGAAGGCTCTGGAACATATGACCTTGTGGATGAGCTTAATCTTGGCTATATGCTCCACGGTTTTACCTATGCGGATGAAGCGGTGAGAGATGCTGAAAAGGGGCATATGAGCGTGCGCTTCCATCATGTTGTTATGAAAAAAGGCGTAATTGAATTTCCAAACCCGGAAGAGATTCCGGACAAGGACAGACGTATCCTCCATAAAATGCCGGTCAAACCTTTCGGAGAAGCAATGGGCAATTTTTCTGGACTGGGTGAATTTGCTGCTGAGGAGGTAAGTCAATGAACTGGGTATCGTCGCTTTGTGCCTTGTATGATGCCAACGCCTATCGAGCCGGGGCAGTAGAAAGGTGGAAGGGAAGAGATTTAGTGCTGCTTCCCATTGGATACGATACCATGGAGGCACAAATTGAAATCCATATTGATCAAAACGGTAACTTCATAGGCGCGCGAACGCTGGAAAAAGATGAGGCGGAAACCCTTGTCCCTTATCCCGAAAGCAGAACCAGCGGAATCAAGGCATTGCCTCTTTTTGACTGCTTGCCTTATATAGCCGGTGATTTGCTGGAAACGGTAACATTTTATTTTCCCGGCGCAAAAAATGAAAAAGACAAACAGAACAAGAGGGAAAGGCTGAGAGAATCCTTTCCACTTTACATTGCGGCCCTCAAAGCATGGTGTGAATCGCCTTTTTCCCATCCGAAGGTGATGGCAATCTATCACTATGTTGCGAAACAAGCGGTCGCAGAGGATTTAATCAACAGTCAGGTACTATTGGCTGATGAAAATGGCATCATTTCTGACAGGATTAAAATTCAAAATGCGTCGGTTGAAAAGGCCTTTGTACGCTTTCGGATTTTTATGAATGACAATAATTCTCCGGATAGTATCCTTAGCGATCCAGACAATGCACATGACAGTGCCGTATGGTTTGACAAAACGGTGCAGCACAGTTTTATAGACTATTATTCATCTACTTTTCAAAAAAAGGACCTTTGCTATATGATTGGGGAACATATGCCTATTGCTAAAACAAATCCGGTAAAAATACGGGGCAAATGGGATACCAAGGCCAAATTGATTTCTGCTAACGATGACAGCAATTTTTCGTATCGGGGACGTTTTAATACGAAAGAGAAAGAGACTGGCTACAACGAAGCTCTGTCCATAGGTTACATCACATCCCAGAAAGCGCATAATGCACTAAAATGGATTATCCGCCGGCAAGGATTCAGCAGAGACGGTGTCTGTATGGTGGCCTGGGAAAACGCATTGAGGGATTTGCCCAACTTCTATGACAGTGCGGCCGGTATTCTAGCCAAAGTATCCGACGAAGGTGAAGACGATGAGGCGGAATTCGAGGAAGTGGCACTGTTTGAGGAGGATGAAGCCGACGTTCCAGTGACGAATTATGTCAGTGCGGCGAAGTTTAATGCGGCTCTGAATGGATACGCTTCAAAATTGAGCGATATTTCAAATATGGTGGTTCTTGCCCTTGACAGCGCGACTCCCGGGAGATTGGCTATAACTTATTATAAAGAACTGGATTCTTCCCGTTATCTTAAGAATCTCCGCACATGGCATGAAAGCTGCTGCTGGAAACACGAATATATCCAGGACAAGAAATTGAAGGTTTACGAAGGAATGGCTTCTATTCAGGAGATTGCTTTGGCGATCTATGGTACGGAACAGGGGGAGGATAAAAGCAATCCGCAACTTAAGCTTTCCAAAAACAGTGATAATAAATCTCCCATGCTGGTATCCGCTTTTGAACGATTGCGCCCGTGTATTATTGAGGGCGCTGCAATTCCTCGGGACATGGTGCGTACTGCAGTTCTGAAGGCCTCCAATCCTTTGGCTTACGAGGCGAAATTTAATTATAATAAAGTCCTTCATATCGCCTGTTCAATGGTAAAACGACTCTATTGGGAGAAGAAGCAAAGAAATGAACGAGAAGGAGTGATTTTCAAAATGGAGCTCGATAGAAGTAACCGGAATAGGAGTTATCTTTACGGGCGCCTGCTTGCTGTAGCGGAACGAGTGGAGAGATCTACCTATGAAAAAGGGGAAACACGCGTTACAAATGCGGAACGGTATATGAAGGCCTTTTCGCATGCTCCTTTCCGCACATGGACAATGATTTGGAATAATTTGCAGCCGTATATGAGGCAGCTGAAACCTTCCGGAAGAGAATTCTACAAGAACTTGGTCGGTGAGATCACAGAGCTATTTAAATATGAGGAGCGTATTTCCGTCGATCCCCTCGATGGGAAATATTTGATTGGATATGATTGTCAAAGGTCAGAACTGAAACGCAAGCCTAATGGGCAGTCTTCTTCGGAGGAAGAAAACAAAGAAGAAAATAATGAAGGAGAGGAACGAAAATGAGCATTCTGCAAAATAAGATTGATTTTGCGGCCATTGTCTCGGTTACGCGGGCAAATATCAATGGAGATCCCCTCAATGGAAACCGTCCCCGGGAAGATTATGAGGGATATGGGATCTTTTCGGACGTGGCTATCAAGCGCAAACTTCGCAACCGGCTTCAGGATTTGGGCGAATGCATTTTCATCCAGTCGGATGACCGTTCGGATGACGGACATAAGAGCTTGAAAGATCGAGCGGATGGTTATGCGGAATTTAAAGCTGAAATGAGCAAGGGGAAAAAAGCTGATAAAGATAAATGCATGCAAATTGCTTGCCGTAAATGGTTTGATGTACGTGCATTCGGCCAGGTGTTTGCTTTTAAAGGGGATGAAGTATCCCTTGGTGTGCGCGGCCCGGTATCGATTCAGCAAGCCGTCAGTGTTTCCCCCATTGACATTGTGGATATGCAAATTACTAAAAGCGTGAACAGTGAGGCAGGAAAGAGCGGCAAATCATCGGACACGATGGGGATGAAGCATTATGTTAATTTTGGGTTGTATGTGATCCGCGGCAGTATTAATTGTCAATTGGCTGAGAAGACTGGTTTCACTGACGAGGATGCGAAAAAGCTCAAAGAGGCTTTGTGCACGTTATTTGAGAATGATGCCTCCTCGGCGCGACCGGACGGCTCCTGCGAAGTATGCAGGGTTTACTGGTGGGAACACGCTGAAAAAACACCGAAAGAAACATCGGCGATGATCCAGCGCGCTTTGCATATCACCCCCAAAAAAGATGTTCCGGAATCCTTTGGCGCTTATGAGATTGTTCTGGACAGAACGGAATGCGTTCTTGAAATCATCAATTTGGTTTGAAAGAACTGAAGATTTGCGATGAGGTATTAACGATGGAATATCAAGAGGAGGATTTTTTGCTCTTGTCCGGGATCCAGCACTTCGTCTTTTGTAAGCGCCAGTGGGCCTTAATCCATATCGAACAGCAGTGGCAGGAAAATTTGCGCACTGTTGAGGGCGGAATCCTGCACGAGAAAACCCACGATAATACCATCAAGGAAAAGCGGGGAGATTTGATCATATCCCGGAGTATGAGAATTTTTTCCCGTACGTTAGGGATTACCGGAACTTGTGATGTGGTGGAATTCCACAAGTCCCGGGACGGAGTCACCCTCTATGGCCGGGAGGGAAGGTACAAACCGGTTCCTGTGGAGTATAAACGAGGCAAGCCCAAGCAGGGCAATGCGGATGTTCTGCAATTATGCGCTCAGGCTATGTGCTTGGAAGAAATGCTCTTGTGTGACACTACCGAAGGGTATCTGTATTATGGGGACCCCAAACACAGGCTTAAAGTGCTGCTTGACGAGGAGATCCGGGAACAGGTAAAGGCGATTTGCCAAGAGATGCATGAACTGTACGACAGAAGGTATACGCCCAAAGTAAAGCCGACAAAGAGCTGCAAAGCTTGTTCCCTCAGTGAGCTTTGTCTGCCTAAGCTGTGTAAAAATCCATCGGCTCTGGCCTATATGAAGAAGACTATTTCGGAAATTGAGGTTGATAAATGAGAAAATTATTAAATACCCTCTATGTGACTTCGCCCAATACTTATTTATCCCTTGATGGAGAAAATATTGTGATTTTAAAGGATGAGGCAGAGGCTCTGAGAGTTCCCCTGCATAATCTGGAGGGTATTATTGCCTTTGGCTACACCGGTGCCAGTCCAGCCCTGATGGGTGCCTGCGCAATGCGCAATATTGCCTTGAGTTTTATGAAGACCAGCGGAAAATTCCTGGGCAGGGTGGTTGGCGAAGTTAAGGGCAATGTTACCTTGCGAAAGACTCAATACAGGCTTTCGGAGGATGAGGGGGAAAGTCATAAAATTGCCAAATCCTTTATCTTGGGAAAAATATATAATGCCCGCTGGGTGGTTGAGCGGGCAACAAGGGATCATGGGGCCAGGCTGGATGTAGATAAATTGAAAGGAGTCTGCCAAACCCTGGCTAACGCTTTGAAACTGGTTGAAAAAAGTCAGGATTTAGAGCAGCTGCGGGGATTTGAAGGGGAAGCTGCGGCCCAGTACTTTCGAGTATTGGACGATTTGATTCTTCAGCAAAAAGATGACTTTTATTTTAATTCCCGGAATAAACGTCCTCCCTTGGACAATGTCAATGCCATGTTGTCCTTTGTCTATACCCTTTTAGCCCATGATACTGCGGCGGCGTTGGAAACGGTTGGGCTGGACCCCTATGTGGGATTTCTGCACCGGGACAGGCCGGGGAGGATTTCCCTGGCCCTGGATTTAATGGAAGAGCTGAGGGCCGTGTATGCGGACCGGTTTGTTATTTCTTTAATTAATAAAAGAGAAGTCAATGACGGCGGTTTTACCCGGATGGAAAACGGAGCGGTCATTATGGATGATGATACGAGAAAAGCTATTCTTAAGGCTTGGCAAAGCAGGAAACAGGATGAGATAAGGCATCCCTTTCTGCAGGAAAAAATGGAATGGGGACTTGTGCCCTATGCTCAGGCTATGCTGTTGGCCCGGTTCATCCGGGGGGATTTGGATGGGTACCCGGCCTTTATGTGGAAGTAGGTGAGATGAGATTTTAGTGCTTATCACATATGAGCCAAACGTATTAGGAAAACTGCAAAATAGCCCGGAACAAGGGCAAAAATAAAATCAAATTTGAAGCTATCACATTACACAAGACACCGCCTTAGTGAGACTATGGGCGGTGTTTTTGTATGGTAGCGGTCACTTCGGGCCAATATGTCCCGAAGTGGAAAGGAGGGATTGCAATATCCCCACCGGGCTTGATTGAAAAATCAGGCCTTTTTTTATGCCATTCAAAGATGAAGGAGGTATAGCGCATGGCAAAAAATGAACCCAATAGGCCGGACGATGTAAAAACCACGCCCGTAAATGAAGCTCCGGCAGAAGAACAAATCGCTCCTGCCACCACACCGCCAGAGATTGCCGGTGACAATCCGGCTCCTGAACTGACCGCCGAGGAAGCGGCAACACCGGCCCATGAGGGCGAAGCGGCATTGCAGGAAATGGGCGAATCAGAAATTGAGCCGTCCACACCGTTAGATATTGGCGGCGAACATATCCCCGACCCCGGCGACGTTGTTGTGCCGTTTGACAAAATCAATGAGCTTGTATCAGAAAAGCAGAAGGCGGCGCGTGAAGCCAAACAGACCGCCGCCCCGGAAAAACAGGTAGGGCAACAAGACAAAGCAACCCCGCAGGAAGCAAAGGACAGCGAAAAAGAGGATACCCGGCAGGAGTGGGAAAAACCGCTTTCCGAAATTGAAGCAAAAAAGGAACGCAAGCCCCGCGCCGAAAAGCAGAAACCCGTCGCTGAGAAAAAAGCTCCGGGAAAAGAGCCGGAGCTTACCCCTGCCCAAAAAGGTGGAAAGACACGAAAGGCCCGAAAAGCAGAAGTTCTTGACTTCATGGAAGGAAAACGTACTTCCCCACTGCCGGACGGCAAGCCTATTTCAGATGCAAAGAAAAAGGCCCCGGTTAAAGAGGAAGCCACTACCCCGGAGCCGGAGAAGCCGCCGGAACCGAAGGAGGCCCCGCGCAAGGGTGAACCGGAACAGATTGTATATATTAACCTGTCCGAGCTACACGCCTTCAAAAATCACCCGTTCGCAGTCCGGGACGATGAAGAAATGCGGGCTATGGTGGAAAGCGTCAAAGACAAGGGCGTTACGCAGCCAGCTATTGTCCGGCCCCGTGAGGATGGCGGGTATGAAATCGTGTCCGGCCACCGCCGCCAGAAAGCCAGTGAGCTTGCCGGATATTTTGAAATGCCCTGTATCGTCCGCAATCTTACCGACGAGGAAGCCATCACGCAGATGGTGGAGGACAACACCAACCAGCGTGAAAATATCCTGCCAAGTGAACGGGCCAAAGCCTTGAAAATGCAGTTGGAGGCTATCAAGCGTCAGGGTGCGCGCGCCGATCTGTCCACTTCGGGCCAAGATGCCCCGAAGTTGGAAAACGGGCAACGCTCCAATCAGGTTGTGGCCGAGCGCAACAAAATGACGGTCAAGCAGGTGCAGCGGTATATCAAGCTCAACGACCTCGTACCTGACCTGATGAAAATGGTGGACGAGAAAAAAATCGCGTTCACTCCCGCCGTGGAAATGGCATATATCAAGCCCAAAAATCAGCGGTATATCGCCGTTGCCATTGAAGGCCAGCAGTCAGCCCCGTCGCTGTCACAGGCACAGCGGATGCGGGAGCTTGACGGAAAAGGCATTTTAAATGCCGATGTGATTGACGGTATTATGTTGGAAGAAAAAAAGGAGGCAGACAAAGTGATTATTTCCAGTCAGGAATTGAGCCAGTATTTTGGCAAGGACAAAACACCCCGCGAAATGAAGGACACCATTATCAAGCTGTTGGACGAATGGAAAGGCCAGCAGAAGGATATTGCCAAGCCGGAAAAACAGGCCGAACAGGAAAAGTAACATCGGGCCAAGTTGACCCGATAGGGTTTTGCGGGGCGCTGCCCCGCGCCCCGAAGCTCAAAGGATATAATATATTCCCCGTCGCCATATACGGGATAGCATAACCGGGAAAGTCTGTCAAGAGCTTGCCGCCGTAGGCGGTGCTTCGCACTCTTGACAGGCTTCTCCCGGTTGTGCTTTTAGTCGGTCAAGCGACGGGGATATATTCCTTTGAGCCGCTCCCTTTCCAAGCGTGGAAAGGGCGGGGGGATAGGTTGACAAATTCAGCGCAACAAGAACGGAGGTACTTAAAATAATGAAACGACCTTTAGCATACATCACAGCCGCATGGAGCGGCGACCATACCGCCGATACCAAAAAAGCGGCGCGGTATTGCCGGGCGGTATACGAAGCGGGCTTTTCCCCTGTTTGCCCTCTCCTGTATCTCCCGTTATTTCTCAATGACGCGATCCCGGAGGAACACAAAAGCGGTATTGATATGAGCCGCGACCTTTTACGCCGTTCCCATGTGGTGGTTGTCTGCGGCAACGGCATGAACGAGGATATGAAAAACGACATTGCCATAGCCGGACGGCTGAACATTACGGCTACCACTCTGGATGGTATCTTGACAGTCAAGGGACAGGGCCGGGCGAAAGACCATGCTTGAAGCCTATGTTACCAACCTTGGGAGATATAACGAGGGGCATTTGGACGGGGAGTTTTTAAAGCTCCCCGCTACCACCGAAGAAGTGCAGGCCCTTCTAAAACGGATTCATGTGGATGGAGTACGGTATGAGGAAATCTTCATTACCGATTATGAAACGGACATTCCGGGCCTGCATGACTGTTTGGGCGAATACGAAAGCATTGACGAACTGAACTATCTGGCTTCCCTGCTGGATGATATGGAGGAATGGGAAGCCGAAAAGTTCGCCGCAGCTATGGAGTTTGGAGAACATACCGGGAGCGTCAGGGACTTAATCAACCTCACGCAGAATCTGGATTGCTTTGAGCTTTATCCGGGTATCGAGGACGAGGATGATTTGGGCCGCTACTACATTGAGGAAATGTGTACGCTGGAAATCCCGGAGCATTTGGAAAACTACATCGACTATGAGGCATACGGGCGTGATATGAGCATGGACGATAACGGGCTTTTTGTGGACGGCGGTTACATCGTAAATAACGGTGACAACTTCATTGAGCATTACAACGGCAGGGATGATCTGCCGGAGGAATACAAAATTTTCGCCTATCCCGCGCCGGAAAAGTCTATCCGCAATACGCTCAAACAATATCAGCAGATGATTGACAACGCACCGCATCCCGCAAAAGACCGCCCCGCCCCGGCCTTTGAGGAACGGTAAATCCACTTCGGGCCAAGTTGTCCCGAAGTGAGAAAGGAGGATAACACCTTATGGCAAAAGGTAAAACGGTTACTGCCCCTATTATGGAAAACGAGCATGTGAAAGAGCTTTTGGCAATTCTGCGGGAAAACAACGCTCCCTCTACGCAGGATTTTCTTGCGGTTCTGAATCAGGTAGGGGCAATGGAACGCCAGCTTGACGCGGCGGTAAAGGAGCTTGCCGCCATGCACCGGGAACTGAACGAGGCGCGGGAACAGGCCCATCCCGTTAAAACCGCCCTGCAAATCGCGGTCAAGACGCTGGATAAAAACGTGTCTGTACTGCGGGAACGGCTGGATGCTGTAAAGCAGACTGTAATTGAGGGCTGCAAAACCGCCGTGGGCGCTTTCCGGGAAAAAGGGATTTCCGCACTGGATAACATCGTCCGTTTTTTCAAAATGCGGCCCATGCTGGAAGCCATGCGTGACGATCTGGGCAAAAGCATCCGGTTTAGCGAAGCGACAATTTCAAATATTGAACTTGTGAGTACCGAGTATCATGAGGCCGGGCTGCACATTAAAAATATGGTTCGTGCTATGGCGGGAAAGGAAGCCATACAGGACGCTAAATCGGTGGGAAAACTGGCTAAGGCGCTGGAAGCTCCCTTCAAAGTGGAACGCTCCTGCCTTGTTTCCATGAAAAAGACTGTGGAGGCTGTTATCGGCAATCTGGCCCGGCTGGAAGAACGGGCAAAGCCGTCTATCCAAAAGGCCATCCAGACCCACAATGAACAGATTGCACAGGCGAAAAAAGATGCTCCGGCCATTGAGCGTCCCCGCCCTGCCAATGCGGAAAGGTAACCCACTTCGGGCCAAGTTGGCCCGAAGTCCCCCGCTTGTATGGATTGCACTGTATGGCAGGAAAGGAGGTTTTTCATGCAGGAAGATATTGAACGCCGGGCGGTTGCCGTTTCGGTAAACGCGGCGAAGCTCTCCGCTAAAACGCTGGCAAAAGCATTGGCGGCGGCGTTGCGGAAGATCCAAAGGGATTATCACAAGGCGCAGACCCCCCAGGGCAGACAGAGCGTCAAAAAGCTGATGAACCACCGTGTTTCCACAAGCGCCCTTCCGCTGGACGGCGAAACCAAACTGTTTGACCGCGTGGCCCGGAAATACAATGTTGACTATGCCTTTCACAAAACCGGGCCGAAAAAATACCTGCTGTTCTTCAAGGCCGGGCAAGCCGACGCAATCACGGCGGCGTTTTCCGAATATACCAAGCTCGTTATGGGCCGGGGTAAAAGCAAACGCCCCTCTATCCTGCAACAGTTAAGGCAGTTTGGGGACAAAATACACTCACGCCCCCGCGAACAGCAACGGAAACGGGAGGTGGCCCATGAGGACAGATAAAATCAGGATGTATGTGCTTCCGAACATTCCCTACCTGTTTATTTTTTGGTGCTGTTTGAAGCTCGGTACAGCCTACCGCCTCGCGGCAGGGGCCGGTTTCGGGGAAAAGCTGATCGGCATGATGAACACCACAGGCCCAGCGTTTGGAACAATAGCGCCGGGTCTTGTCGTATCCGATTGGCTGATTGGCCTTGCCGGGGCCGTGATCATCCGGCTGGTGGTGTGGAACAAGGTAAAAAACGCAAAGAAATTCAGAAAGGATGTGGAATACGGTTCGGCCCGGTGGGGAACGGCAAAGGACATCAAGCCGTTTGTAGACCCCGTTTTCAAAAACAACGTCATTCTTACCGGGACGGAGTTCCTTACGATGAATACCCGCCCGGCAAATCCCGCCAACGCCCGAAACCTTAACTGTTGTGTCATTGGTTCCTCCGGCTCCGGCAAAACCCGCTTTTGGCTGACCCCACAGCTTTTGCAGGCTCATTCTTCTTATGTGGTGGTTGACCCGAAAGGCGGTATTTTAGGGCAGGTCGGTTTCTTCCTAAAGAGGAAAGGCTACAAAATCAAGGTATTCAACAGCATCGACTTTTCCAAGTCCATGCACTATAACCCGCTTTCCTACATCAAGACGGAAAGCGACATTCTGAAATTCGTCAACGCCCTGATTACCAACACCAAGGGGGACGGCAAAGAGGGTGACGAGTTCTGGACAAAAGCCGAAACCCTTTTGTACTGCGCTCTTGTGGCGTACATCGTCTTTGAGGGGCCGGAGGAAGAACGCACCATGAATACCCTTGTGGATATGATTAACAGCATGGAAGTGAAAGAAGATGATGACAACTTCAAAAATGCTGTGGATTACATGTTCATGGGGCTGGAAAAACGCAATCCAAATCACTTCGCTGTCAGGCAGTATAAGAAATATAAGCTCGCCAGCGGTAAGACAGCAAAATCAATCCTGATTTCCTGCGGAGCCAGATTAGCCCCTTTTGACATTCCGCAGCTTCGGGAGGTTATGAGCTACGACGAGTTGGAGCTTGACCGCATGGGCGACCGGAAAACGGCGACTTTCTTTATAATCTCCGACACCGACACGACCTACAACTTTATCGTAGCCCTTGCCTTTTCGCAGATGTTCAACCTGTTATGCGAACGGGCCGACAACAAATATTCAGGCCGCTTGCCCCATCATGTACGGGTACT
The DNA here is from genome assembly GCF_004369205.1 of Pelotomaculum schinkii. Lineage (NCBI taxonomy): Bacteria > Bacillati > Bacillota > Clostridia > Eubacteriales > Desulfotomaculaceae > Pelotomaculum > Pelotomaculum schinkii. The sequence goes on along the minus strand of NZ_QFGA01000002.1, from coordinate 453,305 downwards.
GTGGGACGAGGCTGCGAACACGGGACAGGTGCCACAGCTCGAAAAACTGGTGGCGGTCATCCGCTCCCGTGAAATATCCCTGTGCCTGTTTTTACAGGCGCAGAGCCAGTTGAAGGCTCTGTACAAAGACCACGCCGAAACCATCATGGGGAATATGGATTCAGTTATCTTCTTGGGAGGCCGGGAGCATACCACCGTTAAGGAGCTTTCGGAGGCTTTGGGGAAAGAAACGATCTCCATGTATACCGAGAGCATCACGCGGGGAATGCAGCAAAGCCACGGTCAAAATCTGCAACGGCTTGGAAAAGAGCTTATGACGGTGGACGAACTGACCACAATGGACGGAAGCAAGTGCATTCTACAGCTTCGCGGCCTCCGTCCCTTCCTTTCCCCGAAGTATGACCTGAAAAAGCACCCTTGCTATAAATATACTTCCGAAGCCGACAAACGCAACAGCTTCGATATTTCTACCCTGATAAACCGGCGCATGGAGGTAATGCCGGACGAGCAATACACCGTATATGAGGTAGACGCGCCCGGAAAGGACACCGCCATTGACGCAGACGAGGACATTCTCAACTATGACGATGTGGACGATCCGAATGCGTTTGCATAACTTCGGGCCAAGTTGGCCCGAAGTCCTACACCGCCAGAAATGGCGGTTTTTTCATATCCAAAATCAAAATAGAAAATGGAGGTACATGCTATGCAATTCTTTACAAGTGCAGTAAATACCCTGCAAACCCTTGTCGTAGCCCTTGGCGCGGGCCTTGCCGTATGGGGCGTTATTAACCTTCTGGAAGGGTACGGGTCAGATAACCCTGCCGCAAAATCTCAAGGGATCAAGCAGCTCATGGCAGGAGGCGGCGTTATCCTTTTGGGTACTACCCTTGTGCCGCTGCTGTCCGGCCTGTTTTAAGGTAAAACAGTATGGATTTTCTCACCGACTGGATTACCAATTGGCTGAAAGGCGTACTTATTGACGGCATTATGGGGAACCTGAACGGCCTTTTTGACAACGTAAACAACCAGGTCGGAGAGATTGCAAACCAAGTGGGAACTACGCCGGGGAATTGGAACCCCGGCGTGTTCTCCCTCATACGGCAGCTTTCCGAAACGGTTGTCTTACCGATTGCCGGATTGGTTCTTACTTTTGTCATGTGCTACGAGCTGATCCAGATGATTATTGACCGGAACAACCTGCATGACATTGATACATGGATGTTCTTCAAATGGGTATTCAAAACCTTTGCCGCCGTGCTGATCCTGTCCAATACCTTTAATATCGTCATGGCAGTATTTGATGTGGCGCAAAGCGTCGTAAACCGCGCCGGAGGACTGATTGGCGGCAGTACGGCGGTCAGCCCGGATATGTTAAATACGTTGGAAGCCCAATTAACAACAATGGACATAGGCCCGCTGCTTGGCTTATGGCTCCAGACCGGTATTATCGGTGTCACCATGAACGCGCTGAATATTGTGATTTTCGTAATCGTATATGGCCGGATGATAGAAATATACATGCTGACCAGTTTAGCGCCCATCCCCTTTGCCACGGTGGTAAACCGTGAGCTTGGAAGCACAGGCCAGAACTATTTCAAATCTTTAATGGCGGTCGGCTTTCAAGGGCTTCTCATTCTGGTATGCGTCGGCATTTACGCTGTGCTGATCCAGAGCATTGCCGTAAGCGGCGATCCCATCGGCGCGGTATGGACGGTAGTTGGCTACACGGTGCTGTTGTGCTTCACGCTCTTTAAGACCGGAAGTCTTGCCAAATCTATTCTGGGAGCGCATTAGGAACTTCGGGACATGTTGGCCCGAAGTGAGAAAGGAGAATTTTTCAATATGAGTAACGAAAAAACGACAGCCGGGCAGGCCCCGGAACAGGAGGCCGCCCCCATCCTTCCGATCAAGCTGGATGTTTCTGTCCGGCCCATTGAACCGAAGGGAAATCTTGTAGGCTTTGCAAGCCTTAAAATCAATGACAGCTTTGTGATTGACGATTTTAAGGTGTTGCAGAGTGACAAAGGCATTTTTGTGGGGATGCCGAGCAAACCGGATAAGAACAGCAAGACCGGCTATCGGGACACCGCCCGGCCCATTACCAAGGAATTTCGCGCGGAGCTGACCGAGGCGGTGACAGCGGCTTACCGTGCGGAGGTTGAAAAATTGCAGGCCCGCGCCGCCGCTGTTACTACCCCGGAAAAGCAGTCTATCCCGAAGCAACTTGCCGAGGGTGCGAAACAGGCGGCAAAGGAGAACGCCGCCCGTCCTGCCCCCGCAAAGACCAGTAAAACGAAAAATGCGGAACGGTGACTTCGGGCCAACTTGGCCCGAAGTCCTGTTTTTACCGGGAAGGAGGAAATGAATGTTCAATAACCCCGAAAACTCGCCGTGGGGAAAGGTGCAAACCTGTGATGTGCTTTGTCCCGGCGTGTTCCTTGTCAGCACCGCCAGCCACGGCGGTACGATGGTTTCCAAGGAGGTTTCGGCTCTGCTTTCCCATGCGGCTCAAAAATGCGGCTTTAAGCAGGGCGGCTATCTCTGCTTTGAGGAAGATTGTCAGGAAAATGTTGTTCTGCGGGAGCTTTTGGATAAAAAGCTGTGGAGCGTTCCCGACCGTATCAAGGACAAAGCGGCCTTTGAGGAAAACATCAACAAGTCCATCCGGGAGTACAACCCGGAATACTGGCGGGCGCGTCAGGCAGGGCTTGAAAAAGCCCCGGCCCGGCAGAGTGTTCCGGCTCACAGCGCCGAACGTTAAACCACTTCGGGCCAACTTGGCCCGAAGTGCCATTTTATCCGAAAGGAGGAACTAAACCATTTGAAGCTACTCAAAAATCGTATCTTTTTAAGCGCCCTTTGCCTCATTCTGGCGTCGGCTGTGTCCTTTTTGCTTTTGCCGCGCTTCTATGCGGATAAGAGCGCAACGGTCACAGTTTTGCGGGCTGCACAGGACATTCCCGCAGGTACGGAGCTTACGGAAAACCAGCTTGTCAGTGTAGAGGTTGGCAGCTACGGCTTGCCGGAGGGCGTGATAAACGACAAGGCACAACTGATCGGCAAGGTGGCGCAGACCGCCATTGCCAAGGGGGATTATCTTTTTCCCCAAAAGGTGGGCGACTACCTTGCCGATGCATTGCTTGACCGTATTGTGAAAAACAATCAGCGGCTTGTTACCGTCAGCGTTCCGAGTATCGCCGCAGGACTTTCCTCCCATCTGCTGGCAGGGGATATTGTCACCGTAGCCGTCTTTTTGGAAAGCACCGCAGACGGGCAGGATTCGTCCCCGCAGGTCATTCTTTATCCAGAGCTAAAGAGCTTGGAGGTATACAGCGTAGAAAATGCCAAGACGCAGGACACCGCTGAAATGCGGGAACAGCTAAAGGAAAGCCAGTCCGGCTCCAGCGACCCGGTAGTAAAGGCGGTCACGCTCATTGTAACGGAGGCACAGGCCAAAAAGCTCATTGAAGCCGAGTATACAGGTAAATTGCATCTGATTTTCGAGAAACGGGGGGTGAGTATCCATGAGCAGTAAAATTTATACGGTTTGGGGCGGGAAACACAGCGGCAAAACCACCTTCGTGGTCAGCCTTGCCTGCGCCCTCTCTAAAAGTGATAAGCTGGTGGGCCTGATTTCCTCCAATCTCACCTATGGGGAATTGCAGACCTTTTTTGGCCAGAGCGTTCCCGAAGAAAAAGGCATCTTTGAAGCATTGAGCGAAAAAAGCCCCAATATCGGGGAACGGTTTTCGGAGTATACGGAAAGCAAAAACCTGTTTTTCCTTTCCGTTCCTACCTCATATACCGGGATGCTTTCCGAAAATGTGACCCTTGAAGAAACGGAACAACTGATCAATGCCGCCTCCCTTGTGTTTGACATTCTGATTATCGACGGAGCCGCCGAGATTAACAATCCTGTTTCCGGCGTTGGCCTGTGGCTCTCCAACGCCATTTTCACCCTGCACAGGCCGTCTATCGCGGCGCAGATGTGGTACAGGTGCGTTTCAGACTTTATGCGGGAGCTTCATATCACGGAAAAGCAAAAACATATTCTGCTGGCTCCCAATGGTGAATTTGATACCAAAACCTATCAGGATATGATGCAGTTGCCGTTCCCCTATGAGCTTCCCTATATCAAAAGCGCGGGTGAGTTGGAAAATGCGGGAACCCCTTTGTATTTTGCCAGTGACCGCCCATGCAGACGCTACGGCAGAGTGACGGAACAGATCGCCGGGAAAATCTGCGGAGGTGGTAAGACATGAACAGCAAATTTTCTGTAAACGACCTGATATACCGCGCCAACAAACGGCGTTCCGACAGCGGGGAAAGCAGTAAGGCACAGGATTACGGGGAAATTCTCGATAAGCTCCAACGGCTGATCGCCAAGCACCATTCCGCAGAGCTTGCCGAAGTGCTGTATTCCAAAGAGGCCGAAGGAAAGCTCAAAGACCTTATCATGCGGTACTTAAATCAGGAACAGTTGGTTGCCAAAGACCTGCGCAACATTTCCGAGCTGGTGGACGCCGTTTATTACGACATGGCCGGAATGGGCCTGTTATCCCCTTATTTGCAGGATGCGGACACGGAGGAAATCAACATTGACGGCTCCGGGGGTGTTTGGGTACTCTACCGGGACAAAAAAATACGCCTGAAGGAAACCTTCAGCAATGCGGAAGCCTGTGCGAATATCGTGCGGAAAATGAGCCGCTTCGGAAATGTCATTCTGGACGGCTCCAAACCCCTTGGGGACAGCTTCATTGCCAAAGGCATCCGTATGTCGGGAGCCATTACCCCTTGCGTTGACCCAGATGCAGGGGCTATCGCTTCCATCAGAAAGCAAAAGCCCCTGCTGATTACAAGGGAAAACCTGATTGAATGGGAAACCGCAACCCCCGATGAACTGGATTTTCTAACCATGTGCGTGAATCATGGTGTATCCATCGGAATTGCCGGAGCTACTGGAAGCGGAAAAACCGCCGACATGGGCTATATTCTAAGCTGTGTCCCCGAAGCAAAGCGTATCGTCACCATTGAGGATACCCGCGAATTGTCGCTGGCGCGGTATGACGAAAACGGCGTGATGATAAATGACGTGGTTCATCTTCTCACAAAGGAAGAACCCAATCCCGTTACCATGCTGGATTTATTGAAACTCTCCCTGCGGCTCCACCCGGAAATCCTTGTGCCTGCGGAAATGAGAGGAAAAGAAGCGTTGACGGTTCAGGAAGCCGGACGTACCGGGCATACCGTTGTCAGCACCTTACACGCCAACAGCGCCCGGACAGCCTATGACCGTATTTTAACCATGTGTTTAGAGGCCGGAACCTCACTTTCCGAGGAACGGCTATTAAAAAACATTGTGGAAGCCTTTCCGGTGATGGTGTTCAAACGGCAGTTACCGGATAAGTCCCGCAAATACATGGAAGTGTTTGAGGCCACGGGGGTACAAAACGGCGAAGTCACCGGAAGCACCCTGTATCAGTATGTGGTTGACCATTATGAAAGAGACAAGGAGGGCCGGATTACAAGGGTTGTCGGCAGTCACCGCCACATGGGGAATATTTCTCCGGCTCTTGCCGAACGGTTGTTAATCGGCGGCGTTCCCGAAAGGGAGATCCGCCGCTTCATGGAAGGAGGCGCGGCATGAACCCGATTACCTGTACCCTTGCCGCCGTGTTCCTCCTGATAAGCCTTGCCCTGCTTTTTCTTTTCCGTCTGAACCCCTTTTCCATAGCGGAAAACCCTTTGAAAAAGCGCCGCCTGATTTTGGCGGGAACAAAGCTGAAAATAACGGAACGGATTGCCCTGCACTTTGCCACTCTGTTCCGTCAAACCCGGTGCAGTAGGAGGAAATTTTTCATTCTGCTGATTTTATCGGCATCCGGTGGGTTTATTGCCGGGCTTTTGCTCTTTTCCAATGCGGGGCTGGCGGCGGTGATGGCAGTCTGTGTCCTTCCGGCTCCGTACTTTTACCTGACAGTGAAAAGCTCTGCGGCGGCAAGGGAGGAAATCGAAGGGCTGGAAAACACCATGTCCATCATTACCAACGCCTACGCCGGAAACGATGACATTATCAAGGCGGTGGAGCTTTATGTAAAGGAAAAGAACCGCTATGTCCCGGCGCATTTGAGAACACCCACACCCTTTGACGAGTTTGTATCGGAAATCCGGCTCATCAATCCCAATGTGGAGCATGGGCTTTACCGCCTCTCCGCGAAAATCAAAAACCATTACTTTAGCGAATGGGTAAAGGCCCTTATTCTCTGCCATCAGGACAGGCGGCTCAAATTTGCCTTGTTTCCTATTGTCAAAGCCATGAACGATGCCAAGTCAATGCAGGTGGAAAGCGACGGCATGATGGTTCGGGTATGGCGGGACTATCTGCTGACGGCGGGCCTTATGTTCTCCGTTATTCCCATGATGCGTTTTGCAAACAAGGAATGGTTTTTTCTCCTGACCCATACCACCGTCGGGAAGCTGCTGATTATTCTTATGATGGTGACGGCTCTTGCCACAGCTTTTTATGTGATGAAGGCAACCAAGCCGTCCAACCGATAGGAGGAACGCCCTTGTTTTACCAAGTGATTATTTTTATCCTGCTGACTGCGGCAGGTTTTTTACTGTGCAGACAGCTTTTGAAAATCCCGAAGCGGAGTATAAAAAAGAACATTAAGCATCTTCAAAAGGAAAGGGAAACGCCGGGCAGACGGTTGTTGAACCGCGTTATTATGCCCCTTGCAAAGCCTGTTTCCCGGCTGATTCCCCTTGATCCGGTGAAGGAGGCGCAAATGGCCTCCATGCTCCGGCGCGGGGGATCGGCGCTTACCCCCAAGGAGTATCAGGCCAGAGCCATCCTGTGCGCTTTGTTTACTCTGCCCCTCGCGCTTTTGTTTGTCATCATCGGTGCGCCGAACCTTGCTCCCATCATTCTGCTTTTTGCTCTCTTGATTTACCGGCATTTCACAACTGACTTAAAAGACCAGTTAAAAGCAAAAAAGAAGCGCATTGAAATGGAACTTCCGGGCTTTGTCCGTTCCATCCTGTACCGTCTGGAGGATAACCGCCATGACGGAAGCCAAAGCACCGTACAGGTAGATTTAATCCAGATTTTTGAGGATTATCTGCGCGTGGCAAGCGAAGCGTTCAGAGAGGACGTTGCCATTTTAATTGTGGAAATGAAAGCAAAGGACATTGAAACCGCCCTGCGGAACTTCAACGAGCGTCTTGGCCTGACGGACGTTTCCTTTTTGGTAAACGCGCTGATCGGCCTGCACCGTGGGGAGCATCAGGGCGAAGCCCTTTCCTATCTTGCACGGGATATGGACATTAAGGCGAAGGAGGCCATGCGGAAAAAGCTGGACAGCCTGCCCCGCAGGGTAAAAATCGCCTCCATTCCCCTTGTCGGGATAACGATTGCCAGTCTGCTTTATGTGATCGGCTCCCACCTGATCCGCTCAATGGGTGGGCTTTTTTAATGTGAAAACGGGGCTATGCCCCTTTTCAAAATAAACTTTACGGAGGTATGACCATGTTTAAGAACAAAACCGCAATTACCATCTTCAAAGAAAGGAGAATCCATCCCATGAAAGAACATATGTCGAACGCCCTTTTGAGAGCAAAGGCCGCGCTGGCGAATCCGTCCGGCGACCAGATGACAGGCTGGCTTATTGTGGTGCTGGTGGTTGTCGTGGTAGGCGCGGTCTTTATGACGCTCTATCAGGGTTCCATCACAAGCATCTGGAACAGCATCGTGGACAAAATCACGGGCCTTTTGAGCTGACAGAGGCACAGGCACACAGGAGAAGCAAAGGCTTCTCCTTTTTCTTTCCCCGGATTTACATACCGGGAGCGGGCGCGGCTCCCTCCCGGTTCACTTCGGGCCAAGTTGGCCCGAAGTCCTAAAACCTGAAACCAAAAACAAATTTATGGAGGTATGTATCATGTCGAAAACTTTGAAAAACAAAATGCAGATGGCGGCTATGAAGGCCCGTAATGTCCTCACCAATCCGCGCGGCGACCAAATGACGGGCTGGCTCATTGTTGTGCTGATCGTCGTGGTGGTGGGCGCTGTGTTTATGACGCTCTACCAGAGTTCCATCACACAGATTTGGAACAGTATTGTTTCCAAGATTACCAATCTGTTGAGTTAAGAGTTACCAGCCTGTATAAACCGGGAGGGACACAGTTCCTTTCCGGCCCACTTCGGGCCAAGTTGGCCCGAAGTCCCTTTTAAAACCCAAAATTAAATTTATGGAGGTATTGATTATGATGAAAACCCTGAAAAACAAAATGCAGATGGCGGCTGTGAAAGTCCATAACGTCCTGACAAATCCGTCCGGCGACCAGATGACGGGCTGGCTCATTGTCGTGCTGATCGTCGTGGTGGTGGGCGCTGTGTTTATGACACTCTACCAGAGTTCCATCACGCAGATTTGGAACAGCATTGTTGCGAAGATCACCAACCTTTTGAAGTAAGGCCCTGACGGCCTGTGTAAACCGGGAGGGGGCGCTGCTTCCTCCCGGTTTCACTTCGGGCCAAGTTGGCCCGAAGTCCCTTTTGAAACTCAAAATCAAAATTATGGAGGTATGGATTATGATGAAAACTTTGAAAACCAAAATGCAGATGGCGGCTGTAAAAGCCCACAGCGTATTGACGAACCGTTCTGGTGATCAGATGACGGGCTGGCTCATTGTGGTACTGGTGGTTGTGGTGGTGGGGGCCGTGTTTATGACGCTCTATCAGGATTCCATTACGACCATCTGGAACAGCATTGTCAGCAAAATTACCGGTCTGTTGAAATGATAGCCGCAGGCACACCGCTTATACGGGAGGTGCAAAACCCATGAACAAGAAGCACCGGGGCATGAGGGGGAGATTTTCTCCCCCTTTGCCTTTTAAGAAGCTGCTTTCCAATCAAAACGGAAGCAGTTATTTTGACCTGATGGTGAAAACCCTTGTGGTGATTACGCTTATGCTCACCGTCATTTCTTTTCTTAGCGTTTTTACCACTTACTTAAATCTCAATCATATCTGCCGCCGCGTGGTGCGGGTGGTGGAACTGGAAGGGCAGGTTTCCGACCGGGCCAACGATGTTTTTTACCGCCTCAAACAGCAGACGGGGCTTTCCCCGGATATGACCGTTGAGGATGTGGAGTATTGTGACGGACAGAAAATCCAGCTACGGGACACCTTCACCATCACAATGACCTATAGCTACCCATTTACCATCTTCACGCCGTCTTTTGCGCCCCCGGTGGAAATTCAGATTCCGATGAAGGTCAGCATCAGCGGCATGTCGGAGCATTACTGGAAGCTCCCGGAATGAGAGCGCCGGAAAGGAGGCAAATGCTGTGGGTGCTATCAAGCGAACCCTGCAAAACCGCAGAGGCGATGCCTTTGTGTTTATCCTGATTCTCGTCTTTTTTATCCTGACCCTTGCCGTTATCCTGATTGAATATTTCCGCATGGAGAGCTTATATCAACAAGTCGAATATGTTCTCCAGCGCGGCGTAAACAGTGCCGTGGAATATGCCATGAAGGACGAATACCGCAGGGACGGCTATGCTCTTATGGATACGGAGCTTGCAAAAGAAACGCTGTATGACTACCTGCATGAGAGCATGGAACTGGATTCCGGGCTGAACAAATATGCCGGGGACGAGTGGGTATATGAATTGGAAATTGAAAATCTTCACGCAACGGAAAGCCCGCCCCGGCTGACGCTGGACGGGGTAATAAAGACGCACAGTATTTTTGCTTTCCTGCCCGGCGAAATAGAGCTGCCCTTTTCCATTTCCAGCGTCAACACACAAATTACGGAAGGAGGTTCCCAATGAAACGAAACTATTTGTTTACCCTGCCGTTTGCTTTTCTGTGCTGTCTGTTTTTTTCCGTGACGGCCTATGCCGCTTCCAGCGACATGACCATATGTGTGACATCGCCCATAGACAGCCTGACAAACGAAAGCGGCATGATAGCCGTCGAGCAGTTCCCGGCTGAAATCCCCATCCGGGTGACAGCCGAAACCGGAACGCTCACGGATATTACGCTGGAATACGGCGGTCAGAGCCGGACGATACCGCCGGATTATACGCTGACGGTAGACAGCAAGGAGCAATGCGGCCCCTATACCATTACCGCAAAGACCGATCAGGGCGCGGTGCTTACCGTCACATCCAATGTGGTATTCCAAGTCAAAGCGACCTATGATACCCGATACCGAACAGTCGGAATGCTGATTACCGATATTTACGACGGTGATACCCTGCTGAAATCCTTTTCCGAGCCACAGCGCATTGATGTGGTGAACGCAAATACCGTTGCCGACTATGAGCGGGAACGCATTGCCGGATGGATTGACCGCTACGACGGTAAGACCTATACCCTAAAGGGCAGCCTTGTGGTGGAAATCCATAATATCGTCACAGGCCAAATTTACGGCACTTATGACACCGCCGCCGACTTTGAAGAACTGACTACCCGCTTCGGCTGGACGCAAAAAACATTGATTGCCTTTGAAACCATGCGGGATACGGAGCTATCCTATCAAGCTCCGGTCAAAATAGATGTGGAAGCGACATGGTGTGACGAAAGCAAGCAGGAGGTTTACGGCTCCCTGACCGCACAGGACAAGGGAGTGCCGGAGCTTCTTTATCCCTATCAGACTACCTCTGTGACCTTTACGAAGGACGATCTGCCGCTTTCCAGAAATTTTGTGTATATGGAGCTGGAATGGGATTATACCCCGGAAACGAACACCTTTACCGATGGAGAGAGCAAAACGCAGACGCAAATCACACAAAAAATTCAGTATCAAATTCCTGCCGCAGACTTCTTTTTCAAGTTTAAGGCACAGGACGGAAACGATCTGTCGGTGATTATCCGCGCTCCGGCAACCGTCCAGCGCGGCGCGGATTATTCTTTTACGGTAGTGTTTATGAACAGCGGGAACAGCCCGGCCTACGACGTACCCCTAAAAGGGACGGTGGACGGCATACCGATTGGGGAAATTCCCGCCGTCATGGACTTTTCGGCTAATGAAAGCAAAACCTATACCGTCAATCGTACTGCGGATACCCCCGCAGACGAAATCAGCCTATGGGCCAACATCGGAGTGCCGGAGGGCTTTATTGACAGTAACCTTGCCAACAATACCGCTACGGCGGTGATCAAGGTGGTTGACCCGGAACCGGAAGCAACCCCGGATAACCCCGACACGCCGGACAATCCAAGCAATCCCCCGGACGAACCGACCGAATTGCCAACCCACTGCGATCTGTCGGTAAGCATTTTCGCCCCGCCAACGGTCTATGAGCAGGAGGAATACAGCTTTATCGTGAGCTTTACCAATCAATCCTCCCTGCCGTTAAAAGGCGTAACCTTGCAGGGAAAGAACAACGAAACCACCTTAACGCAAATCCCTGCATCAGCGGACTTTGCAGCAGGGGAAACCAAGTCTTATACCGTTACCGGCACGGCTGGCAATGCCGGGGAGGTTTACCGCCTGTGGGCCAATATCACGGAGCCGGAGGGCTTCACGGACGATAACCCCACAGACAATACCGCCGTTTCCAGCATTACGGTCATAGAAAGGCCGGATAACCCGGACAATCCTGATAACCCCGACAACCCGGACAATCCCGACACACCGGATAATCCTGATACACCTGACAATCCCGATAACCCCGACACACCGGATGATCCCGGCGACCCCGAAGCTCCGCCAAGCGCCACCTGTGACGTTTGGGTAAACCTGTCCTCCCCGCCTACGGTCTATGAACAGGAGAAATACAGCTTTACCGTATATTTTGCCAATTCCACCGATAAAGCACTTTCGGATGTGCGCCTGAATGTTACGATCAACGGCAAGACGGTATCTGCCGTCCCTGCTACCGCCAATTTCAGCCCCTATGAGAAGAAAGCCTATCTTGTGACCGCTACCGCAGGAGAAAAAGGCACTCCCATACGGCTAACGGCAGAGGTTTCGCCGCCGGAGGGCTTTACAGATACCAATAAGAGCAACAACCGGGTTTCAGCGGAAATCATGGTACTGGAAAGGCCCTATGATCTGGACGTACAGCGGATAACCCCTGACCGCTACAAGGAAAACCAGTCGGTTGTAACCACCGTAAAGGTAGGCAATCAGGGAAGCCTTGATTTTACACCGGGACAGAATGTAACGGTGCTGTTCCAGATTCCCGAACTGTCCTATGAAAAGCGCATAGACGCGGTTGTGATGGCAAAGGACACTTGGAACGTGGTATCCCTTCGATGGGATACGCCCAATGTTCAAGCCGACAAGGACATTACGCTGATTGCCGTTATTAACCCCGACCAGTCCTTGGATAACGAGGGAAGCACCGACAACAACACCTACACCCAAAAGGCAGTCATTGAAAATGTTGCCTACACCGAGCCGGAGGAAAGCCGGGAGCTGCCCGACCCGCCGGAACGCTCTGACCAGTCCAGGGTAACATGGTGGGAACAGCGTTATGAAAACGGTCAATTTATATGGTGTGAGTTTTACGCCGAGCTAAAGGTCAGCGCCGTTCTGGATTATGACACGAAGGTAAAAGGCTACCTAAAATCCGGTTACGGCTATTCCATCAAGGTCAATGCAACCGTAAACACCAACTACGACAAAGCGGAGCTAATCACCGTCCCGCAGACGGCAGAGGTCTATTTGCCCGAATACCGTTATGAAACCGCCATTCCCTTAACCAAGGAGGGCGGCCAATTTGTTTTCCGGGAGAATCCCGCATCTCCCTTCAAGTACCGGAAGCAATACGTTCCCGTCTGGTTCCCGGACGATAAGGACTACATCGTGCAGTTACTTGTCACCGATGTCCATACGCCGGGCGGCACACTTTCCAAGTGGCTGACGGACGGGGAGCTTCAAATCCGGGTGGTGGACAGCATGTATTCCGATGATGTCACCACGGGAAATTGATGATTGCGTTACTATGCGCCGTCCCTCTGCTATGGGCGGCGATTATGGATTACCAAAAGCGGATTATCCCTGACTGGACATGGATTGTCCTTGTTCTGATCGGGCTTGTATCCGCTTTTTTGCTGCCCGCCCCGGCTTTGTATGAGCGAATCGCGGGATTGCTCCTGCCGGGGATCTGCCTGTTACTGCTTGCCGTGCGGTATGGCGGGATTGGCGGCGGCGACATTAAGCTGACGGCGGCAACGGGCTTCTGCTTCGGGCTGAACGCTCTTGCTCTCATTCTCTTTTTTGCCCTGATACCCGCCTGTATCTATGCGGCCGCAACACGGCAACGGAGCGTACCACTGGCGGTGTTTCTGTGTACCGGCGCTTTTGTCTATATGGGGATTTGCTTCGCCGTACTGCGTTGAGGGTGGGTTTCAGAACATAATCCACTTCGGGCCAAGTTGGCCCGAAGTCAGAAAGGGGGCTTCACCACGATTCCAAGAGAACAATTCAACATCATATACGCCGATCCGCCGTGGCGGTACGCCAACAAAGGCGGTCAGGGCGTAGCCGAAAATCATTACCCCACCATGAGCTGTGATGAAATATGCGCGCTTCCTGTGGCAGAGCTTGCCACAAAGGACAGCGCGCTTTTTCTATGGGCAACCTTCCCGCAACTGCCGGAAGCCCTGCGCGTCATTTCCGCGTGGGGCTTTCGGTTCAAAACAGTAGCGTTCGTATGGCTCAAGCAGAACCGCAAGGCAAAAACGTGGTTTTACGGTATGGGGTTTTGGACACGGAGCAATGCGGAAATCTGCCTGCTGGCGACACGGGGCCATCCCAAGCGGCGGGATAAAAGCATCCATCAGTTTATCATTTCCCCCATAGAGGCCCACAGCAAAAAGCCCGACGAGGCACGGGAACGCATTGTGCGGCTCATGGGCGACCTGCCCCGCGTGGAGCTTTTCGCCAGACAAGAAACCGAAGGCTGGCAGGTTTGGGGAAATGAGATCACAAACAGCATTACGATTTGACTTCGGGCCAAGTTGGCCCGAAGTCCCGAAAGGAGGTTTTCAGCCAGATGGCCTATGTGAATGTACCAAACGATCTATCGAAAATAAAAACCAAAGTAGCGTTTAATCTCACCAAGCGTCAGCTTATCTGTTTTGGCGGCGCGGCGGCAGTCGGTATCCCGGCCTATCTTTTTACCCGTTCCGCTATCGGCAACACAGGGGCTATGCTCCTGATGATTGCCCTCATGCTCCCGTGCTTCCTGATTGCCATGTATGAGCGTGACGGGCTTCCCTTTGAAAAGGTTGTGCGGAATATCGTCCGTGCCACCTTACTATGGCCCCGGACGAGGCCGTACAAGACAGATAACCTTTACAGCTATTTCAGCGATTCCCGAAAGGAGGTAACACGGCTTGAAGCAGGCAAAAAAGAAACCGCCCGTTCCCGCCAAAAGCGGTAAGAAAAAGCGCGGGCCGCAGACGGCACAGCAGACTATTCCCTATAAAGAAATGTTCCGTGACGGTATCTGCAAGGTGCGGGAGGGTTTTTACACCAAAACCATTGAATACGAGGACATCAATTATTCCGTAGCTTCCACCGACGATCAGGCTACGATTTTTGACGGCTACTGTGCATTTCTCAATTATTTTGACAGTGCCCTGCCGTTCCAGCTTTCCTTCATCAACCACCGTTCCCGCCCGGAAAACCGCTATAACGTGAACATTCCCCCGCAGGACGATGATTTTAACAGCATTCGGTGCGAATTTACCGACATGCTGACCAATCAGATTGCCAAGAGCAACAATGGCATTATGCGCTCCAAATACATTACCTTCGGCATCCATGCGGACAGCATCGGGACGGCAAGACCCCGGTTAGAGCGTGTGGAGGCCGATGTGACCGGAAACTACAAAAGGCTTGGCGTACAGTCGGCTTCCCTCAATGGACGGGAACGCTTGGAGGTGCTGCACAGCCAGCTACACCCCGGAGGCCGGGAGCCGTTTTTCTTCTCATGGGATATGATTCCGAAAACGGGCATGGGGACAAAGGATTTTATCGCTCCCACGTCCTTTGACTTTCAGCAAAGCCGCGCCTTTCGTGTGGGAACCACATGGGGCGCGGCTTCCTACATGCAAATCATGGCCTCCGAGCTTTCCGACAAGCTCCTTACGGAGCTGTTGGAGGTAGACGCGGAAATGACCATCACCCTGCATGTGCAGACCGTTGATCAGACCAAAGCGGTGAAAACGGTCAAGGCAAAGCTGACAGACATTGAGCGCATGAAGGTGGACGAACAGAAAAAGGCGGCGCGCTCCGGGTATGACATTGACATTTTGCCGCCCGACCTTCTCACCTACGGTAAGGACGCGGCGGCGCTTTTAGCGGATTTGCAGAGCCGCAACGAGCGGATGTTTCTGCTTACCTTCCTTGTGGTGAATACGGCCCCGACAAAGCAGCAGCTTGAAAATGATATTTTCACCGTATCGGGCATTACACAGAAATACAACTGTTTTCTCAAAAGGTTGGATTTTCAGCAGGAGCAAGGGTATCTGTCGAGCCTGATTCTTGGCGATAACGCCATTGAGATACAGCGCGGCATGACTACAAGCTCCACGGCAATTTTTGTTCCCTTTATGACGCAGGAGCTTCGCATGGGCGGGCAAGCGCTGTATTACGGTATGAACGCCCTTTCCCACAACGTTATCATGGCAGACCGCAAAAAACTGAAATCCGCCAACGGCCTGTATCTTGGCTCCACCGGCTCCGGCAAGAGCTTTGCCGCCAAACGGGAGCTGATTAACGTTTTCCTCACCACCAAAGACCGGATTATCATTGTAGACCCGATGGGCGAATATGCCCCGCTGGTGAAGCGGCTTGGGGGACAGGTCATTGACATTTCCCCTGACAGCCCTCTTGGAAATTACATCAATCCGATGGATATTCAAATGAGCATGGCAGACGAGGACAGCCCCCTTTCCATGAAAGCGGATTTTCTGTTGTCCCTGTGCGAACTGATTTTAGGCGGTAAGGACGGCTTGCAACCCATTGAAAAAACGGTCATTGACCGCTGTGTGCGTCTGGTGTACCGGGAGCTTGCCCTTGGCATCGGGGATGGGAAAATACCGCTTCTGCAAGACCTGTACGAAACTCTTTGCAAACAGATGGAGCCGGAAGCCAGACGGGTAGCAACCGCACTGGAGCTTTACTGCACCGGCTCCCTAAACCTCTTTAACCATCATACCAATGTAAGCCTTGATAAGCGCGTGGTGTGCATCGTGCTAAAGGGCATGGGGGAAAATCTGCGTAAAATCGCTATGCACATCACCAACGAGCTTGTGATACAGGCGGTCAATACCAACTTTGCCGCAGGGCTTGCGACCTGGTGCTTTTTCGATGAATTTCATATCCTCCTGCAAGACGCATTGAGCGCGGGTTATTTCGTCCGTGTCTGGAAGATGCTTCGTAAGAAAGGCTGTGTACCGAGCGCACTTACACAGAATGTGAAAGACCTTTTAGCCAGCCGGGAGATAGAAAATATCCTTGAAAACAGTGATTTTATGATCCTGCTTTCACAGGCGCAGGGCGACCGGGCCATACTCGCCAAACAGCTTGGTATCTCCGAACATCAGCTATCCTATATCGCCCACAGCAATTCCGGTGAGGGACTTTTATTCTTCGGGAATACCACCATTCCCTTTGTTGACCGCTTTCCGAAGAATACCGAGATTTACAGGCTGCTCACCACCCGCCCGGAGGACATAGCGAAGGAGGCTTCCAATGCGTGACGGGAACCGCAGGCCGGAGCATGGCCCATCCAGCCGTTTGCGGTTTGAGGATAATCCCGGCACTTCGGGCCAAGTTGGCCCGAAGTCCACCCCCCGGCCCAAGAAGAAAAAGCAACCGCAGAAAATCCACTCACAAAAGGAACCGTCTTTTTCGCAGGAGGAAGCAAAAAAGGCTGTCAGCCCGGATACTGCCGACATTCCTGATGCGTCTCCTACTTCGGGCCATGTTGACCCGAAGTCCCCAAACAGCAAATACCGCCAGTACAGTGAACAGTCCCGGCCCTCCGACCGTCTGCGAAGCGATGATACGCCGCCCCATAGGGACGGCTCCGGTTCGGAAGAAAAAGCATCCGGTTCGTCCGGCAAAAAGGCGGCGCGGGACGCTGAAAAGCTGAATCAATCCAAGTTTCGCGCGGAACGAAGCGGGGAAAAGCTGAACGCCTCCCGTGAGAAGTTAGCGGCACAAAAGCCGCCAAAGAAGCCCGGCCCGGTGAAAACCGCAGGCCGGGCGGCGCGTTTTCAGGCATGGCGGTATGTGCATGGAAAAATCCATGAAGTAGAACGTGAAAATGTAGGGACAGAGGCCGCGCACCGAACGGAGCTTGCCGGGGAAACGGCTGTCCGTGGTACGACCCGCTTTATAAAGCACCGCGTCCGTACCCACCCTGCCCGGCAAGTCCGAAAATGGGAACGGCGGGACATCCGGGCAAAGGCAGATTTTCAGTACCGCACGATGGTACAGGAGCACCCGGAGCTAAAGAGCAATCCCGTTTCCCGCTTCTGGCAAAAGCGGAGGCTGAAAAAGCAATATGCCAAGCAGGCACGGGAGGCGGCAAAGCACGGTAAGCAAGCGGTGAAGTTTACGGAGAAAATAGCCCGGACGGTTACGGCCTTTGTGAAACGGAACCCGAAAATCCTGCTAATCGGGCTGGTGCTGTTTTTGCTGATTATCATCCTGCAATCCTGCGTGGCCTCTCTTGCCACCATCGGGAACGGATTGATCGGCGCTATCGGCGGCACGTCCTATGTATCATCGGACAGTGACATTGAAGCGGTGGAAGCAAGCTATACCGGGCTGGAAAAGGATTTGCGGGAAAAGCTGTCACGCATAGAAAGCGACTATCCCGGTTATGACGAATACCGTTATTCCGTGGATGAAATCGGGCATGACCCCTTTGAACTGGCCTCCTACCTGACCGCCAAGTTTGGAGAATACACCCCGGAAAAGGTACAGGCTGAATTGCAATCACTTTTCCGTCAGCAATATTCCCTGACCGTCACAAGAACTGTGGAGGTACGCTACCGCACCGAAACCCGGACGGACACATGGACGGACGAGAACGGCAATACCCATCACGATACCTATACCGTAGAGGTTCCTTACAACTATTACATTCTGAACGTCAGCCTAAAAAACAAGTCATTAGGCACGGTTGCCGCCGCGAATCTGGATACGGAGCAACAGGCGCGGTACGCCGTCTATCAGAAAACCCAAGGCAACCGCCCCAAGCTCTTTGAGGGCAATATTTACGCCCACCCCGGAGAATACACCGATTACGACGTACCGCCGGAGGCCCTTGCAGACCCGGATTTTGCCGCGCTGATCGGGGAGGCCGAGAAGTATTTGGGCTACCCCTACGTTTGGGGCGGCTCCAGCCCCTCCACATCCTTCGACTGTTCGGGCTTCGTCTGCTATGTGCTGGACAAATCCGGCGTATATCCCATGAGCCGGACAACGGCGCAGGGCATTTTCAACCAATGCGCAAAGATCCGCCCTGCCGAAGCCAAGCCCGGCGACATTATCTTTTTTACCGGAACCTATGACAGCTCCGGGGCAGTGTCCCACGTCGGCATCTATGTGGGCGATAACATGATGCTCCACTGTGCCAGCGGCGGCGTACAGTATGCCCGGATGGACACCAAGTATTGGACGGAACACTTTTATGCGTTCGGCAGATTATCAGGTTAAAACCCGGACGCAACATGAGAAAGGAAGGTGCTATTTTGAACGCAAAAATTGAGCGCGTCAATAAAGACATTGATAAAACTAAGGAAAAAATCAGTGAGTTTCAGGCCAAGCTGCGGGAACTGGAAAAGCAGAAAACCGAGCTTGAAAATACGGAAATTGTGGAGGCGGTACGCGGTATGGATATTCCGATGACAGACCTCCCGGCCATCTTAAAGGCGCTTCGTGAGCAGAACGGAGCGCCTTTTACTTCGGGCCAACTTGGCCCGAAGTCCACCAATACGGAGAAGGAGGAAACCGAAGCATGAAAAAATTTCGTAAGCTGGCGGCGCTCTGCGCCGTTTTTGCTCTGATGTTCTGCTTTACCACCGTGGCCTATGCCAGCGGCGGGGAGGAAGCCCCGGAAGTGACAGAAGTTCCTGTCCCGGAGGCGACGAGTGAACCCAATCCCTTTACCCCTGCCGGAACCGGCACGGTAGTCAATACCGCCACCGACGAGGACGGCAAGCAGTTTTATACCATCACCACCCCCGATGAAAATGTATTTTACCTTGTGATTGACCTGCAACGGGAAACGGATAATGTGTATTTCCTGAACGCCGTTACGGAAAAAGACCTGCTGGCTCTTGCCGAAAAGTCCGGCGATGCACAAGAAAACGAAACGGTTGTAACTACCCCGGAGCCGGAAGATACGCCTGATAGCACAGCCACCCCGGAAAGCGATACAAAGCCGGAATCCCAAAGCAATATGGGGATGCTCCTGCTGGTGCTGGCTGTCGTAGTGATCGGAGGCGGAGCCGGATATTACTTTAAGATTTACCGCCCGAAGCACGAGCAATCTGATCAAGAGGATGATTTTGATTACAGTGAGGAAGCTGATCTTTATGATACGGAGGATATGGAGCAGGCCGACGAGCTTTCGGCGGTGGATGAGGAAGATCAGGACGGGGACGGTGAAGCATGAACTTTACAAACAGCCCCTACGAAAAAATGATGAAGGAAAAGCCCCGGCCCCCGCGCCGGGGTACGGTGAGTAAACCGCCGAAAGGCTCCCCCTGCCGGAACTGCGGATACTGGAACGGCGCTCCCTGTGTCGGCGTTTGCTACCGGGATGTCATAATCTCGCGGGAAAAGGAGGCGGTAACTTCGGGCCAAGTTGACCCGAAGTGAAGCCTATGGCAAAAGACCAGACGGAAGCCCGCGAACTGACCCGGAGCGAACGGGCGGCAATCCGCAGGCTGGTGGTTGGCATGTGCGCCAACTACGACCCGGAATACGGTTGTCTGCCGCTGGATTGCCCCTGCTATATGCTGAACAAATGGTGGACGGGCGCATACTGCAAGTATTTTCAAAACGCCGTCCTGCCGCTTGATTCCGTGCTGGAAGCGAAGCTGACGGGAACAAACGCAGCATTTTCCCAAAAGATTTGTCCGGTCTGCGGCGCGGCTTTTATTCCGGTCACAAGTCAGGCGTATTGTTCGGAGGCTTGCCAGTATGAGGGCAATCGCCGCAAGAGCCGGGAACGGATGCGAAAAAAGCGGCAAAACAAAAGGGTATAGCGTTACGATGTTCGCCTGAAAAAGTGCCGGTTTCAGCGGCTTTCCGGCCCCGGTTTTAAAAGGAGAGGCATAAATGTCTTACTCCCCTCATTCCGGGGATAACTTCGTAACATTTCCCTATGGAATGGAGGTAAAAAATGAGCGATAACCCAAGTAAGGAAAAGGTGCATGGCTATGAAATCAAGCGGTCAGTCCTCTTTGACAATGACCGCGGCTTTGCCCTTGCGGAAAATCCCAATGCCCCACAGCCCTTTGTCACATGGCAGTTTACCGAAGAAAACGGTAAGCGCGACTATTATTGGGGTCACTACACCACCAATAAGGCCGCTGCCATAGGGGATTATGAGAACCGCGTTTCGGAGTATCAGCATGATTATGGCGTATCCGAAAAATTGGCTTACAAATATTATTCTACACAAAGGCCCGTGGATATTGGCACTTTTCCCAAAACAGAGAACGGCCCTTTGCGCCTTGTGAACTTCGATAAGAGGGAAAATGTGGAACAAGGCCATTTCCAAGCGTGGGGCTATCTTATATATGACGCGCCCCTGACGGGAAAGCAGATGGGCGATTACGAGCTTCGGGCCGCGCCCGATAATCCCGATCAGCTTCGTCTGTCGCCGGAGCAGTTGGAACAGCAGGTGCAGACTGTCGGCAAATGGGAACAGGCCAAACGTATCCC
Source organism: Pelotomaculum schinkii (assembly GCF_004369205.1). Classification (NCBI taxonomy): domain Bacteria; kingdom Bacillati; phylum Bacillota; class Clostridia; order Eubacteriales; family Desulfotomaculaceae; genus Pelotomaculum; species Pelotomaculum schinkii. Next base: position 432,363 of record NZ_QFGA01000002.1, on the reverse strand, counting down.
TGATGTGAGGCGGCTGACTTGGTGGTATCCTGACTTTGGTTCCTTTGTGAAAAAGGAGTTTGTCACAGATGCGGAGCTTTCCGGGCGCTATGAGAAAATCATGGATAGTAAAGCCCGGAACGAAAAGAAACCCATTTCCGAGCGTTTAAAGGAAGGAGCCGAACAGGCCGCAAGGGACAACGCCGCCCGTCCTGCTCCTTCCAAGAATACGGAAAAGGACAGATAGCAAAACTTCGGGCCAACTTGGCCCGAAGTCATAGAAGGAGGTATTTTTATTTATGAAAAAAGACAACTATCTGAACAATGCGGAACTTTCCACCGAACAGAACTGCAATATGATTGACGGTATCCCAAACAATACGGCCTTGCCGGTTCTTCCGTCTGTCCCTGTCCCAGAGGAAAAACCGCTGGACAAGGTAAAGGAACCGCCCCGACGCAAGCGGAGCCGGGAACTGGAACGGTGAGCGCCCATAAGCGCAAGCGCGGGATTCATCTGCATGTCATGGTATCGGAGGATGAATTGGATACCATTCATCAGCGTATGGCCGAGGCCGGGATAACCAATGCCGGGGCCTATATCCGAAAAATGGCCCTGAACGGTTATGTCCTGAACGTTGACCTTGCCCCTGTCCGGGAACTTGTTTCCTTGCAACGCAGGTGCGCGAATAATCTCAATCAGGTTGCCATTCATGCCAATACCTACGGTGTTTACCCGTCCGAGATTGCGGCTCTGCAAAAAGATTATGCAGAGTTGTGGGGCCGGGTATCCGACGTTTTAAAACAGCTTACGGCAGTGGTGGAGCTATAACGGCGGCGGGGAGCGTTGGCATCGTGCCTCCGCTCCCCGCTTTTTTTATATCAGCATCATTCTTTTACCATATCCGCTATGTAGGCAATGACTTCCTCCGGCGTTAGCTGTTCCCCCTTATGGGGAATAGATTTCCAAAATGCCTGTGCCTGCAGTTCAGGACTTTTCATCGCTTCCTCAATGGCAATTTCAATTTCTCGGCGTACTTCTTTTTCGCTGATTCCTTTTTGCTTGGCAAGTTTTTTCAACGCTCTTTTCGCTTTTGCAGTATCCATTTTTTCCCCTCCTTTTTACTGGTATGTGTAATTAGTCTAACAGGACTTGTTAGAGCTTACTAATCAATTCTACTTAGTGCATACTATATATGTCAATGTTGTGGATTTTTAACGGATAAAGGAGGGTTTCCGATGGAATACGGAACGATAAAAATAAAGCTGAATGAGCTGATTGAAAAAGAGGGCATCAGCAAAAACAAATTGAGCCATAAGGCAGAAATGCAGCGTTCCCAAATCAATCATTACTGCAACAACAGCATAAGCAGATTGGACATAGATGTATTGGCTCGGATATGCACGGTGTTGAACTGTGAGATTGGCGATCTGCTGGAATTTGTACCGCCGGAAAAGTGACTTCGGGCCAACTTGGCCCGAAGTTCCGGGACGAGATTCGCAAAGACGCAACAACATTGTTGTCCCCTTTCTCGGATGGTAAAATATAGGTAGAACCAAACAAGAAAGGGGTCATGATTATGAAGATTATTTTTAAAATCATTGCGATACCATTTATTATTGCATTAAGCATCACCGTCGCATTTCTGTATTTTATCTTCTGTGTTTCTGAATGGATTTGTACGGTTGCCGCCGTTATTCTTGCTGCCTTGGGAGTTTTAATATTTATCACGGGAGGCCCAACCCTTAACGGCGTGGCAATGCTCATATTAGGCTTCCTGATTTCCCCTCTTGGCCTCCGGGCTGTAATCGAGTGGTTCATCGACAGGCTGGCCGACCTGAATTGTTTCCTGAAAGATTACGTGATGGGATAAAAACAGAAACGACACCACACAAGGAAAGCGGGCCAAGCGGCCCGCTTTTTACATCTCAATCGTGGACTTCGGGCCAACTTGGCCCGAAGTGATACTGCCGGAAAGGAGGGGTGTTTATGGCAACCACGCGCCTGATCATTCATCACATTAGCAAGGGAGAAACCATTGCACAATCCCTTGCTGACCGTTTCGACTATGGGCAAAATCCTGAAAAAACACAGCAGGGTGAATTGATTTCCTCTTATCAGTGCGACGCGGAAACTGCCGACGCAGAATTTTTACTTTCCAAAGCTAAGTACAAAGCGATCACCGGACGGGAGCAAAAAAAAGATGCCGATATTTTGTGTTATCAAATCCGGCAATCCTTTGTTCCCGGAGAGATCACGCCAGAAGAAGCCAACCGGATTGGCTATGAAACGGCTATGCGCTGGACAAAAGGCAACTATGCTTTTTTTGTTGCCACGCATGTAGACCGCAAACACTTTCATAATCACATTTACTACAATTCCACCGCCCTTGACTGCACAAGAAAATTCAATAATTTTTGGGGTTCCAGCTTTGCCCTCCGACGGCTTTCTGACCGGATATGTATTGAAAATGGATTATCCTATATCGCCCATCCAAAGCTAAAAAGCAAGGGAAAATACAAGCATTACGGGCAATGGCTTGACGGTAATAAGCCGCTGACATTTCAGGAACGGTTAAAAACACAGATTGACATTTGCCTTTCTGAAAAGCCTACCAGCATGGAAGAATTTTTTCATGCTATGGAAGCTGCCGGCTATGAAGTCAAACAGGGGCGCGGCGGTACGGTCAGCTTTCGGGCTGAGGGGCAAGAACGGTTTACCCGGCTCCGATCCTCCACACTTGGCAAGGGCTATGGACTGGAAGATATACAGGCTATTATCGAGGGCCGGGCCTCTCCATCAGGGGGGCGCTTCGAGCCGCGCAGGGTCAATCTGATTATTGATATTCAATCCAGAATGAGGGCTGGAAAAGGCCCGGCTTACGAGCGGTGGGCCAAGGTGTTCAATCTCAAACAAATGGCGGCAACACTCCAATATTTGCAGGAAAATAATCTCCTGGAATATTCACAGCTTGCCGAAAAAACGGCACAAGCCGCAGACCGTTTCCATACTCTTTCAGATAAAATAAAAACTATTGAAGGCGCGGCGAACACCAATGCGGATTTAATGGTGGCAATGGTTGACTATGCAAAGACCCGCGCTGTGTTTGAGGGCTACAAGGCCGCGAAGTACAGCCAGAAATATTATGCGGAGCATGAGGGCGACATTACATTGCACCGGGCGGCACAGGCTACTTTCAAGCGTATTCTTTCCGGGGCGAAGCTCCCGAAGATGGACGCGCTCAAAGCGGAAAGGCAACGGCTGACGGCTGAAAAAAATGCCGCATACCAGGAGTACCGGGCGGCAAAAAAGAGTATGCAGGAGCTTATTACAGCAAAGGCCAATATTGACCATCTGCTCGGTCTGACGGATACGCAGAAAAATAAGGAAATGGAGCGATAGCGACATGACGCAACAAAGAGCGCAACGCGCTGACTTCGGGCCAAGTTGGCCCGAAGTGGCAGGGTTTGGGGAGGCTCCCCAACAAGCAGTTTTTCGTGACTGTGGCCACAGTCACATTGCTTGCCGTTTTGCGCAATTTCACAAAATGATGAATATCCCGGGACATCTATTTGACTATTTTGTTGGGCTTATCGGGTAAAATTCTTGACATTCTATGTATTTTTGATATAATGGTAACAGATGTTACGCAACGTGTGTTGCTTTTAGAGAAGGGAAAATAACATGACAATAAAAACTGCCATTGCTTTATTATAATTTGTCTATTCATGGGGATAATCATTCATCGATGTATATGGTTAATAGGTCTATTGATTTTGCATTTGACTAAGAGTTGGTCATTTATAAAATCCAATAGCCATCACTAAATTATATTCTTTGTAAATTAAGGGAGGATTTTATATGCCGCCAAAACCAACAATTAGTAAAGAGGCTATTCTAAATGCTGCTATTTCTTTAGTGCGAGAACAGGGTATGGAAAGTGTTAATGCCAGAAGTATCGCTTTTCTCTTGAACTGTTCGACTAAACCTTTGTTTCGTGTTTATGAAAATATGGAAGAGTTAAAGCAAGATGTAATTGTCCAGCTTGATATATATTACAATTCTTTTATGGAAGATCGTATGAATGATAAGAATAGATTATTGACACAAGGAATTGCCTATATTGAGTTTGCAAGACAAGAAAAAAACATATTTAACACTCTTTTTATGAACAAAAACTGTGCAGGAAAAAGTATTGAAGAAATACTTGATGCCGATTGGAACCAATCTTCAATTATGAATGCCAAGGAAATAACTGGCCTTAGTTTGGAGAACGCACGAAGTTTATTTAGAGATGTATGGCTTTATTCGCACGGAATTGCAACTCAAATTGTATCAGATGATATAAATTTGCCACATGAAGAAGTAGTTCAACTTATAAAAAATGCTTTTAAACGATTTTCTATCGTAATAAAGGAGAATGAATATGAATGAAATGCCAGAAGAAATGAAAACATTTTTTAACACACGAGCAGATATATATGACACTCAACAGATTAAAAATATTGATGGAGGGGAAAAATGCTATCACGAAATAGCCCAACATATTCCCTCTCATACAAAAACATTATTGGATTTAGGATGCGGAACTGGATTGGAATTAGAATCCATTTTTACAAAGTTTCCTGAAATAGAAGTAACGGGTATTGATTTCGCGGACAAAATGCTGGGGAAACTGGCTGCAAAATATTCAAAGTATTCGATCAATCTAATAAATAGCAGTTATTTTACCGTTGATATGGGTACACAAAAATATGATGCAGTGATATCGGTTATGTCTTTTCATCATTTTACGCATTCGCAGAAACTGAAGCTCTACACCAACGTTTTCCGCTGCCTAAAAGACGATGGCGTTTTTATTGAATGTGATTATATGATTGGTTCCAATGATAGCAATATAGAGGCGCAATTTTTATCGGAAAGAGAAAAGCTTATAATGGATTACAATCTCACGGAAAATTTCTATCACTATGACATTCCTTTTACGATAAAACATGAAATGTCATTATTAACGGAATCCGGGTTTAAGTCGGTCAAAAAAATATGGGGCATTGAGAACACGATTATGATTCTATCAACTAAATAGGAGAAGAAATGAAAAGATTAATTTTTATCAATGGAACAATGGGGGTTGGGAAAACATCTACATGCAAAGAACTTCTCGGTTTACTACAACCAAGTGTGTTTTTAGATGGCGATTGGTGTTGGTGTATGAATCCCTTTCGAGTTACTGATGAAACGAAACAGATGGTAGAAAACAATATTTGCTTTTTGCTAAACAGCTTTCTTTCTTGTACGGAATATGAAAATGTTATATTTTGTTGGGTTATGCATCAGGAATCGATAATAAACAACTTGTTGGAAAAGCTGAATTTTACAAATATTGAAGTATACAAATTCACGCTGTCCGTTTCGAAAGAAGCGCTTACGCAAAGGCTAAAAAGGGCTATTGAAAATGGTGAAAGAACGTCCGATGTTTTGCAAAGAAGTCTGGATAGACTTCCACTATATCAAGAGATGAATACTACACATATTGACGTAAGTAATATTTCACCAGTTCAAGCTGCCAAGAAAATAGTAGAGTTGGTTGGTAATTAGGGGGTATTACATAATAGACTATACAATCTGCCGTCTACGGCAATAAAAAAAACCGCAGTTTTGGCAGATGATTAAGTATGCTAAAATTGCATATTCAGAAACCAAGCAGCGGTTTTGAAATGAGAATTCAAAGCCGCTGCTTCTTTTTGAAAAAAGGAGATTGCAGAGGGCGTGATAATTGCGCTCTTTTTTAACCCTTGACAATAGTGACGGCTTTGGAATAGGAGGTTCTTATGTATCCAAAGCCGCTGCTTTTTATATGGGAGGAACCGTTGCTTTATTGTAACGGCTTAGCTTAGCCGATGTTCTAATTCTTCATAAATTCAAAAAAGTCATAAAAAGAATGGGTGGATACTGCGCCCATTTTTCACTTAACACCTTGCGGGAGCGTTCCTGTATAGGTGCTTTTTTGTCCTCTTTTTTGACTGCTTTTTTACTGGACAAGCCTTTCCACTTCGGGCCAACTTGGCCCGAAGTCCGCGCCGGGACTAAACACCATAGCGGCCCCGGTTGCCGTTCCCCACCCCCTCTCCGTTCATCAGCCATCAATCCATAAACATGATGAATGGAGGTAAAACAATGGACAAGTCATTTGTAACGATAACATATAAGCTCGCCAATGGGAGCCAGATTTGTATTGAAGTTTCAACTTCGGTCAAAGAACTGCTGGAACAGTCCGACCGGCAAATCCGCTCCCAAAGGCGGCAAGACAGACGACACCTTGACTTTGCGGTACATACAGATGAAGATTTGGCAAGCTCTCTGTTACCCGCATATGAGGATACCGCCGATCTGCTGGAAAGAATGGAACGCGACGCCCGGCTATATGACGTAAATACTCAAACAGCGGTGGGGAGAAAGCGGCTGCGTCAAGTTGCCAAGCAATGTGTGAACTATGGGCAGCGTGTTCAGAATTCGGTCTTTGAATGCGTGTTGGATATGGCTAAGTTCCGCGAGATTCAGCATAAGCTGGAGAAAATTATTGATACGGAGAAGGATAGCCTGAGGTTTTATTTGCTGGGAAATAATTACAAGAACAAGGTTGAGCATGTGGGTGCAAAAGCTTCTTTTGATGTTGAGGATACCTTGATTATTTAGTGCGAATGTGAAGCAAACATAAATCCCTGGGGGTTTCGCACCGCGAGATGGGAGGAAATTTGTTGAAATATGCAGGAAATGTCGGGAGGACAATGGTGTATTTTATGAAAAATAGAAGAAGATGAATGAAATCTATCTATTAAAAGATAGTTTTTATTAGTTTTTGCTGTCGCTCCCTACATGGGAGCGTGGATTGAAATAATAAACGAATCTCCCTCTGCCTGTATCATTTGGTGTCGCTCCCTACATGGGAGCGTGGATTGAAATAACGTAGACGATAAGTTGAAAGATATTGCGGTTATCGTCGCTCCCTACATGGGAGCGTGGATTGAAATCTGTCCGGTAGCGCGGGAGCCAAGACAATGACCGTCGCTCCCTACATGGGAGCGTGGATTGAAATTGCGAAATAACTTGAGTAGCTATCAGGCCTCATGTTGAGTCGCTCCCTACATGGGAGCGTGGATTGAAATCGCTCTGTGCCCAAGGGTAAATCCAATACCCTGTCGTCGCTCCCTACATGGGAGCGTGGATTGAAATCCGGATCCAACGTATATGTCAACACCATTCACAGTCGCTCCCTACATGGGAGCGTGGATTGAAATCGCTCTCTCACCGCCTGATACTCCGTCGCCGTCAAGGTCGCTCCCTACATGGGAGCGTGGATTGAAATCTGTTGCCTTCGTTGCGTTTTACAAAGGACGGCCAGGGTCGCTCCCTACATGGGAGCGTGGATTGAAATTATTTGAAAGCAGGTTCCCAACGACCCAAGTTTACGTCGCTCCCTACATGGGAGCGTGGATTGAAATGTTGAAGGTGAGTCCGTTAATGGCCCCGCTATAAGTCGCTCCCTACATGGGAGCGTGGATTGAAATCCTGGTTGGGGAGCCATACGGAAGGAGTTGTTGTCATGTCGCTCCCTACATGGGAGCGTGGATTGAAATAGTAATTCAGGGTTGTCGTGGATATTCCCGATAACGTCGCTCCCTACATGGGAGCGTGGATTGAAATACAGGCAATAATCCCGCCAAGACCTTCTATGGGTCGCTCCCTACATGGGAGCGTGGATTGAAATTTTGCTCCCCGGATATAAAAACCTTGCTGGTGAGTCGCTCCCTACATGGGAGCGTGGATTGAAATGCTTGTGACGCGGTTCCAAACCGTGTATTCTTTCAGTCGCTCCCTACATGGGAGCGTGGATTGAAATACGACCTGGCTGTCAATGTCATTGATCGTCTCAGTCGCTCCCTACATGGGAGCGTGGATTGAAATCTGGCGGCAGTGGACGTTTGAGAAATCGTTTACGTCGCTCCCTACATGGGAGCGTGGATTGAAATAAGATAAGGCAGTCCATGCTCTATGATGTACGCCGTCGCTCCCTACATGGGAGCGTGGATTGAAATTACCTCAGTAAACCTGCTGTTGGCTGGGTCGTAGGTCGCTCCCTACATGGGAGCGTGGATTGAAATATAGCTTTTTTGTGTATTTGCTTGATTGAATGGGTCGCTCCCTACATGGGAGCGTGGATTGAAATGTATTCGCACCGGCAACAAAAACACTGTCGTTGACGTCGCTCCCTACATGGGAGCGTGGATTGAAATCAGTGGACAGGATACTTATCAGCAGGAGATAAAATAGTCGCTCCCTACATGGGAGCGTGGATTGAAATTTGAATGCATCGGAGAGATCGCCCCGGCGACGTGGTCGCTCCCTACATGGGAGCGTGGATTGAAATTGGTCCATCCCTTCGCCAAACGACCCAAAACTGTGTCGCTCCCTACATGGGAGCGTGGATTGAAATTTCAAGCTGCCGGTCAAGGCCAAGGCCAAAAAGTGTCGCTCCCTACATGGGAGCGTGGATTGAAATTTTGAATTTAGCTTTACCCAGTAGTTCCTCCACCGTCGCTCCCTACATGGGAGCGTGGATTGAAATACGCTGCGCAAGGACCTGCTCCTGGGGTTAATCCGTCGCTCCCTACATGGGAGCGTGGATTGAAATAAAATTCCGTGGTTTGGAAAGGTTACACTATTTCGTCGCTCCCTACATGGGAGCGTGGATTGAAATCACTTGACCGGGGGATAACACCTGCTGGTTTAACTGTCGCTCCCTACATGGGAGCGTGGATTGAAATAGTAGAAAGTCAGCTGAAGGGGAAAAGCCAAAAGTCGCTCCCTACATGGGAGCGTGGATTGAAATATCGAAGCATTGGTATTTTCCGTAACAGTAAGCAGGTCGCTCCCTACATGGGAGCGTGGATTGAAATGCTCTATGTTTTGATTACAATGCGCCATTTAGCGGTCGCTCCCTACATGGGAGCGTGGATTGAAATACAAGCAGTCAATTGCATAGATTTTGTGAGCCGTGTCGCTCCCTACATGGGAGCGTGGATTGAAATGTGGGTATGTTTACATCCAAGCCCCCAGCGAATCAGTCGCTCCCTACATGGGAGCGTGGATTGAAATAGGCCGCTCATGATGTGTCGGCTATGGATTCTAAGTCGCTCCCTACATGGGAGCGTGGATTGAAATACAAGAGGAGCCGGGGAGCTTTATGCAGGAGTTGTCGCTCCCTACATGGGAGCGTGGATTGAAATCCATAGAGGAATGGGGTATTTACGGCAAGATAAGTCGCTCCCTACATGGGAGCGTGGATTGAAATACGGTATTGTGGATCAACTGCATTTCCTCCTCGGTTAACGTCGCTCCCTACATGGGAGCGTGGATTGAAATCGGAAGGCAAACAATTGGATTGCGAAACGACAAAGTCGCTCCCTACATGGGAGCGTGGATTGAAATTCCGGCATTATCATGCGACTTGGCTGTATGAAAAGTCGCTCCCTACATGGGAGCTCACACTTATCCTCCATTGAACATCATGCGGTATTGAATTCATGTACCTTTCTGGAAGACATGGGGTATCCGGTGGATTATTTACCTGTTACCAACAAGGGGATTATGATGTCAGAAACCTTGCAAAGTGTAATCGCAGACGACACGTGTCTTATTTCTGTGATGCTGGCAAATAATGAAATCGGTACCATTCAGGATATTCGAACTCTTGCAGATATTGCGCATCTCCACGGTGCCCTGTTCCATAGCGATGCGGTGCAGGCAGTCGGGCATATACCGGTAGATGTAAATACTCTGGGTGTTGACATGCTGTCAGCATCTGCTCATAAATTTAATGGGCTGAAAGGCATTGGCTTCCTGTACGTACGCAGTGGCACGGTTCTTATCCCCTATATTTCTGGAGGCGCACAGGAAGGTGGTAAACGTGCCGGTACGGAAAACATAGCAGGTGTGGTAGGAATGGCAGCCGCTCTTCAAAAGAATTTGGCGAACATAAAGAAAAATATGGCACACAAAGCTGCTCTTTCGGAACATCTGCTAAATCTGCTTCAAGACAGAAATATTGATTTTATCCTGAACGGTGATGATATAAATCGCTTACCGGGCAATGTCAACATTTCTATCCGAGGTGCAGACGGGGAAGCAATACTGCACCGCATGGACTTGATCGGAATTTGCATCTCAACTGGTTCTGCCTGTGATTCGGTTAACACACAAGTATCACATGTAATACGGTCAATTGGAGTTCCTCCAGAATATGCAGAAGGAACAATCAGAATAACATTTGGCAATGATAATTCTATTGAGGATACAGTGAAAATAGCAGATGCACTTCAAGCTATCTGCAAATGAGCGTGAGACTAAAAGCAAACCGAAGAGTATTACCAAAAGATGGTCACTCCGTCTTGATTTTTTTGTAGGCGTAAAACAATCCCCACCTTGCAGACAAGGCGGGGACTCAAATATTCTCAATTATTTACTCGACAAACAGGGGGTAAGTTAGGAGACCAAGCTTTGTCGAATACTGCATAAAACACAAGACCGCCATTTTTCTCATTGGCTGTCGTAATTGTTGCTGTTGGTTTTAACGATGAGCTATTGATAAGATTTCCAGTTTGGCCCAGCCATGCGTTATTCTAAGAAATTTCTGTTTAAAAAGGAGGAAATGTTGAAATATTCAATAATATAATAAATGAGGAAGTGTAAATCGTGTTAGTCTTTAAGCTAAATAGGATTGATCAAAGAGAGTCCTATTCTTAACAAAGTGTCATATTAGAACAGAAAAGAAGGGATATAATGCTTAGAGCACTGTTCACAAAAAGAAATATACCTTGCCATGATGCTGATGGTTCATGCAAATTTGCTATAGGACCACATAAACGTATATTAATTGAACAAATAAATAACGGATTGTCTCTATATCCCATTCAAATACCGCATTATGCATCTGTACATTATGTTGGGAGATGGGGTACTTTATCTGGCCGGTTTTGTAATGCTTTTCTAAATATAGCAGCCTCATTCGATGCACCACCTGATAGCCAGTATCTAACGCTAAAGAATGAGTATCATGAACTAAAAACAAATTCATCAGAGATAATAGGTGTTGGTCTTGCTACTATTAGTATGTGCAGAATATTTAACGCGAGGCTGCCTGAAGTTTCTCGTATAGATGGATCAGGGAAAAGATGTGACTACCGAATCTCAAAAAATAGAGAAATAATAATATATGAAGCTCGAGGGCGCGAACATAAATCTGATTTTACAAAAGCTGCAAAAGAAATACCGGCTAAAAAACAAGCCCATGTTGCTGACTATAAATATGGGATAATTTCCAGCTTGCCTCGTGATGGTATGCCTGTTCAAATTTATTTTTATGACCCCCCAGGAGATGAACACGTTAATCCCCCTTCACATTTCGAAATGCTTATAAACACTGCAAAGTACTATGAAAAAGCATCGAGACTTTCTGGATACTTTATTCTAGCTGATAAAATAAATAGTCGGATTAATAAATGTTTGGCACAAGGGGACTGGATTGAAGGAGAACTAGAGATACCAGAAAATGTAATTAAAATGGGCGACGAATATAGAATTCAAAATTTATCATTTTGGTCAGCAATGCAACCTGCAATAGCTCCCAGTAGAGATTATAAGATAGGGCTAAGATTCGGATTACACAATCGAGTTCGTAATTATCTAATAAGGTGGCAAATAAATTCTTTATTAGAATATACATGTCCCGAGATTATTGATTACGAAAAGAAAATCAGTATTGCACAAGATGGAACCTTACTCAAAATCACTAGCGTTGCATAAAAACTGACGGCTCTTGTAAACAGGAAGTTTTAAGGTCTCCACACCAGAAAAGTGCTTAATTCGCAATATTCAGACAAAGTTTCTTTACCAGATTATTTAAAAGGGCAACGGCTCCATAAAAGGTAACCCTGCTCCACATTTTTTACCTATAATTCTTTTTGCGGTGCGGCCTATAAGTAAAATAGCTCTACATCAACGGTATTTAAGAACTCAGTACCCTCAACATCAATTTGTTTTATCAACAGATTAAAGCTTTCACAATGCTCATTTCTTCGCCTGCCACGGGATGATCTGACCGGAGGCTTTTTCAGAACCTCAATTAAGGCAGCATAGGAATTATAGAGGTGGTCGGCAATAAGACGCATGGTATCCAATAGAGTTATTTTCACAGGCAAGGTCAGGCGTGTTATCATCAGCAAGCAATACGTTATAAGGGCTATCCATATCTGGCCGTATACAGCACTATCACTAGTACCAAAGAACCTTTTTATCTTAAGGTGTTGTTTTAGCCATTTAAAAAACAGCTCCACTTGCCATCTCAACCGGTATATTTCTGAAATCTCAAGAGTGTCCATGCTAAAATCGTTTGTTAGAATAATAATTGGGTTTCCTTCACTGTCCCGGGTTTGAATCAACCTTAATTGATATTTCATTCTGGTGGTTTTGGGATTACCCAATATTACTGTACTTTCAGTCATAGCTGTGCCGGCGATTTTGTGATGTTCAATAACATCAACCAGGGCGCCTTCTTTTAACCTGGTAACAAATCTAATGCCGGCTTGGCAGTACTCGTCCCATTTCTTGTAATCCACGTAACCCCGGTCAAAAACATTTAAGACGTCTGGATCGGTTGTTACCAACTCATCTAACTGAGACTTATCCGAGACTTTAGCAGGCGTAAGGATTGCTTTATCCGGATATGAGCATCCATTTTGGATTTGTATCCGTTGATGAAGCTTAATTCCGGATTTTGTCTTTCGGAAATCCGCCCATCTAAATTTGTTTAGACATAATGAAATGGTACTGGAATCAATGATATGGATCCTGTTTTCTTTGGGTTCCCGGTGAGCATAAGCAGCAGTTTTTACCAGCGTTGTTTTGGAAACGGCAATAAATGTATCAGCCCAAAAGGTGCTTTTTATGTCCCTTAAACGTCTTGATAGCTGCGAAGCGCTGATGGAGTCAAGCTTTAATAATTTTTGCAACTCAAGGTCATTTTTTACTTTACCGGCCAGTTCTCTTAATGATTCAATCTTACTGATTTGAGCAATAATGAGGATGTAGAGCAACTTGATTGTAAAAAGCTTTTTAATGTACTTATCGGCTCCGAAATCCTTAATAAACCTTAAAAAATCATCGTAGGGAAACTGTTTGAGAACTTGATTAAATGTGGACTGTGTGGTATCCTGATCCATGCTGATGCTCCTTATTTAGAGACTATGGACAGGATTACCTGCTATACCTCTATTATAAGGAGTTTTTCATTGACATGCCATGATATTCCTGGAAATTGACTGATTTTGAGCAAATTTAGATGTTGACAATATCGACATTTATTAATGCAACGTTAGTGACTCAAAATAGAAGAAATGTAATTTTATATAAAGGGCAATTTCGTACTGAGCACTAGATAGACAGAAACCAGAGAATATGTATGACTGTAATAAAGGGAAATTGGTGTTCCATAAAGTTCTGGCTGTCGAGAGAGGGTGGGCGCAAGTTTGAAACTGACAATAGATGAAAAACTTGAAAAATTTGCTACCAGCATTCAACAGAGATTGGATGGATGCCCCGCGTTATTAATTGGTAGCGGTGGGTCAATTCCCTATGGCCTACCATCAATGAAAGATTTGGCGACAGAAATCGTTAATCAGCTCGAAACGAAATACCAAGAAGAAGATAGCTGGAAAGCATTTGTTGCTGAGCTTAATAACACAAATAACCTAGAATTAGCTTTAGATAATATCATGCTGAAAGATGAAATACATACTTCAATAATAGCAACGGTTTGGTCATGTATTAGTAAAAAGGATCGTGAAGCCTTTTTGGATTTTATTAGACATGGAAAATATCCAGCCCTTACAATGATTATTAAGAAGTTTATCCAGAGAGCCGGAGTTACAAATATTATCACTACTAATTACGATAGACTTGTAGAGTATTCTATTGACTTTGCTCAAGGGGCAGTAGAAACAGGGTTCTCCGGTAACTACATTAAAAACTTCGGAAATATACAATCAACCTTTGTGAAAAGAACAGTAAACCTGTACAAGGTTCATGGCTCAGTAGACTGGTTTAAACATAAATCAAACCAAAATATCTTGGCAACACAATTTCTTGATTATGCTGATTTCTCAGATATTTATTTGCCGATGATTGTAACCCCAGGGAATGGAAAGTATAAAGAAACGCATAAGGATCCTTTTAGGACCGTTATAGCTGAAGCCGATAAAGCATTGCGTAGCTCTACATCGTATCTTTGCATTGGATATGGATTTAACGATGAGCATATTCAGCCTATCATTATTGATGAAAACAGAAATAAGAATAAGCCCCTTGTTATAGTAACTAAAGAACTTACTCCTAAAATCAAAGATTTATTTATACAAGCTGACAACAGCAATTGTCTAATTATATCCGAACTAAGCGGTGGTGGAACAATTGTTCACTATAGTAAATCGGAAACTGAAGCCTTTCCCGAAGACTATTGGCGCTTAGATTTGTTCTACAGATTATGGCTCGAATAAAGGAGGTAATCTTATGTCTATTTTTGACTTTGAAAAAGATTCTCCCGAGAGAATCGGCGTTGTTGAAAACGTCGACACTGCAAATATTGTAATTAAAATTGAAAATGAAGAAAAACTAAAAAGGATGCAGGTTAATCACCTTGTTGTTGTTCAAAGCTCTAAAGTCGGTCAACATCTTATCGCTTTAGTAAATAAAATAATGCGGAACTCTTTTGAGTCAGTTGATGATGATAATAAACCAATGTACATTATTGAAAATGTTGTTAAAGCAACACTCATAGGAACTCATCTCGATAAATTTGGAACAAAACCAAATGTATTCAAAAGAACTCTTGAAACCGTCCCTGAAATAGATGCTGATTGTTTCATGCTACATGGCGATAGATTAACAAGCTTTATGAAGGCTATTACTCAAATTGCGATAGAAGGAAAAAGTCCGCTCTCTTTAGGTCACTATGCTCTTGATGAAAATGCGGAAGCATGGCTTGATGGAAATAAGTTCTTTCAACGCCATGCTGTTATAGTTGGGAGTACGGGCTCAGGGAAATCATGGACAGTAGCAAAGCTTCTTGAACAAGTAGCTAAACTTCCATCGGCAAATGTAATTGTTTTTGACATCCATGGTGAGTATGCACCTCTTAATGGTAGCGGTTTTCAGCATGTAAAAATTGCAGGGCCGAATGACAAAAGTAAAGACGGAATATTATTTCTACCTTATTGGTTATTGACCTATGAAGAAATGATATCTTTGATGCTCGATAGAAGTGATAACAATGCTCCCAATCAAGCAATGGCTTTTTCAAATGCAGTTTTAGAACAAAAACGTAAAAATCTTGAAAGTCTTGGTAAAAAAGATATTGCCGGAATTTTTACTATCGATAGTCCTGTCCCTTACAAATTATCAGAAATACTTGTTGAGTTTAATAGATTGGATACAGAAATGGTTCCCGGTGCTAAAACGGAAAAACAAGGACCGATGCATGGCAAATTAACACGTTTTATTCAGCGTTTAGAATCAAAAAAAAGTGATAAACGGCTTAATTTCCTATTTAATGAAAGTAAGGAAGTACTGGCTTATGAATATATGGAGCATCTTAGCAAAGTCTTGATGCATTCTAGCAGTCTACAACTAAATAAAGGCGTTAAGATAATTGATTTTTCTGAAGTGCCTTCTGATGTTCTTTCTTTAATGGTTAGCTTAGTTGGACGACTTGTTTTTTCTATTCAGCAATGGATCAGTAAAGAAAATCGACATCCTATAGCAATTTTTTGTGATGAAGCACATTTATATCTTCCAGAAAAAACGAGAAGTTCTTTAGAAGATGCAGGTCTTCAAAACTTTGAACGAATAGCAAAAGAAGGTCGTAAATACGGAATAGGGTTAGTTGTTATCAGCCAGCGTCCAGCAGAAGTTAACCGAACTATTTTAAGTCAAAGCAATAACTTTGTTGCAATGCGGTTAACAAATGCAGAAGACCAGGCAGTTATTAAAAGACTCCTACCAGATAGTCTTGGTGGATATGCGGAACTATTACCAATTCTTGATATAGGTGAAGCCTTAGTTGTTGGTGATGCCTCATTACTTCCAAGTAGAATTAAGATTTCAAAACCATTTTATGAACCTAACAGTGCAACGGTTGATTTCTGGGATGAATGGCAGCGTGATTCTACAATAGATGTGATATCAGGTGCAATTGAAGCACTTAGAAAACAATCAAGATAAAATATAAGTTGTTACTCCTAGTAGTTGTTAAATCTTAAACTATGATAAAACTTATTATACTCTTCCCAGGAGGGAGGGGTATGCCTTGCCAAAAATAAGATACCATGTCCGTCTTTCTGATGAGGAGCGGAAGACCCTGCTCAAGATCGTTTCCAGGGGTTCCGCCTCGGCAAAAACCATCATGCATGCCAATATTCTGTTGGCAGCTGATGAGAACGGCACGGGCGGGCGAAAGAGCGAAGTTGAAATAGCAGCGTTGTTTCATGTTCACCCGCAGACCGTTCATACCATTCGAAGTCAGTACTCGGAACATGGGCTGCAGGTTGCGCTCGGCAGAAAGAAACGCGAGACGCCACCCGTTGAACCAAAGATTACCGGTGAAGTGGAAGCAAAGATCATCGCATTGAGCTGCAGTTCGCCCCCATCGGGACGATCCAGATGGACTCTAAGGTTGCTGACGGATAAAGCGGTTGAATTACAGTACATTGACAGCATCTCTTATGTGACCGTTGGACGGCTTTTAAAAAAACGAACTGAAACCACATCTCCGTAAATGTTGGTGTATTCCGCCTGAACAGAACGCCGCCTTCATCGCCTGTATGGAAGATGTTTTGGATCTGTACCAGCAGAGCAATATTGCAGACTATATCCGGTCGTCTGCATGGACGAAAAGCCGTACCAGCTCCTTGGTGAGGCCAGAACCCCGATCCCGATGAAGGCCGGAAGGCCTGAGTGTCAGGACGGTGAATATGTCCGCAACGGAACCTGCAGCATCTTTGTCTTCACAGAACCATTGGCAGACTGGAGGCATGTAACGGTCTCTGAAAGAAGAACTCGGATTGACTGGGCAAATCAGGTCCGGGAACTGCTTGAGGTTCATTATCCAATGCAAAATAGATCCGGCTAGTGATGGATAAACACTCATACCACGGCATCGCTTTATGAAGCATTTACACCGGATGTAGCCAGAGGCCTTGCTAAACGCCTTGAGATCCATTACACGCCAAAGCATGGAAGCTGGCTCAATATAGCTGAAATAGAGTTAAGCGTAATGCCCAAACAGTGCCTCGAACGCCGAATTTCTTCAATTGATTCTCTCCGCCTTGAACTGGCAGTCTGGGAAACTGCAAGAAACAGGAGTCAAAAGGGTGTTGACTGAGCGAAAAACAACATTTGACTTGACAAATGCCTAAACTACGGAATTAAGAAGGAGATTAAGTTGGCATTCGAAAATTACACGGAATATAGTTATTCCAATTTTAGCTCATTAAATCAAAGAGTTTCTGATTCTAAAGAGCAGAAAAAATATATTGATTCATGGAAAAATAAATATGCTGATTATTTTAAAAAACATCCTCCAGAAGAAAGCTTCTTGTGGAATATAAGGGTTCATAAGTCACTTAAAGAGGTATTTTCTTCATCTGCAATGTATCAAGAATCTTTAGTTGCCAAAGAGTCACGTTGTTGGGCATCTTTTTACTTTCTTAGCTACTACTCTCTATTTCATGCATTCCTTGCTTGTGTATATATGCTTCCAAATGAAAGCCTTGATAATTTATCTGAGATAACTCATTCAAAATTAGTGAATGTATTTAATTCAACCTTCTGTTCTGGTAGACCACAAATTATTGATGAAAGTGTTTGTGAAGTATTTTCAATCTTGAAGTATCTTAGAGAATATTACTCTTATCATATGCCTCCAAATCATTTTCTTTATGAGCATAAAGATAATATCAAGCCAGATATCGTTTTACCTGACTGTTTGAAGCCATGTTTTCAGCTAGCTAGCTTGCTGTCAGAAATCGTGGAATCAGCCTTCATTAAATATCATAAAAAAATCTCTAATAAAATAAAATATTTTCAGTTTGTTAGAGATAACTTTTACTTAGTAAACTGCCGGAAACATCCGATAACTAACCAGTATTTAATTGACTATGTTGATAAGGTTAGGCTAAAAGAAACATTTGAGTATCCTGGACCAGTACCGTTTGTTATTGAACTAGAACATTTTAGTGATGAATTTGGTCTTTATGAAGGTGCTGAATTTCCACGTTTTTTAGATGGAGCTGAAATCTCACCTTCAAGATTCGTATATGAAGCTATCATGTAATAAGCCCTTATTAGTATATAATACCGGTTTCAATCACCTCCAAAACATTTCGAATAAGATAATAATGGGTATATGAACAAACACAAGTGAATTTCTTATTGTTTATATAATGCTATACTTTAGGAGAAAAGAATGGTTTATTTAAATCTTTTTACATTTCCCAATGGGGATATGGAATTTGACTTTTTCATAAAAAAGGTAAAAAGAACGTGCTATGACTCTTTTTATCCATTTAAGATATTATCAGAACATGGTCTTGAAAGAATTGATTTTGAGCCAGTAACGATTTTATATGGCGGAAATGGTTCAGGTAAATCAACTGCATTAAATATTATAGCAGAAAAAACAGGAATCAGTCGTGACTCTATTTATAATAAATCTAATTTTTTTCCTGACTATGTTAATATGTGTGAGATGCACCTTAAAGCCAGTATCCCTGAAAATAGCAGAATAATTACCAGTGATGATGTATTTGACTATATGTTGAATATCCGTAACTTAAATGAAGGAATTGACCAAAAACGGGAAAAGCTTTTTGAAGAATATTTGGATGCAAAATATTCTAGTTTTCAGATGAAATCTATAGCAGATTACGAGCAACTTAAAAAAGTAAATAATGCCAGATTTAAAACGCAGTCCCGTTTTGTAAGAAATGAATTGATTGATAATGTGCGGGAATATTCGAATGGGGAAAGTGCATTTCTATATTTCACTGAAAAAATAGGTGAAAATGGTCTTTATATATTGGATGAGCCTGAAAACAGTCTTTCGCCAATGCGTCAGATGGAGTTAATGAAGTTTATTGAGGACTCTGCACGGTTTTTTGGCTGTCAGTTTATTATCTCCACGCATTCTCCGTTTCTGCTTGCCATGCGTGGAGCTAAAATATATGATCTTGATAAAAGCCCGGTTGATGTGAAACGGTGGACAGAATTGGAAAATGTACGTATATATTATGACTTTTTCAAAAAACATGAAAACGAGTTTTGATAGTATGGAGGTAGATTATGGGCATAATGGTAGTTTGTTGGTAAACAAATATTCCGTTTATTCATAAACGCTGAACTTTTGATGGTTCTCTGGTTTTAAACTCCTTCAATTTTGCTGCTTATTTACTGATATAATAAGATGAAATAACTCCCATTTGGAGCAGGCCATGTTATCATTTATATCTAGTCTTTTTGCACAAAAACCTATTATCTTTGAATTGAGCTATAGCAACAATACTGCAATGTTTACACTGCGTGCTGGAATAAAGGGCAAACCCTATCCCATCGGGGAAGCACTGTCAAGGTTTAGTCGCCTGCATTTTCCCATAAGCGTTAAAGATGTGAATGGAGCTATGCAAATAAAACCGCAAGACGTTGAGGCGGTACGTGCATGGCTTTTCCATTTGACAAAAGCTGTTGGCGAAAAACATGCGATTTACCGATGTGATGCGCTTTCAGAAGCAATTAAACAGGTAGATATACCCTCCAGCTTTATACTTTCCTTCTCAGAGAGGGAAGGGGGAGTTTTCTGTGCACCTCCAGAAGGCGTAACTGTGTTAGCAGAAAACGGTTGGTTTCTATCCGGAGATACCATGTGGCATGTGGCAGTAGGGGATGCTGTCTCTCAGTCACTGCATGATCCTGTAGTAGGCCATCAGCTTGTCGAACTTCTATCAAAGGGTGTGCCGGCCCTCATAAACAGCGGCATTCGTGTGGAGTGTCCCTACAGCTATGATCGCGCTCCATATTTATGGATCTCTATAAAAGATGTGACTAAGGACCACGTTGCCTTGCAGCGTGAAATGCACACCGGTGAATTGCGGCCGGTTTATGGTGCCCAAGATTATGTGTGGGACGGAAATACACTGCGGCCCAAACAGTATGATGCGTTGGTAGAGCGCATATTTGCGCAGGGAGATAGCGTCGTGCTTACGGGGGATGATATTCCAAAGCTTGTAATGGCAGCTTTTAGCACATGGAAATCATTTCTTAAAGGAGAAATACAACGCCTGCTGGAGCTCCATACTGTCTACGAAAATGGTGAACTTTTGCTGAATGCCTACTCTGAACAACACAATGGTATTGGTAAGGCCTATGCGCGTGCTGAAGTTTGGGCAGGAGGAAAACGTTTTTCCGCCGCGCAACTCTCTCGGGCGATTTTGCCGGACAATAAATTTGTACAGACGGACGACGGCTGGTTTAGTATTGAATTACTTGAGAAACTGGGACTGGGCCGGATGGGCAGACTTGCTGACGGCTGTTCTATTGAAAAACCGTTTACACTCAGCGCCGAGGAATTACTGTCTTGTGGCGGTGACCGCCTGTCGGGGCCTTGGAAACGCATGATAACTGACAGCCTGATTCGTGAGCAATCAGGGAAGACCCGCGCATATAGCCATTTGCGTTTTCTTGCTGAATGGGGACTGAGTGGCGGACTGAATGGCAGCGGTGTGAAACATATAAATGCTCTACTGGAGCTTATACATGAGCTATCCAGCAAATCGCCGCAATTACGGCTGCTCATTGTTGGAAAGAAGCAGCGCCTGGATGAAATATACACCGGCCTTCAACCACTGTCACCACTCTGGCTGGATGGGAGCAAAAAGGATTCTTCTGCGCCAGTCCAATCAAGCTTAATTATTATTGCAACAACCAATTCCATAACCAAAAACGAGGTGCCGCCATCCCTAAAATTCGATATCCTTGTTTTGATAGAACCAGACATCATGACTAAGAGTAACAGCACAAAGATTTTTGCGTCTCTTGAAAAACTCAAGGCCAGGATACGTATTGCCCTGTATGCAGATATGGAATATATGAAGAGGTATCAAACGCAGCTTGTTCAGCATGAATTACTGGGCATCACAAGGTGGTCCGTAACGGACTGCCTGATTATCAATCCATTTAAGCCTTTGCCCCATTTGCCCAAGCCGTATGTGTTTAAGCAAGTAGCATTAAAAACTCAGCAAACCTTTGCCGAGATTCAGCTGCAAGGTGAGCCAGCACCCAATAAGGGCGTCCCCATTCCACAACGAACTGAACTAACCACGAACATTGGGTTTCGGCCCCAAATAAACATAAGCTTCCGGACAGGAGAACAGTATTTTGTGGAGCAGGCTCAAAATTTCTCAACCAAGACGGTGAAGCAGGCAAGATTTACTCCGTTTATGACCTATTGGCCAACATACGAAAGCATGACCTCTACCCAATCACAGTGGTATTTTTACTGGCGCGCGAGGGTACGATGCGGTGAATATCCGAATACGGACTTGTCTTATATTTTTTTGTACGTTTATGAATTGATTAACCTTGTGGGTTGTGAATCGCCTCTTGAAGGCTATCAAAAGCTAATGAATGTTTGGCGCGCGTACCGGGCATTGTTTCCTAAACTGGACAGGTATTTAGCGGCATGGGTAAACGATTTTATCCTGGCACATGATCTTGAAGTTCCTGCAGACGAAATTTCCAATATGTGCGGCTGTCCGGTTGGTCAAAATACTTTGGATAATTTACTGCTAATGAAATTTGGAGAAAGGCCCCTTCGTATCGACCTACCCTTGCTGTCGCAGGCCGCCAATTATGATATTACACGCAGTAAGTTTTATCAAAGTGTGCATGCCTCTTTATGCGATGAGTATATTCCTAAAGCCGTTGCACTGGTCGATGCCTTTTTGGAAAAAAAACAAGGACGCCGTATTGTAGAAATGTTCAACCCCGGTTATGTGCAACGTGAGCGATACCTGTTCCAAAGCGCTTTGTATGCGGGAGAGCCGCGTACGATAAAGATAAACGCCATACCCCTAAGCACACATTCGCCGTTAAGGGATTTTCTGGCACAAGTCATACGCCATACGGAAAACAAGCTGCGTGAAATCAAAGATTTTTCAAGTAAGCTGCGCGGCATTGATCTGGAAGAAGACTTATGCAAATTGATTGATGCATACATGGAGCGTGAGTTTTTTAAAAAGCGAGAGGTACAGGAAAAAATCACCATAGACGCTAACAAACTGGCTCGTGCAGCGGCAGAGGCCGAGGAAACACAGCGCATGCTGATGATAGAGAACACAGAAGAGCAAATGGACGCACACGCGCCTGATTTAATAAAAGCTATGCCGGAAGATACAATGGTTACATCAATACCCGTACGCCCTGATGACACACCTGACGGATTGTTGACAGACCTTGCAGTTGTTGCAGAACTGCTCTCACAATTGGATGAGAGCGAATGCCTGCTTATTAATACGCTGTCAAAACATGGTTGGGAGATGACAAGCAGCGCACTGCAGGCCATCATGCCAAGTTGTATGACAGAAGAAGTCGTCGACCAAATCAATGAAAAGGCGCTGCGCATACTTGGAAGTTTATTGATTGTTCAAGAAAGTCAGTTGCATCTCATCGACGAGGACTATCGGGATGAGCTTGAATTTCTACGGACATATCCAGCACAGGAAGCACAAGTACATGCTGTATGGAACGCGGATGGGCTTGATGCTGAATGGCGGGAACTATGCCAGAAACTCTCACCTTGCCAGCTTGATACGCTATATGCTATGGTGCGAGGCGCAAGCCGGCAGGATCTGCAAAGCATAGCAGAAAAGGCGGAGACTATGGTAGAACCAGTATTAGACAGCATTAATGAAGCAGCTATAGAAACCGTTGGAGATCTCCTGATTGAGGATGGAGCTGTTCTCGAAGAGTATTTTGAGCCGGTCAAAAGATTATTTTCTGTGGAGGATGAATGATTATGAACCAGATGAAAATTCCTAAAAGGATATCAACCGCTTTGGTAAATTCGCTGACCTCCGGGGTTGTACCCCGGGTGGGGCTTGAATATATCACTGTCGGAAGGAAATATGAGATCGAAGCCTTGCTGCGGGACCTGGATAATACCGCGGAAGGCGGCGCAGCGTTTCGGCTAATTGTCGGACGCTATGGCAGTGGTAAAAGCTTCATGCTGCAAACCATTCGCAATTATGCCATGGATCGTGATTTTATCGTTGCAGATGCAGATCTATCTCCCGAGCGGCGTCTGGTTGGTACAAAAGGTCAGGGCCTTGCAACCTATCGAGAGCTGATGACCAACCTTGCAACACGTACGCGTCCTGATGGCGGCGCCCTGGAAGTTATTCTGCAAAAATGGATTTCTTCGCTGCAGCAGCGGATCATTCACGAGCAAGGCAGCCGGCCGCCCGAGGATGTTCTGGTACAGTCTGTGGAAGAGCGCATTCTTGAGGCGGCGGGCGAATTAGAAAGCATGGTGCACGGCTTTGACTTTTCATCAGTACTTGCAACCTATTGGCGCGGCTATAAGCTTTCTGACGATGAGAAAAAACAGGCTGCAATGCGCTGGATGCGGGGTGAATTTACGACTAAGACCGAAGCGCGCAATGCGCTGGGTGTCGGCGTGATTATAGATGATAGCAGCTGGTATGATTACATAAAGCTCTGGGCGGAGTTTATAACAAATTTAGGTTATAAGGGATTGATTCTTTTTATTGACGAAGGCGTCAACCTTTATAAAATCACGAATTCCGTTGCCCGCACAGCAAACTATGAAAAATTGCTTATGATGTTTAATGATACCATGCAGGGGAAAGCATCACATTTGGCTATTTTCATGGGCGGTACGCCTCAGTTTGTCGAGGATGAACGACGTGGATTATACAGCTATGAAGCATTGCGCTCCCGATTGATGGAGGGGCGCTTTTCCGGAAATGGATTGCGAAATTTGGCTGCGCCGGCACTCAAGCTCGAAATGCTCTCTAACGAGGAAATCCTTCTGCTTCTGCAAAAGCTGCGTGCTCTATACAGCACCCACTATCATCATGAAAGTCCAATTACCGATGAACAGCTTGTGGTATTCATGGAGAGTGCCGTTGGGAGAATGGGGGCGGAGAAACTGCTGACACCACGAGAGGTTATTCGTGACTTTATGGATATACAGGACATATTGTATCAGAACCCCGATAAAACATTTGAACAGCTTATGGAAGGACATAAGGTGGAGGCAGCAAAAGATGATCCGGACCAGGTAAGCGACTTCCTGACGGAGTTCGAACTATGAGTAACCCTTTTTACCGCTTGGCGCCGTTTATTCAGGAATATATCTATCGGAATAACTGGACAGAGCTGCGAAGTGTGCAAGTCGATGCCTGTCAGGTGTTGATGGATACCGAAGACCATTTGTTGATAGCATCAGCTACAGCCAGTGGCAAAACGGAGGCGGCACTTTTCCCTGCGCTGACTCAGCTTTATGAGCATCCATCCCGCAGTGTTGGTATCCTATATATCGGGCCGCTTAAAGCTTTGATTAACGACCAGTTCGAGCGGTTAAACGACCTTTTGCGCGAAGCGCAGATTCCCGTATGGCACTGGCATGGTGACGTATCCCAGAATGAAAAAGCGAAGCTTTTGCGGCGGCCTTCCGGCGTGTTGCAGATTACACCGGAATCGTTAGAGGGATTGTTGATGAACCGGCCCAATGCAATTCCACAGCTGTTCGGTGATTTGCGGTTTATAGTTGTTGATGAAGTGCACGCATTCATGGGACAAGATCGCGGAACGCAGCTTTTATGTCAGCTTGCCCGCATAGAAAGCATGGCCTGTTGTATGCCACGCCGTATCGGTCTTTCTGCAACGTTGAGCGACTATGAAACAGCAAAGAAATGGCTTAGTGCAGGAACATCGCGCGGTGTAGCGGTTTCCAATCCCTCAGGCGGCAGCAGATTGCGTCTTGCGGTTGAGCATTTTTCTATGCCGGATGCCCGTGATACCGAACAGGCCGAACAACTTGCCCAAGCACGGGCCACATTCTACGAGTATATTTACGATGCCACACATACTAAAAAAGCACTGATATTTACAAACAGCCGGACGGACGCGGAAGAAGTGACGAGGGAAATGCGAACCGTTGCCGCCCGCCGGTGCGAACGCGATGTTTTTTATGTCCATCATGGCAGCATCTCCGCCATGCTGCGTGAAGAGGCGGAGGCGGCATTGCGCGAAGGACCGGGGCCTGCCGTGGCTGCGGCCACGCTGACATTGGAACTGGGCATCGATCTGGGAAATCTTGAGCGGGTAATGCAGGTAGGCGCGCCGTATAGCTGCTCCAGCTTTGTACAACGTCTGGGACGGTCAGGAAGACGCGGACAACCCTCAGAAATGCTGTTTGTCTGTCCTGAGGAGGAAGATGAAAGCGCGCCACTCCCTTCACGTATTCCATGGACGCTGCTGCGTGCCATTTCGGTAATAGAACTTTACACGAAAGATCGTTGGATAGAACCCTTTACGTTGCGCCGTCAACCCATGGGATTGCTATATCACCAGACGATGAGCATTCTTAAAGCAATGGGCGAAGCTACGCCAAGAGATCTTGCATTTAAAGTACTGGCTTTGCCAGCTTTCCGAGAGATCGCTCCTGAGGATTACAAAACATTCCTGCGGTATTTACTACAAACCGATCACATACAACGTGTTGATGATGGTGGATTAATTATAGGCCTGACTGGAGAAAAAGTCGTTAATAATTTTCGTTTTTACGCAGTATTCAAAGACGAAGAAGAACATGCTGTTTATTCCGGCACCGAAGAAATCGGCAGCATTACGACAGTACCGCCGCCGGGTTATGCACTGACGCTTGCCGGACGTTCCTGGCGAGTCATTGAGGTGGACAGCAGGCATAAGGCGGTATACGTCGAACCTGTCCGCGGGCGCTCTGACACTTTGTGGCTGGGCGCTGGAGGAGATCTCGATACAAGGGTCGTGGCAAAAATGCGGGATATTTTGCATAGCAAAGAAATCTATTCTTACCTGCGGCCCAATGCCGTCAAGCGACTGGAAAAAGCCAGAAGGCTCGCATATGAAACAGGTTTGCTGAAGAATATTGTGGTAAACGCCGGGGGGGATTCACTTTTTATTCTGCCTTGGATTGGCAGCAGGCAATTCCGCACGTTGGTCCGGGTGCTTAAATTTATACTGAAAGAACCACTACGTATGCGTACAATACTACCTACTGAGCCTTATTATCTGACAGTTGCAGGACAATGCAGCGCCGAAGATTTGAAACGGGAACTTGAACGGCTTGCTGAACAAACAATTGATCCTTTGAAATTGCTTGATGAAGCGGAAGCCCCGTTCCTGGGAAAATACGATGAATTTGTATCTCCAGATTTATTGCGCAAAGCATTTGTTATCGATGGATTAGACTTGGAATTTTTCAATCATATCAATTATTGAGCTAAGCCAAGACATATGGCATTGCTAAGAAACATGCATTCATTAGTCCTTATCATATACATGCAATATTTATCGTTATAAAATATCTAAAAAATTGGCATTGAGGTAGCGTCTTATTATTTACAAATTAGCATATTGTCTAGCAAATTATCCGAAGTTAGGCGTAAAAAAGCTCAAACCCGAATCAGAGTTTGAGTAAATTAGAAGCAGGTTCTGGTGGAGATACTACTACTTACCTAACTTTGGATAATTACATTGCACGAAACCGCGGTTGATGGGTGGTCTCGCTATGGGGATTGAATATCTTATCTCCCGTCTAATTTATATGACTTAAAGGGAAACTCTGTAACAAAATGTATCAGAGCAGCGTTAAATCTTGGTGAAATAGATATAGATTCCCCCTCCCCATGACAGGGCAATTTCTTAAATACATTCAATTTAGATACTGATAGGGGGAGATTTACCCAAGCACATAAACCGTTTGAGTTTTTCCGATCCGCAGATAGGGCATTTAGATAAATCTATTCCAGTAAGCTTCTGGATGAGTTGAAGTGTAGATGCTTTTTCTTGAGTTAAAAGAGGCGTATGGGTAAGCTGTATGCAAATCTTCAGTTTGGTTGTCTTGTTACGATTGCCCAGCAAGCCGTAGTGTCTGATTTTCATAAAGCCACTCGGTAGGATATGAATAAGAAATCTACGGATAAACTCATCGGCGGAAAGCGTCATCACCTTATGCTTATTGTCATCCTTGTAGTCCCGCCATTTGAAGGTAACGGTATCATTATTAATGCTAACGATGCGATTATTGGATATAGCCACTCTGTGAGTATATCGACCCAGGTATTCAACAACACAAGCAGCATTTTTAAACGGTGGTTTGCAGTAAACAATCCAATCTTTGCCATAGAGTGAGGATAGAAGCTTTTCAAATTCCTTATTGTCGGCAAGATAGGTCTGACTGCCTTGGAATTCAAGTTTGTTTTGGGTATAGAGTTGTTTAAGGTAATATAGGAATTTGCCCCTAAATTTACGTGAGAGGACTTTTACCGGGATGAAGAATTTCTTTCTACTATTCACCCATTTTCCAATAGAGGATAATCCACCGCCGGGTACAATACAGTGAATATGGGGGTGGTGCATGAGGTTTTGTCCCCAGGTATGGAGAACAGAAGAGAAGCCAATCTTTGCCCCAAGATATTTCTTATCAGATGCTAATTCGGCAAGAGTTTCAGCAACGGCCTTAAACAAAAGGGTATATATAACTTTTTGATTTTGGTAGATGATTGAGTTGAGAGTATCCGGGATGGTAAATACCACATGAAAGTAACCGATATCGAGCAGATTTCTTTTCTGGTTATCAATCCAGCGTTCTTTGGCAAAAGCTTGGCATTTAGGGCAGTGTCTATTACGGCAAGAATTGTATGAAATTCGAGTATGACCACAATTGTCACAAACCTCCTTGTGGCCGCCTAACTTTGACGTTCTGCATTTTTGAATGGCTGACATCGCTTTATGCTGTACAAGAGTAAGCTTGTGATTGGTACGATAGTTATTGCCGTACTTCA
The DNA here is from genome assembly GCF_004369205.1 of Pelotomaculum schinkii. Classification (NCBI taxonomy): domain Bacteria; kingdom Bacillati; phylum Bacillota; class Clostridia; order Eubacteriales; family Desulfotomaculaceae; genus Pelotomaculum; species Pelotomaculum schinkii. The sequence continues at coordinate 404,154 of NZ_QFGA01000002.1, read as the reverse complement.
GGAAGATATCTTGAACTTCAACCATTAGCTTTTTCCGATTGAGTAGTCATTTGATCAAGGGGACTTGTTGCGTTGAGAGATTCAATTTTAACCAAATGCAAGTAAACACAGGTCGTATTGATATTTGAGTGACCGAGCAGTTGCTTAATATGATAAATACTAGTGCCGGATTCCAGCAGGTGGGTAGCGAAACTATGCCTTAGCGTATGGACCGTAACGTTTTTAGTGATTTTAGCCTTATTTATATATTTGCGAAATAGATTTTGTACAGCTCTAGGTGTTATATGTGTGCCGGTATGATTTCTGCTGTAGAAAAGCCATTCTTTAGGGCGGTAAGCTTTCCAGTAAGCTCTGAGTATCTCAAGGTTGGCTTGAGAAAGTATAGCATATCGATCTTTACTTCCTTTAGCGTTGCGGATAAATAACTGCATTTTATCGCTTTGAATATCTGAAACTTTTAGGGAGGCCACTTCACTTAGACGTAGCCCAGCACCATATAGAGTCATAAGGATGCATTTATCTCGCAAGTTATTGCAGGCGTTAAAAAGGGTTTGTATCTCTTCTTTGGTAAGGATGTCAGGCAGTTTGTGTGGTTTACGGTGGCGAGGGATTTGCCTATGGTTTAAGCTGGCATTCAAAGTTACACCATACAAAAAGCGGAGACCGCTATTGTAGGTATTTACCGATTCAGGAGCAAGCTTCTTAACTGTAGTGAGATAATGAAGAAACTTTCTAACATCTTCAATACCAAGCTCGGTTGCAGGTTTATCAAAGTGATCCTGAAATAGTTTAGCTTTTGTAAGATACTCATCCTGAGTGGACTTGCTTAAACCCCTAAGTTCTACGTCGAATTTAAGCTTGGCTAAAACTTCTTCTTTAGTCATGGTACAAACATCTCCTTTAAAATAAAGTAGCTATATTGTAAAGGAGACCAATAAAAAAAACTGAATCTTTACAGATCAGTTCGGGAAAAGCCGATTTGGGAATATTGGAACCACCGCGACAGCGGTTTAGTGCTATGTCTATTAGCGGAAGTTAATTATATAGTTATTTAAACAAGTACCCCGGAGCAAATCTGAATGATGTGAGGTAAACATGAAACCAGAACTTGAGAGCTTAGTTGACAAAGCGATTGGGTACTATAATGCAGGTGACTTCGAGAAGGAAATTGAACAATGGAAATTAGTTATTAAGCACGACTCCAAAAACCCTCTTTGGGTACATAATTTAGCATTGTCCTTAATGAATAATGCAGATTATAACGGATCATATATCTTATTTGAATATTTACTGCAAAACTATCCTGATCTGTCACGCGTACATAATAATTTTGCAGTATTACTAATCCGTATGGGTGCTGATAAACAAGATCTTATTCCCGTATTAAAGAATGCCCTAATCCTTTCGGAAGACGTAGAAGAGTTCATTTCGCACTTTATGAATTTGTGCAACATTATAGCATATGGGTTTGAAGGCGATGCATCTATACTATTTGATGAAATAGAAACATTACTTCCAGAAATAATGGAAAAATTATACGAACCTAAGCGAGTAGATCAAAATTTGATCTCTATGACGCAAGTATTACAGGGAATGCGCATAGTTTCAACTTATAGAAGAAATTTTGCAAATAAGAAATGGAAAAGTGCTGAAGAATCCTTACAGCAAGCAATATGGGTATTTTCAAATCTTGGTTTAAATAATTTTGTAAATGGGATAAACCACTATGTTAAGCCTCTCTTCCAATTATGTAAAGAAGTAATGCTTTTATTAGAGGAAATAGGAACAAATACGGAGCTTTCACCTGATGTTGCTTTAAACAAATTTAAATGTTTGTTGGAATTAGCACAATCATCTGAAAGACGTCAGGATTCTGTTAACGTAAGGTTATTAGACATGTTGGGATGGTTCATGACTAGTTTTGTAAATAATCTTGTATTTATAGCTGATCCTAAGACACCTTATAATCAAGATACCTCCCCACAACAGGCTATTATGTATTTATCTGCTAACTACTTTAATAAATTGGGGAGTGATTTAATTTCTATTCTCAATTTTGTTAATAATCAATGTGCAAATTTAAGTGAGCATGCAGACAGAGTGTTTAGCAAGAAATTGATAGAAGAATATAGAAATACTGTCTGGAGTAAAATATCACTTTTTTGTAATGGTTTGGTTTTGGATTTTTGCGATGTTGATTTAAAGCTGTCTCGAAGTATGTTGGGATGGGATAAAGACCCAATTAATGTTTCTATGAAAGAGATTCAGGAATTTAAATCTTTGGTTGAACGCCAAACATATGCTGATATATATGTTAATGGCAAACCTCAGGAAAATATTGCACGAGCCCTTTTACAAACTTTTTTAACATCTAGGAGTTATAGGGAAGTTTTAGTTCGAGGTGGGAGGTCGGATTTACTATCTTTTACTAAGAATGGTCGATTTTTATATGAAACTAAAATTTGGCGAGGGCAGGATTATTATATTCAAGGCCTAGAAGAGCTAGAAGAATATATTATAGGAGAAGATGATGAAAATTTATTAGGTGTATTTTATGTTATTTTTGACCCTACAAAATCAGGAAAGGCTAAAAAACATATTAATAGTTATATTAAAACTGTGGGTAGATATCATGTAAACGTAATAATTATACATATAAAACCTCAGGTTCCCAGCAAGAAGGGAAAAGATAGTTTGTAAAAGAGATAAGAGATAGTATTTTAAAAGGGTAGTGGTATGTGTAATTATTAATTTACCTTCCTATTATCCATAAAATATACTCATTAGGCTAATAATGGGCAGTTACGAATTATGTGTGTTATAGCAATTAGGCGAAGTTCGTATGGGCTCAATTATGGCTATAATGTCAAGTTTTTAAAAGCGGCAGATAATGATGATAGTGTGATTGGTTATCGTCGAAGGTGAGGCAATAAATGAACCATAGTAACCTTTCCGCTCATAAATTTAAAAAAGGTAAGTTTGTAACACCGTGGAATGAGATTATGGATTCATTAAGCCGTGAAGAATCTTGGTTTCATGGACGCTTGCCTGAGTATATATGGCTCGGATTAATTATAAATGAATACGGGCGTGAAGACGGGTTCAAAAAATGTCATGACATTTTGAACAAACTGCATAATCTACTGCCTACACAATATGTCCCTCGATTTTCTTCTGTGCTAAATATGGAAGAGCAGAAACAAAAAGAATTTTATTTATATATTATGGAAATAATCCCTGCTACAGTAATATCTCCATTAACTACAATATTTACTTTCAGTCAGTTCCCATACTTTTCTACAACTTTCGCATTAGGACGACAAAGTATCAGTGAACGGCATAACAAAATAAGCTTAGTTCTGGATAAAGCAAGTGATCATCAAACACATTTTTCTACCGATATTCGATTTTTGGTATTGTACTTTCAACTTTTATCTGGAAGATTGCATATGCCAAAGGAGATATTAGAGCTTATTTTGGAATACCCCCACCTGTCCCACGAGGATAAAAAAATGCAAATGGTCCGTCCAACGGTACGTTCAATGGAAATGTCACACAACATGATTGAACCACCTGATGCAAACTATATTGATATGTTTTGGGAGGCCGTCAGTCGAATGAGCGATTGCAAAATCATTAAGCTTGATTATGAGTTGGAAAAGAGTGATACAAATCTTTATATAGATAAAGTTGAAGCAATTCTACGATACTATTCGGAATTGCTTAAATCGAGCAGTCCTTTAGATAATAAAATGCTTGTACTGTTTGGAATCACAACATTCTCTTACAAGCGTCTGGTTGAAGTGGTTAAGCACAATTTATATAACGCCATTGCAGCCAGGAGTGTTGTTCGTGTTTTGGTAGAAGACTACATAATGATTAAATACTTACTCAAAGAAGAGACGACACACACAGATATTTGGACAGAATATCAGTATTACGGTATCGGTCAGTACAAATTAGTTGTCGAACGAATTTTGGAATACGGAAAAGATGACGGTGACAGCCATGTCAATGTCAAATACCTCGATGCACTTGTTAATGAGTACCGTGATAAAGAATTTATAGATATGGATACATCTTATTTTGATAAAAAGAATGTGCGGGAAAAAGCCATCTATGTGGGTGAGAAAGACCTGTTTGGTCATTATTATGACTATGACTCGGCTTTTGAACATGGGCTTTGGGGGGCAATAAGAGAAAGTTCTTTGCTAAAGTGTATGTCCCCTGCGCATCAGTACCACTGTGTTCCTGATTATGAGGGCACACAGAATATGAAAAGTGTATGGCACGACTGTGTTCAGGTTATGAATAAAACCCTATCCGTTCTGGAAAACACATATGGTCTACCTAGCTATTTGAAAATTGAGGATCAGTAAAATGCAATACGCCGATTGTGCAATGGCCGAATTAGAAGAACTACAGAAAAAATATAAAGATGTTCTTGTGAAAGCGAAAGACAGCATTACACAATCGCGCTCGTCGGCGGCTGTGGACGAAATTGGTGTCTTTTGGTTTGAAAATAAAAAGTTTGTTGAATTTATTTTGGCTCAATATTTTGCGCCATATAGCACATATGTCTTTACTGCCGTTACGATGATGGATATTAATGATAATGAACATTATCCCTTTTCTGTGTTGGGTCTACACCATGTTTATGACGACCCACTCTATAAATACATTAATATTGCGAATCAGATCGAGAATCCCAAATTTGATGAGGAGTTGCAACAGCATATTAGCAATGCTATTGAGGATAACATTAGAATTATCGATTCTTGCTCCGGCATTATTTCAGTTTTACCTGTTCGCTACTTTGCTAATCAATCAAGTGATCTGGCGTACAGAGCTGCGAAACAGGCTTTTTTCAGCATGTTTAGCGATAAGACTGACCAGAAAACATATAAGGACAATTATATTACTATAGAAGATGTAGTGGCTGGATTAGCACCCCATGCAAAAGATACAATTATATTTGATACATATGATGAGGAAAATCTTGACTTACAGAGCCGGTTTCTTAAATACAAACAAAACACTGTACTTCCCATTTCAAAGGACATGAATGATGCTCAAATTTTTCAATTTGCAATGCAGGGATATTTTTATCAGGCTTTTGAAACCCTACTTATGTGTGCAGAGAATCGGTTAATTCCATATATCAGATTTGATGCAGCTTTTCACTATATGCATATGTTATCCGGTAATTTAGGGAATAGCCCTGAATCCCTTGATATGATTTACAAAGGCATAGTTGCTCATGTACATCATAATATTTTTGATAAAGAAAGGTTTACGAAATTGAAATTTAGAGAGTATCACACGGTCATGCAAGAAAGTAACTATGATGCTCGTCTTTTTGAATCATTAGAAAAACAGGGTGTGAATAAGCGTACCCCATCTGTGAAAGCTATTGCCGAAACTTCGGAAGCCATATTGGAGTCTATATTACTTAAGTATAAGATATAGACTACTGATTGTCCATATAACCTAAACTTAAGGCAAGATTTCGAATTGCACGTAATGTTTATTATCCAAAGAAGTGAATTGTGCATCATATGCCCATTAGGCTAATAAATCGGAAACTTATCGATGGTATTAATCTGCTGATGATTTCGTCTGACAATTGAACTACTATCCCAGCAAGCGGGATTATTGGTTGTGTCATATGTCATAAGGTAAGATATTCTGATATGTTTTACTTAATGGAGGGCGATTTTATACTGCCGGACGTTTTAAAACCAAATCTCAAGGTGGTTTTTTGTGGTACAGCGGCAGGAGATAAATCCGCCATGAGGAAGGCTTATTATGCTGGACCGGGGAACAAGTTTTGGCCCATACTATATCGTATTGGATTGACCCCAGTCCTGTTTGAACCAAAAGATTATCAAAGACTCTTGGATTATAATATCGGACTCACTGATTTAGCAAAGGGAGTTTCAGGGGCTGATTCAAAACTCAAGAAATCAAATTTTGATGCTGAATCTTTAAAAGACAAAATATTAATGTATGAGCCAAATGTATTATGTTTTAACGGAAAAAAAGCTGCTCAGGAATTCATGGGTAGAAAAGATATTGATTATGGTTTGCAGAATAAAAGAATAGGAAAAACTCTGTTGTTTGTTGCCCCGTCAACTTCCGGGGCTGCGAACGGTTTTTGGAATGAAAAGTACTATATTCAGTTAGCTGTTATGCTTCAGTGTTGATTAGATCAAAAGTTTTTCAGATGCCAGCAAAGGTACCGAGTAGGCTTTTTGAGTCCCCCTTGATTTCTAAGGCCGCCGAATAAAGAACAATGATTAAAAATATGTAAAACTATTTATTACGAGTAATAGCAATTACTGTTGACAAGCCAGGATTTAACCTTCTTTTTTGCCGGGTGGTGATATTCTCGTGAAGATGTATGTTGGAGTTACAGATTATGATTGGTTTAATATTTTAAAACGGGCCAATTGTGAGGAGGTGAATTTTTGGAAACCTGGTGGCCGTACAAATTTTAAGGCTTTAGATGAAGGCAACCTATTTCTTTTTAAACTACATAGTCCAAAAGATTATATTGTAGGTGGAGGGTTACTCCTAAAATATTCTATTTTACCCTCCTCATTAGCTTGGGATGCTTTTGGTATTTCCAATGGTGCAAATAGCCTTTTGGAACTCAACAACCGGATTTATAAATACAAAAAAACCAATCGCTTGTCTGATCCTGATCCAAGCATCGGATGTATTATCCTATCCACACCTTTTTATTTTGATGAGCAGCATTGGATTCCGGTTCCCCGGGACTGGAGCAGCAGTATTGTCCAGGGTAAAACTTATGACACTGAGGAAACAACTGGACTGGCACTTTATAAGCAGGTGCAAGAAAGGCTCAGGTTGCAAAGTGTGTTGCAGTTAGGGGTTAGAGAAAACAGTCAAAAATATCGTTATGGGAAAGAACAAGTTGTTACACCAAGGATCGGTCAGGGTGCTTTCAAAGTGTTGATCACAGACGCATACCATAGGAGATGTGCAATCACGGGAGAAAAAACCTTACCAGTTTTGGAGGCAGCACATATAAAACCATACAGTTTAGAAGGACCACATGAAATTAGTAACGGGTTGCTGCTTAGAAGAGATTTTCATACTCTGTTTGACAGGGGTTATATCACGGTCGATAAAGATCTTACCGTAGAAGTTAGTCATCGTATAAAACAAGACTTTGGCAATGGAAAAGAATATTATGCCCATCATGGGAGCAAATTGGTTATTTTGCCGGAGCGGAAAGAACAGCTTCCAGACACACGTTACCTGGAATGGCATAATGAGAATGTTTATCTTGGGTAGAATATCTAAGAATATGTAGATACAATACCATGATTTGCACAACCCATGTTTTTCTTTGAAATACAGCTGACATCAAGAAGAGGAGCAAATATCTCGTGTAGTATCGGTGCCTTGATACTAGGTTCGCTCAGCTGTTTATGCTTACAGTGGCTGCGGGATTAGATATAAACAATGCTGCCGGGGGATTGAATATGTGGGGTTTAAAAGGCATGTTGCATTGTGACAGTAAATTGGAGGAGCATTACCGGAGAAAGTAAGACAGTTACTCCAGCGCTTATTATATCAACTACCTTAGATATGGGAGGGGTTTGATATGAGCTTTAAATTTTCGGTACTGGATATTGAAACAACTGGGTTATTCCCTGCCAAACATGATAAGATCATCGAAATAGCAATTATCAATTTGGATTCGAAAGGAAATGTGCTCAGTGAATTTGAGACCTTGATAAATCCAGATAGAGATCTTGGACCAACTAATATACATGGTATCTCAGGAAGAATGGTTCGAAACGCCCCGCGATTTGAAGATATTATTGGAGATATTTTTGATAACTTGGCAGGAAACATACTAGTTGGTCACAATATAAGTTTTGACATGAGATTTATTAAATATGAATCTGAGAAAATGGGTTTCAAGATACCGGATGCGCCACAAATATGCACTATGCGGCTTTCAAAAATTGTTGATCCTACTGTTCCTAGCCTACAGCTAGGCTCCCTTTGTAACTATTTTGGCATCACCACCGAGAAGCATCATGCTGCCTACTTTGATTGCCTTCATACGTCAAGACTATTCATGAAGCTTTTACAAGATTTTGGTTCAGACAATTTACCAAATTTGACTTGTGCTCCTGTAGAAAAAGACTGCTGGCCCTATGTTCCTAAATCAAATAAATATTATAAGCGTGAAAATTATAGCCTGCAAAAAGAAGACGATTTTATAAGCAAAATTATTAATCGTTTACCGAATCTAGCTGAAAGCGGAGAAAATGGGTTTATTGAGTACCTTGGCTTACTGGATGAAATTCTGGCTGATAGAAAAATTACATATGACGAATCCGAATCTCTTTTTGAGTTAGCCAGTCAATATAATATAACCAAGCCACAGGCTATTTCCTTACATAAACGCTATTTGGTAAATGTCACCCGCATTGCGTTAATGGATGGTATAATAACTGATTTTGAAATGAAAGATATTATGCAACTAGCTAAACTGCTTCATATTGCCCGGGATGATTTGGATGTAATAATTCAAGAAGAACAAAAAAATATAGTTTCCAATGGTGTAGTGAAGCCTGAAATAAAAAACGACATTGTAGGAAAATCTGTTTGTTTTACCGGAACATTAACTGCTTTATATAATGGGAATCCCATGGCACGCGAGATGGCGCAGAAAATGGCAACGGAGCATGGGCTGATTGTGAAAAAGAGTGTAACCAAAGATTTAGATTATTTGGTAACTGCTGACCCGGATTCAATGTCCGGAAAAGCGAAAAAGGCCAGGCAATATAACACGAAAATTCTTGTCGAGCAGGCATTTTGGAACTTACTCGGCTTAAATTCTAAGGCTACTTCTATACATAATCTTAATTAATTGCATATTCCGTTACCTGAGTGAGACTTGACCGTTTGATGTTTGGCATGGTTCCGCGAAGATTGTGTATAGCTTGTTATTTCCTAATCCTGTCCACAGAATCAGCGGCCTTGCTTGGTGTACTATACCTAACTCTTTATACTCGAGCCTCCAACATTGTCGCATCACTTGTGAAGCACGACCAGAAGTCTAATCCCACGTTATTGTTAAAAGCATAAAATGCATCCGAATAGTGCATTGAAACGGTGTTTTCGCTCCAGCCCGGGTGAGCAGCACTTAGATATGCTTTAAATTCACGACGTAACTTTTCAATTTGCTGTAAAGGTATTGTTGCATCCATCTTTATCTCCTTCAAATCATTCTATATCAGGCAAACCCAATTTATTAATAACTTTAAGAAATTTCTTCCAGTGGGGCGGGAACATATTGCTGCCATTGCATTTCAGAGGTTTTCTATCAATGAAAGTGATTTCAAGTCCCCACTGTGTCCCATCAAGTATACCGGGATCAATGTAGTGTTTTTTCCAGTCGGGAATGTAACAACGATATAATCCATGTACAAACTCAAGCCATTCTTCTGTACTTAACTGCTTTTCAATTGACTGCATATAAGAGACACTTAATGGAGGGGTATAGGTAGCAACAGCACCTGTTTCGGCTTTAGCTATTGATAAGGAGTGGTATCCACCGAAATAGCCTCCAAGGCTGAAATTGAAACCGGTAGTGGCAAGTTCCATATCCGTTGTCAGATAACCAAAATCTTTTTTACACTTATTGCAGTGGTGGGTAGGGGCGTTCCCTGTGATGCAGCAGCCACCAAAAACAATTTCTTTTTTATTGAGTTTTTCCTGCAACTCTTCGGTAAAAGCAGGCATACCCCATAGGATTTTTGCTGTATTTCTGGAGCCGCAGCGTGGGCAAATTCGCCTTGGCATAATGATCACTCCCTACCAATGCTATGAGAACCTTTGTTAATGAGCATCTGGTAAATTGTTCTTTATATATTTGATACATCCTCCTTTAAAAGTGCCCTGTAGCTATTTTTCTAAGTGAAATATATTTACTATAATACGTTAAGTTGATACCTGGTAAATATTAAGGCATCGTTTAGACAATAAGGGTTAGATAAGAATATAATCAACTCAACTTTTGGCCTGGGATAAGGATTGGATAAAACGCGTGGATGTTATCATTTCATTAGGCCAAAGCGACTTAGCGAACCTTTCCTCATGTAAGCCCGTCTAAGGATATGAAGAGCTTAAAGAAAACAATAACAACATGAGGTGAAATGAAATGAGCATCAAATCTAAAATGGTTTCACTTTCCGCGGCAGCCGTACTGACACTAACATTTGCAGGACATAGCTTTGCAGCGGCAAATCCATTCACAGATCTGACGAATGTAACTGCAAAAGAAAAAATAATTGCACTTCAAGAACAAGGATATGTAAAAGGCGTCGGCGATAACCTATTTGCCCGGATGATCCAATTACAGCGGCTCAAAGCATTCAACTTATTGTTAATTCGCTAGATTTAAATCTTGATCTGGTAAGATTCTTTAAAGAGCCTAAAGCGACTGATTATTTTGCCAAGGCTGATAATGATGCCTGGTATGCAGATGCTCTAATTGTTGCTTCTGTAAACGGGCTTGAACTTCCGGCTGATTTAGACCCGAATCAAGAATGGACACGTGAAGAGTTTACTTATCATCTTATTCAAGCGATAGAAAACCATGGCAATCTGCCAATGATCAATCTTGTTCCGGTTGAGATCGCCGATCACGATCAGCTGACAATTAGTTATGATGGTGCTATTCAACGCGCGCTCTTTTATGGCGTTACTAAGCTGGATGCTGAAGGTAAATTCAATGCGAAAGGTAAGATTTCCCGTGCAGAAGCGGCAGAACAAATCTACAATGCACTTGAATACCTTAAGGCACATCCGGCGCCGGCTGCAACTGAGTAAATGATCGTGTTATGTTACTGTCTAAGTTTAATTAATAAATCTCGCCTCAAGTTTCAAAAAACTGATCAATTTGTGCTCCTAGCTATCCAGAGATTGAAACCTATATTGAAGAATAGAGGTTTTGTGCTTCTGTTAGTTAATTCAGTTGTAAAATTGTAGTACAATACCATTGTCTCTTTCCATAAATAATAATCAAACAAATCGCAATTAAATGGTGTGGGGATAACGGAATCAGGTAATAATTCAGCAGGTTAATCGGCCGTCTTGATGACAGTAAGAACTTTTAAAATGGAGGTCTACCAGGTGAAAATAAACATCACTAAGAAAGAATACGTTAAACTGCTAGACATGTTCTATATTGCAGATTGGATAATGCATGCATTTTGCTCTGAGGAAAGAGTGGAAACAAAAGAATACAGGGACTTGGAACAAAAGTTTTTTTCGCATGCTAAGGAGTTTGGTGTTGATGACCTAGTTGAGAAGTACCCTAGTGAAGGAGAGTTTTATCCAGCGAGGAAGTTTGAAGATGAAACTCCGGCAATGGATTTTATTGATGAATACAATGAAGAGTCATTTTGGGACGAATTGATTGAGCAGCTCGCCCGAAGGGATATGATCGAAAAACATGGCCTTGACAAAATGAAATCTATTTTCGAGGACGAAGATATTTTCAACGAGTTAGAGGATCTCAAAGATAAATATGCTAGAGAATTTGAAGAAAATGGAATACGGCGACTACGGTTGTCTTAACTGGTACAGCAGTCAGGCTGTGAGTTATTTGACAGAATAAAACTATGCAAGCTATCATAACAGCTCATGTAATTCCTGTGGTATGTTAATATGAAAACTTATAAAACTTCACAAATCGCAGAAAAATGCAGAGTTCATCCCAATACGGTCAGGCAGTACGAGGAACTTGGCTTCCTGCCGCCGGTGCCAAGAGCGGATAACGGCTATAGACAGTACGGCGAGCTGCATCTTGAACATGTGCTCCTGGTAAAAACGGCTTACAGAAGCACATGGCTCGGGGGTGTCATACGCCAAAAAGCTCTGGCTGTTCTCAGTCTGTCGGCTGCCGGCAGCTATAAAGAAGCGATGCGGGCGGCGCAAGAACACCTGGCATTGGTAAGTGCAGAACGGGAGAAAGCCGAGATTGCGGCCTGGTTCCTTGAGGAATGGGCGGCCGTAAGCGATAACCTGACCGGTTCAGACTTGCGGTCTTGGAAAACAAAAGATATAGCCAATCGGTTGGATATTACCCTTGATATGCTCAGAAGCTGGGAGAGAAACGGTTTGATTTCCGTTCCACGTAACCAGGACAACGGGTATCGTTATTACGGGGAGCATGAAATCCGGCGGCTATATGTGATCCGGGCTTTACGCAAGGCCAGGTTCAGTCTGATGTCTATTTACAGTATGTTTTGCCATTACGACAGGGGTATAAGAGAAGGGCTGACCGGTATACTAAATGAGCTGCCGCCGGATGAAGAAAACATTTTTTACAACACGAATGAGTGGCTTACCAAGATTAGAAGCATCGAGCAATCAGCACATGAGCTAATCAGCCGGTTGACTGTTATTAAAAATTTGTGTTCATTATAAAACCCTCCATTAGTGCACCAGGGTTTAAAGTCTGATGTATTATTGGACTGGAAAACGTCAGGTACAAGGAGGGTTTTTTTATGGCCAATTTCAATCAGAAAGGGTATGTGGAACATTGCATTAACAGGCTGTCTGTTGAGATCGGGGCACGTCCCGCCGATTCTTTAGGGCACCTGGCGGCAGCGGATTTCATTGCCGGGGAAATGAAAATGGCGGGGTTTGATGTGGTTTTACAGAAATACCCTTGTCCTGATTGGCGGGATTTTTACAGCGAATTGACAGTGGGGGGAAAAAGGGTACCTGCGGCGGTGAATACTTTCTCGCCTTCATGTGATGTGGAAGCCAAACTGGTTCCGGTTTCGTCAATCGAAGATCTCAGCCGTCTTGATGTGACAAATAATAGTGCGGTTGTATATGGAGATATAGCTTCTTCCAGTTTTTTGCCCAAGAACTTTGACCGCCGTTATTACGTGGTTGAAAGCCAGGACCGCTTTATGGAACTCCTGGAAAATATGAAACCCGGCGCGATTATTACCGTAAACCACTATGACAGACCCCGCCCGGTACTGCTTGAAGACAGTGAATTATCCATTCCGTCCGTTACGGTATCCAGGCAGGACGGGCTGTTCGTGGTACAAAATGCCGGCCTCAAGGGCAGGCTCAAAATAGTCAGCGCCAGAAGAGAAAGCTACGGTTCCAACGTGATTGGACGGCGGCCCGGCAATAGTGGTAAAAAAATTGTGATCTGCGCCCATTATGATACAAATCCCGCCACGCCGGGAGCTATGGACAACGCTGCCGGTATTTCGGCCTTGCTGTTAATCGGCCGGTATCTAAAACAGGTGGAAACCAAACACAATATAGAATTTGTGGCCTACGGCGGCGAAGACAGCTGGTTTCCGGGAGACGCTTTATACACCAAGGAATATCCCCCGCAAAACACTGCCGCGGCGATTAACATTGACGGCATAGGATTTAAAGAAACACAAACCTCCATAACCTTTTTCGGATGCCCCGAAAAACTGCAGGATAACATAATGAATACAGCCAAAAGGTATGGAGACTTTGTTAGCGGGCAGTTTTACGAAAGCGACCACGGCTTTTTCTGGCCGCTGGGAATTACGACCCTGGCTTTTACAAGTAATGAGGTTATGGGGCTTTTAGGTAAGATTACTCACACCGAAAACGACACCCCGGATATCCTGGACAACCGAAAAATTGAACAAACGGCAACCCTTATACGTGATGTTATTTTGATGCTGGAGCAAAAAAGGTAGGCGTGCAATATATAGACGAGGCTGTAAGAATGCTTTTGGATAGCAACAAGAATACCTCGCCTTTGGTTTGCCTCACTAGATTCTTGGCGCCACCTCAAATACTGGGTGCAGTGCATCTTCTGGATACTCAAGTTCGCGAATTGCAAGAGCCACGCCGAGCTCACCCTTATATAGGCTGTTCTCAAAAGCTCGATCACCGTTCAAATTTACTTGCGAGACGGCGCGCATGGCGCGCTCCTTCGCGCGGTACAACCATGCCGGGTCTCCCGAATGACGATACATGCTAAGCAGGGCAAAAACGCGACCTGCCTCGCCACAACAGATACTCGCGCCTCCGCCCGCGAAATCGAAGGTGCTCCAGGCGGCCTTGATCGCCATGTCATAGTATTCTCGCGAACCTAAGATCCGATGGGCGGCATTCCACAAATGAACATGACCTGGGGCTCCATGGCACCAGCCTCGCATAACCTCCCGGTATGTGGACCTTCCCTCTATAGGCCAAACTAACCCCCGACCTTCCGGGAGGCATAGCGACGCAAGTTCGAAGAGCCGCCGCTCAACACTTGCTGGTAGAGGCGCTCCGGCCACTTCTGACCACATCAGAGTTGCATACAGGAGTCCGGCCCATCCGTGAGCAACTCCTGTATATCTCACACTTGACTCATGTCCGACTGGACCACAGCGATCTAGCTTCTCCCATACGTAGCGCAGAATTTTGTCCGCATGAGTATCTAAATCGCTCGATGCTTTAGAGGTAATATCGGATTTGCCCTCGGTGTTTTGGAGCGCGCGGGCTAGAAGCGCCGATCCAATCAATACACTTGCACACCCCAGCGTCGGGTCAATAGCCGCGCATGGTCGGCCTGTGAGCTGGATAAAGGCACGAACGGCCATTACGAGTCCGCTTAAATCGTTCCGCGCTTCCGCGACCAAGCCGCGCATCAGTGCGATACCGGCGTCCGTATGGAATGGTGATATTTTGCCAATCACGCCTTCTGTTGCTCCGGAAGAAGGGTCGTAGATTCCGCGTTGGTGTGCCGCCAACTGGCCAGCTCGTTCCGTCCACTGATCGGCAGCAGCCAACAGGTCAGGGCTGGCGGACAATATCGCTATGCGGAGTAAATAATACGCAATTCCCGCCGCTCCGGTCATTATTGTCGCGCGTGGTCCTGCTGCGACGCCCTGTGAGTAAATTCGTTGACCGACATGCAGTCTTCGTTCGACCTGCGCCACAAATGGTGCAGACGCGCAGGCCGAACTCCGGGACATTTCCGGAACTGGTAGTTTTGGGAGAATATTGAGTTGAGCGATGCGCGTGGCCATATCGGAGGTAGAGGTGAATCTCAAGGCTGGGTCTTTCGACAGCGCCTTGACGAGAATCTCTTCGAGTTCAGGCCAAGCTGGAGTGCCGTGCGCTGTAAATGGAAGTGGAGTTAGCTCGACTACAGCTTTCAGGAATTCGCCTCGCTCCTTTGGAAAATTCAGGTAAGCGCAACCTGTTGCTAACTTATAACATAGTGCCGCCAAAGAATATTGCTCGGACTGTATTGTTGTCTCTGGACGAGGCCCATCGTCGAGGAGCGCCTGTGCAAGTTCCGGGTCCATGTACTCGGGCACACCACCGCGAAGTAGCTTCTCCCTTGGTTTGCCAATAAATTGCGCAAGGCCAAAATCGATTAGGCGAGTACGCCCATCGCTGTCGACAATAGCATTCTCAGGATGTACGTCACCGTGTAGTACCCCACTGCTGTGGATCGATGTATAGGATTCCAGCAGGCTGACCAGCAGCTGGTGAATCTGACATCGTGCGACCTTGGCCGGCCCCTCATAGTGTGGTCGGGCCGCCGCCGTAATGGGCACGCCGATGCACCACTCCATCATCAATACGTGTCGGCTACCTTGCGCCGTTAAATCGATGAAGGCTGGACTAGGTGAGCCGCCGAGGTGCTGCAGGATGCAAGCCTCAGCGCTTAGGAGGGCGCCAGCGTTCGGAGTAGAACGTTCATCAAGTATTTTCACCGCGAGGTATTCGCCAGCGCTTGAGCGAGCTTGATAGACTTGAGAGTCCTCGCGGACGCGCAGGCAACGCAGCAGCGTCAATCCAGCCAAGTTTGCGCCGTTCGAATACCAGGGATTCAGCGGCGTTGCCAATAGCGACCCTTCGGGAACTAACCATTTTGCCTGAATGAAGCGGTTGAGCGGAGGCCAGACTTCGTCGAGCAGCTCTTGCGAGTCCTTTTCCGCGCGCTTTCCGTAAGCTATCACTGCATCCACGATGCGTGTTCCGCCACGGAATTGATCGAGTAGTTGGGCTAGGGCGTCGCTGACGACCGATGAGGGGCTCCTCGAGCCTGGACGGGTCAAGATCCAGTCGTCTTTGTCAAACGCGATGCCAGTAAGGCGTTCCTGGTTGATATCTGTAACTCGCGTCAACTCGACGTCAGACGGAAGTATCAGCTTTTCCGTTATGTCCACATCAATCACCTGGTCCTGTTTTCCCGAATAGGGGTTCAGTCGGCATCCAGCGGTCAATATCCACGCCGGTAGTCTGGAGGCGAAGAAGAGCCGCTTCACATGCGCGTTCGCCACGCAGTCCTTGTTGCCGCGACTGCCAAAGTGCTCCAGCAATCCTGTCTGCGAGCCACGTACGCCAACTTTCCGATAAGGATGCCCCCGGACCACCTGAGAGTCTTGGGGGATCCAGCCCCCAAGACAGGAGCCCATTGCCGCCAAGCTCGGCTGTGAACGGGACTCCGTGACTTGGGACTCCGTCCAACCTCTCTTGAAGCCGGTCGCCAAGTGAGAACAGGGGAGCCGTGGACTCAAAGTACACAATGAACTTGTCAGGGCGGAGAAGACCGGAGAGGTCATTGCAAACTTTCCAGCCTAAAGCGTCTTCGAGATTTAAAATGTCATTGAGTCCGCTCTCCAGACAGTCCACAAAATATTCTGGCTTTGGGCTAATGTACAGCTTATATACTCCGAAATCATCCGCGCTCTTTGACGTGAGAGTAGATCGAGTATAGGTCGACCACGTTGGCCCTAAAATCGAAGCGTTCCACGTATGAGGGGGAACGAGAGCAGATTGGATGATAGATTCAATGCGTGCCTTAATGTCCTGCCTAGTCCAGCGTCGACGCCATCTTGGCCCGACCGGGATTCGGTTGTAGGCGTATAGCCGATTAGATATCATTACCGGGCTCGAAAGCTGTAGGGCTTCGGCATACGCGATCGCGTCGAGAGACATACGCATCAAATTACCTTGCGGTAGGGATGGCTTCGAACGCTTACGCATAGGCATTGCTGCCAAGCCAGTTCTAAAGGTCCCGTTCGCCTTGACCTCCAGTATCTCTGCGGCGACTAGATCCCAGAGCTGAAGCTCGGCAGCTCCCGAATTGCATTCACTCGGTAGGGGGCGCCCTATCGCAAGATCTCGGAAGAGCTCGGCCGTTTCGTGGCCTACTAGCTTGATCGTTAAAGTGCCTGGCGCTTTCGGGACAAGGACGCCATAAAAAGAAGGGTCGGCCACGACTGAACCGAGCTTTGCACGCTCATCCTGATTTAGTTCGTCAAAACTAAACAGGGCGTAACGCGGGTTCGACCTATAGATCATATCTCCGCTGTTCCAGACCTGCCCAATTGGAGTCGCTCGTTACCCCTCCTCTGAAGTCCCCGAACGCAGGAGCGTGCTCTTCTGTTGCCGCACAGTCTCGAGTGCTTCAGCCAGTCTCCGCTCGACGAACTCTGCCTCTTCAAAGCTCTTCGGTTGGTTCTGTTCTCGCGTCGCGGCCTCCACCGCCTCAACCTGGGCCAAAGCAATCTGAAGCTCGCGCTTCAACGAGGCTAAACTTTCCGCGCTAGCAGCAAGCTGCATTACGGATGTTAGAGGACACGTGAGAGGACCACAATTGACTGTGGGTAGAGGACAGGAGATAATAGAACAAGAGCCACAGTGAGGTCCGGCCATAACATCGTCGCGGAGAACAGTGATCATAAGGTCTTTAAACATGAAACGCATCGTAATCCTCCTTATTAGTAACGTCCTGTGGCAGACAGTCTTTGGTCTGCCAAGCTGTGACCTACGGGTCTTAACTATTCTGAGCAATGCTGTATAGAGTTCCGAGAGGATGACACGACAGTCCGTGTTACGTCAATTGCGATTTTGGAGAATGGTCCTGCGTCTTGGAATAGCCGGACAGTTTTTGTGCGCAGCCAGCCTCGATGATTGATGCAGGGGCGGCGTAAGTGGGGAGGGCCAAGCTGTTCGGCTCGTCCGACTCGGTGCGACCCCCTGGCCAAGCGCTCGCGGTGGCCCGCGTAGGCCGGACTAACCTCCGGGAGCGGCCGCATCATTGTCCGATGTTACCCAGCGGATCGCCTCGGAGACCGCTTCCTCGCCGAGTCGTCGAGTTGAGCGCCGATGTCCGCAACGGCCTGCCTCTCTCCACGACGCGACTAGAGCCACGGGTGGCGCACTACAGACTGGTGGCAACCGTTTGAACTAGTTGCAGAAACGGTATCGCGCGCGGCCCGCATCAAATGACCGGAAGCGCTGAAACTGCCCAAAGTGAGAATTGGCTCGCCCTCTATGACTCGGTATAGCCTTAATAGGGTTAGAGCAGGCTCAATAGTTCATCAGTAAAATTGTCTCCATTTTAAACTGGGATATGCACTATTCTGTAATAAAAATTATACTACAGCTTATAAGCTGCCCATGATTCCCTACTTTCTCGGGCTAAATGGATTGGATGACCAGTATTGATGCCTTTAAGCGTTTTGTTAACAGGGATCAAATCTGCTTTGGAGCAGATGTAGTAACGGAAAAGAATTGGCTAAGAGTATATCAACAGCGCATGCGGGGATAGGAACCAGCTTGCCACGAATTGACGCGCGGGAAAAAGTACTGGGAACAGGCCAGTATGTTGATGATATGCATTTTAAAGATATGCTGTACGGCGCCATGCTGCGGACGAAATATCCCCGGGCTTTGGTAAAGAGCATTGATGTGTCGGCGGCCCGTGCCTATCCGGGAGTGGAAGCAGTGCTGACGGCGGCAGATGTGCCGGGTGAGCGCTACGGGGGGGGTATTTTTAAGGACTGGCCGGTCTTGGTGGCCGCCGGCGAAGAAACCCGATGCAGTGGCGCTGGTGGCGGCCCGCTCCAGGAAAATCGCCCGCGAAGCGCTGGCATTGATCAAATATGTCTAATAACTTACACTTTTCTTTTATCTTCAAGCCATGCCGCTTCAATAGCGGCCGGAAGATGGTTATGAAATCAGGACTTTCTAGTATGAGTATACGCAAATAAACCGGGACTCTACTTAATTAGACTGAGCATGGCAGTAGTCGCAGCCAGTGTAATATAGTTTCGGCGGCCAGCCACTGTAATAATTCACCGTCGAACTGCGTCTGCCCGAAAATCTTGACATATTGGATACCATGAACAACGCTGACCGAAGATAGCCATTGTTATGTTGCGTATGGCGCAGGTTTGCCTTTGTTTAATTCAGGCCGTAACTGAAAGTGCAAGAGAATACTTGGGGAGCTAATGAATAAGGCCTTTATGGAACTGGTGAACATCTTTGTTGGACATGCCGGTGATGACGCTTTAGTCCTGGTAACTGGTTATTCATATTTCTTGGAAAAGGACGGTTTGAAGAAGACTTCTACCCTACAATAATGGTTGATTTTAGCCTTCTTTAAAGGTAATATTAACTAAAGGAGGTGTTTTTATGGATCAGGTTGAAAGAAATTCTATCAGAATTATTGAGACCTATGTCAAAAAACATCCTGCTAAGAGCAAGCAGACGGTAGAGGCGTCCCGTCCAAGTTTAAAAAAATCGCCTGAAGGGATAGTTTCTGACCCCAAAAAGACTGCTAAAGCAGCCGGATAAAAACATGTCAGAGATTAAGCTGGATTCTTTATTTTTTAGCCTGTTGCTGGTAATACCTGGTTTGCTGTCACAATTAGTATTTAACTCAATGGTGTCAAGAGGGAAAAAGCCGGATAGCCGTCAGTTGGAGTTGTACCAAAGCTTGCTCCATTCGATGGCTATTTACGTGATAATCTACCCCTTGATTGTTTTGTTTTTAGGGGCTGATGCAGTTAATATCCAGGCGTTAAAAAGATTGGCGTTGAAAAATAACTGGACTCCGTTATTATCCGTATTAGCGGTTGCTGCTGTTAGTATTTCCTGGGGGTTGGCTTATTCCAAGTTTTACCGCAGCAACATGCTTGACAAGTTTTTACGACGCTTCGGAAAAGCTGTTGTATAATGCCCCCCGTGTCAAGAACACAGATATAAAAAATTAAGTTTTCTCCTTCCCATGTTGATATGTATCAAGCAGCTTCATTGAGCTTGCTTTTGAGGTAATAGGATACTGGGCTGGCGCCACCCAGCGAAGAATGAGGCCGGCGGGTGTTGTAAGTCTTCATGTAGTCATTCAGCATAATTCTCAACTCTCGAGGTGTTTCGTACTCACTTATGTAGATTCGTTCATATTTCAAGGTGCGGAAGAATCGTTCCGTTCTGGCATTATCCAGACATTGGCCCTTGCCATCCATAGAGATCTTTACTCCATTATCTTCCAACAACTTGATGTAGTCTGGATTAGTAAAATGGCTGCCCTGGTCAGAATTGATAATTTCTGGCTTCTGGCAACTTAGAGCACGCTTTAGACATCTCAGGACAAAGGATTTATCCAATGTACTTGACAGCTCGTAATCTACAATATAGCGGCTATACCAGTCGATGATGACAAACAGATACATGAACCCTTTCTTCATGCGCAAATACGTTATATCCACACCCCAGACCTGGTTTGGCCTGATGATTTTAAGGTTGCGCAGCAGATAGGGGCGGATATATTGAGCATGGTAGCGTTTGCTCAGATTGGGCTTGGGATACAACGTATAAATACCCATATCACGCATAATTCGGCGAACTCGTTTTTTGTTAATCACAAGTTTATGTTCTCTTCTGAGAATGGCCGTGATGGTACGGTAGCCCCAGGTCGGTTCATCTGTATGAATTTTATCAATCAACCGCATGATTAATAACTCCTCATCACTAATTGTCCTGACGGGAGGTTTCCTATATGCGCTACTCCGATTGAGCCCCAGCAACTCAGCCTGACGCTTTACCGTGATATTTTTATGGCTAAGCTCAACAAAGGCCTTACGGTCGTTTACGGTTGAGGATTTCGTCAGATTTTTTTTTAAGCCAGTCAACTTCATATGTTAACTGACCAACTTTACGCTCCAGTTCTGCCACATGTTGTTGCTCTTTTTCAAGAGCCTTTTCGGCTTCTGAGGGGCCTTTCTTGAACACCTCCGAAGCTCGGTCTACAAATTCCTGCTTCCAGCGATTGACCATCACAGGATGAATGCCATATTTAGACGCTATCTCATTGACAGTGGCTTCTTCCCGGAGAACTTCCAGGACTACCTTGGCTTTAAACTCGGCTGAATACTGATTACGCTTTTTCATGCTCCCATTGTAACTTATTTTTATTATCCTGTGTCTCACCTCTTGGGAGCATTATATTGAACCGCCAAATATCTTCTTTCGGTTGTTTTCAGGGGAGATAGCCAACAGTGGTTACTGGCTTACGATCCGGATCGACAGTAACACCTACCTGGAAGGGTACCTCGACATGGATTCAGTGGGTACCAGTCCCCGGGAAGTATACCTTAAAAATGTAGTATATTTGGACTCAGAGAGGAACGAGAAGCTAAGTTTAGGAGAGGATACCGGTGTTGTTGTAAACCTTGATGAGTATAACCTGGTAGAGATCACCGAAATACCATTGAATAATTAGCAGTTGATTTGGGAAGAAATACTTATTGGTGATCTTCTATGGACGAAAAAAACGATAAAAAATCAGAAGTAAAAATCATTGATACATACGTTAAAAAGCATGAGCCTCCGCCTGAGGGTACTCGTCCATCGAGCCAGGACAAGGGGCAATGTTATCTATAAAATGGTTTTGTGCCTACTGGTTCACTATGCAAATAAACCGGCATTCACGGTGTTGGCCTGCCCTTTAATCCACATAGGCTGCTCTATACTAATATTGTTGCCGGAGTTCTACTGCCAGTTGGACAATGTTTTTATAACGGTTAATATCGCCGGCTTCAAGATAGCGTATAAGTTTTTCTTGCCAGTAGAGTTCATTTTCTGTGCGGTGTAGATGATCAGTAGATAAAACTTTGTCATTTGATAAAGGCGAATCATTTAATAGGAATGACGAGAGAATTGCCAGCTCATAATCTCCCATCCGTTTAAAGATGGCTGTATATTCATGGCCAAAAATACAATCAGCACCGAATACATCTGTCAAATCTTCAATATTATGAATCTCCCTTTCAATTATATCAGCCTTGCCTTCACCATCTTGACATTCCATCAGTTTGTCAATCACTGCCCGGAGCTGTTCGTCACTGAGTTTTTCCCCTGGTTCATAATATAGCGTGCTGGAAGTAAAGGTTTCTATTGTAAGTACTATTAGAACTGAAAGGGAGTTTTCTTTAACAGCCTTTATTAATTGCGGGCAGAACACATCGGTAAATGGCTGAAAATACTGCTGCACAGCAGGATTTGTAATATCAAGCTGGGTAAAAACTGTATTCATAGCTCCCTGCAGCATTTCGGGAAATTGTTCCTCAGTTAACATTTGCATGCGGCTTTCGAGTAAGTCACAGTCATCTTGGTTAATAGTCAGAATATCTGCTCTCCTGCCGCTTAAAACTAAACACAGCGCGTTTTTCAAGATTAACTCAGAAATATTGATAAGCGGCTGGGTGCAATCCAAGCCGTATTGCCGGCCATAGCCTTCTAAAAGCAAGTTAATATCTTCCGGATTAAAATGGCTGCACAGTTCATTTTCAAGTTTCAAATGCTCCAAATACCGTTTAATATAATTTATACCTGTCCAGCCAAAATCATCAAACAGCAAAGGATAATCGATAGAAGCTGCCGTATTCTGGGCATCAAACTTAACGTCATAACTCTGGAAAAACTCCCCAAGGCCTTGATTGATGGTATCATTATAAGCAATGATGGATACTGGAAGTCTTGTATTTTGCACTTCCTGCAAAAGATTCTGTGCTAGTTCTAAATCACATTTCACAAGTTCTAAACCCTGTTTATATATCTCAACTATATTTATTTGTTGTATAGCCTCAATAGACTGTTCAAGGGATGAAAGCTTCATGAGATAATAATCAATACTGTAGAGTAAGGATTGCAAAATACCTTGGGCTGTTTCAGTTCTTACAGAACTACTTTCGTATTTGGTATATTGGGAAATGGCTTCACCTAACATGGCGATAATTTGTGCCTGTATTTGTTCAACTTGAGCCCCTGTCAGCATTTTTGTGCGCAAACCTTCGTTTAAGAGAGATAATGTTAGTTGATGGTAATCAATATTTTCCGTTTTAATCTGATTATTTTTGATTTGTATAAGGCTACGGTTTTCCATTTAAAACTCCTCCTCATCTAGAACTTCATCATCAGATTCATCCATATTGGCATAATCAGGCACACCAAAACGTAAATTCCTGGCCAACTTTTCTAACTCTCTGTGTTTTAAAAGTTCTAATGAGCCTCTGCAGCGGTTTTCATAATAATTTCTCATCAACTCAATTAACTCATCATCGGAGATTAAATCCAGCGTCTCGTTTTTCATGTAGTAAAAGATTTCCAAAAGTTCATTTAGAGTATCTGCATAATCTTGCTGATTAATATAGGATGAGTGGTAAAAGGTGGTAATCATTTTTCTTATGGTCTCACTGCCAATTTCTATTCTCCCGTTTTCCCGAAGGGCTTCGCTTCGGGTTTCTACTAATTGGACAGCGTCATTATATGTCAAGACAAGTCCATATTGGGTTGAATGTTCATTGCACTTTATAATTTGCTCAATTTCTGTTCGGGTGGAAAGTATATCAAATGGCAAAAGCGAGTGTAGAACCATTGAAAATCCTCCTCAACAAAAAATTCTATACAGTATTGACAGCGGCAACAAATTGTGATATGATTATATGGGATTTTATAATTAAATCTATTATACTCGCAAATTTTATTGTACCGCTGATCCGGCAATAAGTCAACGGTATTTTATTTATGCATTTTTGTATGATAATGGTGTACTGTTTCCGGCATAGTAACCATTTCTGCTCCAAAACTATAGCGAGGCAGCTTGCTTGACGTTGTTTGATTTGAATAAGGCGATTAAAAAAGGTTGGGTGCTTTGACTCTCAACCTTTTTCAATAATTTTTTATGGATATTTGCCAATTGCCTAACTCTGGCCGAGTGTAGTTTGCAGGAAAATTATTATCTCCATTTCATACTATCGGGTCAATGAGTTCTTTAAATTGCTATGGTATCCCACTGATATGGTCTTGCCGGCAAATAATATAAACCCGTAACAACAAAAAAGGGATTGTTGCAGGTCTTTTAAATGTCCTTTATAATTATTTTAAAAAGACTTTGGAGGCAATCTTATGGAAACCCTGGATTTGACTACTGATATTCAGCCAGTTACCGAATTCCGCGCCAATACTTCTGAAATTCTTGAAAGCTTAAAGAAAAACCGCCGTACGATTATTTTGACGCAGCATGGCCGGCCCGCCGCCGTGCTTGAGTCTGTGGAAGAGTACCAGCGAAAATTGGAGGAGTTGCGCTTTATGAAGGGACTTGTGGCGGGGTTGCGGGACATTGAGTCCGGGCAAGTTGTAGAAGGGGAAGATTTTTTCCAGGGCTTAAAAAGCAGAATGGCTGATGGTAAATAGCAAATGTTTCAGAAAAGGTTTTTTCTTACTAAACAGGGTGCTTTGGATATCCAGGAGATAACGGAGTATATTGCCCGGGATAGCATGGAAAATGCGATTAGGTTTGCGGATGAGCTTCTCGCCGTATGCCGGAGTATACCGGATTTCCCGGATAGGGGCAGGATAGTACCGGAAGTAGGGCATTCCCAAATCCGGGAGATAATCCACAAAAATTATCGTCTGGTTTATACGGTTCGTAAGGAGAAAGTATTTATTCTGCAAATTTTTAATGCTGCTAAGCTCTTTCGTATGCAAGACATTGATTTTGAATAAAGCAACCCGTACTTTCTTATATTTACAAAAAAAGGAGGAGCGATTTTAGCTGAAATATTCTGCAACTCCTCTTTTCATGCAGGTTTTTACTTTTTTGAGCCCGAATAAAAATAAGAAAGGCAACAGGGAAGTGAATTGTCGACAACTTAACTTTGGAGGTCAGTCATGGAATACGAAAAGATACTTGCCAGGATCACCAGCGGGTTGACCGGAAACAGTGAAAAAGATGTACCATATTTAAGGGAACAGGCTGATATCTACAAGTCTCATGAGCTGTCAAAGGATATTTTGCGCGCCATAGGAAGGCTCCTGTACGATACTTTGCCTGAAGAGCAGAAGGTACCGGTCGCATCAGATTTCTACAAAGATGGTAAACGCATAGACGTATTGTATGATGAGGTTAGATACCTGGTTTCAACAAAACAATATAAAAAAGCCACAGTCATGATGGACTCTTTGATCCGGTTCTGT
The DNA here is from genome assembly GCF_004369205.1 of Pelotomaculum schinkii. Lineage (NCBI taxonomy): Bacteria > Bacillati > Bacillota > Clostridia > Eubacteriales > Desulfotomaculaceae > Pelotomaculum > Pelotomaculum schinkii. The sequence continues at coordinate 378,819 of NZ_QFGA01000002.1, read as the reverse complement.
GAGGATTTTCTTGAGGCAGATCAAGAGAATGATTATTTTAGCTTTAAAAACATGTTTCAAGCATATCTTTATCAGCATTTTTTCAAGCCAACGAAAAACTTTAAACCGGCGCCCTATGATTTCAGTGATATGTATATCATCCGCGGATTCCTTTATATGCAGGAACATAATATGAAGGCTGCCATACAGGCGCTGAACCAGGCGGTCAGGTGCAACCCGGTAAATTTATATGCATATTTTCAGCTGGCAGAAGCCCATAAGCTGACCGGTGATCTTGATGAATATCTTAATTTGACCAGGCAGGCGCTATCCTTTGCCACCACCAAAAAAGAGATAGCCAGGTGTTACCGAAATATGGGCTTCTATTTTATTGAAAAAGAAAACTATGCTGATGCCATCAACATGTACCATTTGAGCAGTGATTTTGAAAAAAACGATGCGGTGGCCTCCGAACTGTTCTATATTTCTCAAAAAACCGGCAAAAAAATAGAGTCCCCTGATCAAGAGGCGGTGCTTAAAACCATACAGGAGCACTTCATCCAAGTCGGCGCCAGCGAGCCCGTGCTGGGAATTGCGGCAGCGCTGGGCAAAAAGGCTTTTGAAGATAAGCAGTTCGATATGGCAAGGTATTGCCTGGGATTGGTCTATGACCTGAGTGAAGATAAAGAGGCTAAAGATTTGCTTGATAAAATAGCGCAATTAAATTAATAGACTTCACGAAAGAGATTCGGGCCGGGGAAGGGGGATAATCCCCTTCCTGTGGGTACCGGCTGATTATTGATAAATCGCATAAGTTTTAATAAGCATTAATGGCCGCAAGACCTACGGAGGCTTCCCACAAAGTTCCATGACGTTTTTAATGAGGATTGCGTTTATCTGCGCTAAGCGACAGACCCGAAGACAATTTAGATTCAGGACTGTTGATAAAAGTATATACATAGTTGTATAATTTACTAAATATTTTCGGAATAATATACCAACTGTTTTTAAAGGACAGTCCGCTCCGAAAGGGTGGGACGCAAAGCTATGAGTCTCTATCATTTTTGGCTGAGGTGATTGTCTGGTTGCAAGAAATGGTCTGGTAATTTCTTTTTTTTTACGCCCTTTTCTAGAACAGCTCAGGAAGGGGTATGTCCTTTGCTAAACGAGCTTAATAAGTTGATGAAGGAATTAAATACTTTGTTTAAAAATAAGAGAAAGGGGGTGTTTGCAACTTGCATACTGAAACTGTTGATCCCGGAAGAAAAGCACTATTTTCAATGAAGATAAGCGAGTTTGAGATTCCACCAATTCAGGATGTGTTGCTGATCGGGAGGAGGGCTCCCATAGGCCCGGAAGCTGTAAAGAGAACGGTAGATTTAATGTGTCCTGGTCAGTACGAAATAAATATTATTGAAGAAGGGCCTCTGGAAGCGGTAGTTGTCCGCAAGTCACTATCAAGAATGATCAGTAATGAAAGATTACTGGATATTATTTTAGGTGAAGCAAATAAGGTCGCATCTGAAACGACTTTATTAAAAGCGCATGTTGACATTGTACTTGCAATTAATCTAGAGGTGGAACTCTGATGTCCGGCATTTCTAATTATATGAGGACCCCTGTCATTACGGTTGATATTCTGGACAGTGTCGCACAAGCCGTCTTATTAATGGAAAAAAACTGTGTTGGCGGACTTCCGGTTTTGGAGGACGGTAAACTGTGTGGAATTATTACCTCAAGAGATACCCGGCGTTCTCATATGAACCGTATTGTGGCAGACGCTATGTCCAAAAACCCGGTATGTATTTGTCCAAACACTTCACTTTGGGATGCAATTAATCTAATAGAAGAAAAAAAGGTTGAAAGGTTGCCTGTAATAGAGAACGGCAAACTAGTAGGGATTGTCACTAAAAAAACCCTTCTGACTGAGGCAAGTAAGCATGAAGATACGTTAACCGGCCTTAAAAAAACAATTTATTTAAGGTACCTTGTGGAAAATATTATTAAATATGGGAAGGAAGCAACAATTATCTTCTTCGATATCAATAATTTCGGAGATATCAATAAAAAGTACGGTCACGTCAGGGGAGACACCTGCCTGAAGATTATAGGAAGATTACTTTCGGAAAGTACGGAAAATGGTGTTTACTTTCCCGGGCGTTATGCGGGTGATGAATTTATGGCGGTTACCACGGAAGATATTGAATGCTCTAGAGAATGGGCCATTAAGATAATTAACAAAATAGAAGTATCAACAAAAGAGCGTGGAGTACCGATAACCATTGTTGCCGGTATAGCAAGAGGACATAGGGTCGGTACATCAGACTCTTATCTTACTACTGCTGTTGATAATTTAATAAATATGGCCAGCCTGGCCAGTACCCTTTCCAAAGAGAAGGGTATACAAATCACATACGTAGAGTAAATTGAACCCGATAATCCTTATCTAAATAAAGCCCTTTTATTTTTAATGTTTTGGCTCGTTTACCAGTTCCCTGCGATCTACAGTTCTGGGCGGCTCTTCGTACCAGCCGTTGTCAATAAGGATATTGATACCGTCTTCAAGATAATTGGCCACTTCAGCCAGAGCTTTTGTGTAATGGCCCGCTAAGTCATGCCGCGGGCTTGTTGCCATTGACGCGGCGTAGTTTAATATACCGGCGGAAATAATCAGCGTGGTATGATACATCATAAACTTATCTGAAAAAACCGGGGTTGTTGAATCCGTAACCATGAAATCCCACTGCACTGGATCGGGCACATCTTCACGGGTTAGAGATGAGCTGAAAGTATCTATTAATCTGCTTGACAGGTTTACTCCCCGGTCCATAAATTTTCGTACCTGGCCGGATCTGGCCGTCTGTCTGAATCCCATTAATAACCTTTTGCCGATGTTATTGGTGATAATGCCATAAAAAAGCGCCGATATTTCCTGGGCTAGAAGACTCCTTCGCTCACCCAGGAACCCGCCTAAGAAATTTTGTTTCTTTACATAATCGACTTCTTTTGAAGTGGTTACGATAGGCGGCCTGATATATATGCCTTTTGATAATAGGAGGTTAACCGTATTGTTATATAGGTGGATGCTTGAATTGATACAATGATCATAGAAATCACGAATATCAGCGCGCCCGGAGGTTACAAAAGACAACCCGTTTATCCCGATCGCGATTTTATTCGCGTTAACCATATAATAGAGGTAATAAGGATCCGTAAAAAGCCGGGGAGCGTTCAGATTCACGTCGTTATCGGTAAAACCGGATGGTATGGGCAGGTTTTCATTATTAAAGAGTTCAATAACCCTGTCTACTCTCTTGCTGCATATATTAACAGCGTCCTCCATTATCATCCTTACTTCATTATCCTCAGTTGTCTGGCTGAAGTGTTTAAAGATCCAGACAAACATCGTATAATGCATATACGTATTCCAAAGTGCGGCGAGTTCTGTAGCATTTAAAGGGACGTTGTCAACTATATCGATGGCTCTCGACTCCATTTTACCGGGATCATAATAGGTTCCCCTCATCATATAGCCCTCCGGATTGAATATTAGTGTTAGCTTTCCCTATCTGCTTTTAGATATTCAGCGCTTGGGTTCTTTTTTCGAGCCGAAGGGTGCGTCAATATTCCTGAAGCGGCCATCTTATAGCAAAAACTGTCCAGTTCGCGGTTAGCTTACTGGAATGCTTTCAGGGAAGGTTATGCGCCAGCGTAATAATTGTTATCTCGGGCCGGCACATGAAACGGACCGGAAGAACTGTTGTCCCCAATCCTCTATTGGTATAAAGTATTAACTCATTTATCTTGTAAATACCGGAGTGGTATTTTCTCCCCAGTCCCGTGGTGATTACCGGACCAATGAACGGAAGCCGTACCTGGCCGCCGTGGCTGTGGCCGGAAAGCTGTAAACTTACCGGAAATTTGCTGATTGCATCAGCTATATCGGGTTCATGCGCCAGTAGAATGTTGCAGGCGGCTTCAGGTATTCCATGAATAGCTGTTTCCAGATTAGGCTTGCCTTTCGAAATGCTGTCAAGCCCGGTTAGAAATAACCTGTCACCGTCTTTTTGTATTGCTGCATGCTTATTGATAAGCACGTGAAAGCCGCCCCGTTCCAAACCATTGATCACATGATTTGGACCTGCCATATAGTCATGGTTTCCCAAAACAGCATACTTTCCAAAAGGAGCTGTCAATTCTGCCAAAGCTGCAACCCCTGACTCAAGCGCCTTCAAGGAAGAAACCGAGTTTAGAAAATCACCGGTAAAACAGATCGTGTCCGGGTTCAGTTCATTAACTACCTTTACAACTGATGATAGATCTTTTCCCGAAAAGAAAAAACCCAGATGAATATCACTAAAAAGCGCAATACGGAATTCCGAGAAAGATGCCGGCAGTCTGTTAAGTGGAATTCGTAATTTACGAACATCAAGCCAAAGTCGTTCGATTAACTTCGAATAAAGCACACATCCCGAAAAACCGGCGGTTGCCGGTATCCATTCCAAACTAAATATTTCTCCCATTATATATATTCCTCAACAATACTTTAGAAGTTAAACGATGTTTTAACCGGCTCCATGGGACAATAATGAAAAACCATATGATTTCCACTCCTTATTTTACCGGATTTTACTTTCCGCAAAATCCCCTAATTATATCAGGTTGAAGCGCAAGCGCAGTGTTATGTCCATCTATATGGCAAAGGTAGTATGAACCGGCAGATTATATATATGCAGGGAGCTTTATGAACTTGAATCTAAGGACATTTATGAAAGGAGGCGGCGCGTGATCTCCAAAGAGGTCCAAGCAGCAGCGGGAAAATAAGCTTAATCGATTAATTTCTTGCCGTATCCGCTAAGGAGCAGGGAATTGGTCACCACGGATACAGAGGAAAAGGCCATCGCCAGCCCGGCCCATTCCGGCGGCAGGAGTTTTCCGGTTATGGGATAAAGGACGCCGGCTGCCACAGGAATGCCAATCACGTTGTAAATCAAAGCCCAGAAGAGGTTTTGTTTGATTTTATTTAAGGTTTTCCTGCCTAAGCGGATCGCCCTTTCCACATCAAGGAGGTCATTGCGCACCAAAATAACATCGCCTGTTTCCTTGGCCACGTCGGTGCCTGACCCGATGGCGATCCCGATATCGGCTTTAGCCAGGGCGGGGGCATCGTTAATGCCATCGCCGACCATGGCCACTTTGAGCCCTTGTTCCTGATATTTTTTCACGGTATTGATCTTATCCTGGGGCAGGACCTCGGCGGCAATCTCATCAATACCGGCCTCCTGCCCGACTACATGGGCCACCTTCTTATTATCCCCGGTGATCATGAAAGTCTTAAGGCCCAGTCCGTGCAGGCGTTTGATCGCTTCCCTGGCGCTCTCTTTAAGGACGTCGGCCAAGGCAATCAACCCGATAGCGCGGCCGTCAAGAGAGACAAACATCGTCGTCTTTCCTTCTTGCGCCAGGCGCGTGTATTCCTCTTCGACAGCGCTTACATCTATCCCGTGTTTCCGCATGTGCTTGATATTGCCTATAAGCAAAGGCTGCCCCTGGTAAGAGCAGGCTATCCCGTAACCGCTCTCCTCTTGATAATCCTTCACTTCCAAGATTTCTACTTCTTCTTTCCTGGCGCGACTTGTGACCGCTTGAGCCAGGGGATGGATGGAGGGGTTTTCTCCGGCTGCCGCTATTTGTAAGAGGCCTTTTTCTTTGAAGGGATTAACCGCAATGATATCCGTAACCTCAGGAGTACCTTTTGTGAGTGTCCCGGTCTTGTCAAAACCGATGGCCTGTAAGCTGGAGATGGCTTCCAGCACCGCTGCGGATTTAAAGAGAAGGCCGCGGTTAAGGCCGACGCCGCTGCCGACCATGATGGCCGTCGGAGTCGCCAGCCCCAACGCGCAGGGACAGGCGATGACCAACACGGCAATCGCTGCTGTAAAGGCGAAAACAAAGGTACTGTGCAGGGCAAAATACCAGATCAGGAAAGTGATCAGGGCCAGGGTTACCACTGCGGGAACGAAATAATTGGAGATCGTGTCGGCCAAGCGCTGGATTGGCGGTTTAACCCCCTGGGCGTCCTCCACCATTTTGATAATCCCGGAAAGCACCGTGTCTTTGCCTGTTTTGGCAGTTTGCACTTTAATGCTGCCGGAACGGTTAATGGTAGCCCCGATGACAGGATCCCCGGCTCCCTTGTCAACGGGAATGGACTCCCCGGTCAGCATGGACTCGTCGATGCTGGCTTGTCCTTCTATAATCTCGCCGTCAACCGGTATTCTTTCACCGGGTTTAACAATTACAACGTCGCCGGTTTTTAGATCAGCCGCGGCTACTTCCTTTTCTTCGCCGTTTATCAGCAGGCGCGCTTTATCGGCCTGTAACTCCAACAGCCGTTTTAACGCCTGACCGGCGCGGCCCTTTGCTTTAGCCTCCAAATATTTCCCGAAACGCACAAAGGTAATCAGCAAAGCCGACGTGTCAAAGAAATTTGGCCCTTCGAAGAAAAGGTTGGGAAAGAACATGTGCAAAGTCGTCATCAGACTATACCCGTAAGCGGCTGTAATCCCCATGGCAACCAGGACATCCATATTTGCCGAGCGATTTTTCAAGGCGTGGTAAGCGCCGCGATAAAAGGTCCAGCCCGCCGTAAACTGCACAATGGTGGCCAGGGTGAGGATCGTATACATTGTGGGCCTCGACATGGGGAGAAACATGAGCGGCATAATAGGCACAGATAGGATCACACTGAAAATGAGCCAGTTGCGCTCTATGATCGCACTGCGATCGTCCGGGTCTTCGTCCTTGTTCTTCAGGGGAATATAGCCGGCGTCCCTGACCTGTTCAAAGACATCATTTAAAGTTAATGTTTGGGGATCAAATTCTACAGTCACCGTCTCATTGGCAAAGTTTACTGCAGCCATGTGTACACCGGGAGTACTTTTTAGTTTCTTCTCGATGGTCAAGGCACAATTGGCGCAGGTCATCCCGCTTACTTTAAATTGCTGTTTGCCGCCTTCACTATCCTCACTTTGGGCCCCATAGCCCAGGTCTTTAATCTTGGCCAAAATATCCTCTTGTGAGACAACAGAGGGGTCTAATTCCAGCGTTAACTTTTCTGAAGCAAAATTAACCGCTGCAGATTTCACCCCCTTCATCTTGCCCACGCCTTTTTCTATTGTTAAGGCACAGTTGGCACAGGTCATGCCGCGAACTTTAAACTGCTTTTTTTGAGCATGGTCGCCCGGGTCAATTGAAGGATTGTCACTGACAGTCTCAGGAAGTATCAATGGGTCAGGCAGCCCGGCTGCTTCTGGTGGGGGTTGTTCCGCTGCCGCTTCTACTGGAGCAGGCCTGGTCGAATATCCGGCTTCTTCAATCGCCTGGGTTATGTCTTCCGTACTAACCTGATTTCTGTCAAAATCAAATAGAGCTTTGCTGTCAGCCAAAGAAACCCGGATATTTTCCACACCCGGTAATTTCTCAAGCGCTTTGGTCACCCGCCGTACACAGTGCTCGCAGGTCATGCCGTAAACAGGGATCGTGATTTCTTCCTGGCCTGTCGCGGGAAGGGGGATGTCGGTCGAATAACCCGCTTTTTCAATCGCTTCCCGTACTGCTGACAGGTCAAGCTGCTCCGGAGCAAAGTGAAAAGTCGCCTTGGCGTCTGCCAAAGACACCTGAACGTCAGCCACACCAGGAAGCTTCTCCAAAGCTTTGACAACCCGCCGTACACAATGTTCACAAGTCATACCATAAACGGGGAGTTTTACCTGCGCCAAAGCCACAGTTTCTTCAGTATTAGCCATCGTATCACCTCCACACCATGATCGAAAATTTGGCCGTTACCTCAATCACCTTAGTTTTTGCTCTATCTCAA